>JAWOEU010000140.1:0-16457 GCA_046482575.1 Fidelibacterota bacterium
CATTTCAACATGAAACCCGGTCCGCAGGCGCTTGGTGATATCTGCGGTCAGACCGAGGTTGACATTACTGCCCGATGCTTTGCGGAGTTCGGCGGGAAAATAAGTCGTATCGCTTGAGGACAGTTTGTTGTCGTTGAGGATCGGGATCACACCGAAACCCTCTTCCATGCCGCTGCCGAATAAACGGGTATAGGAATACCCCAGTGCGAAATGTTCGCCGATATCGTGAGCAAGGGCAATATTGAAACCATGCAGGAGTCCGCTGAAAGAGACCTTATGCAGTCCGGCTAGCGGATCGCGGTCGTACGTCCCGGTACCAAGGTCCGAGCGGATCTCTTCCCGGTAATCATACCTGAGATTTTCCAGCGTAAACCAGCCGGCGGATGCCGAAAAGCCCTCCTGGGAATAGTACAGCGCCATGTCGCCGCCCCATTTTTGAAAACGGTTGGAAACATAGTCGTTCTCCGCCAGAAAATCGCCGAAACTGTCCTGTACGGGAAAGGAACGGCGTTCGGTAAAGGCGCTGAGATCCAGTCCGGCATGCACCGAGAGCGCATCTTCCCTTGTAAAAAGGGCGGCGGGATTATGCAGTCCCGCAACCGGATCCTGTTCTAGTGCCAGAGCTGATCCGCCGAGGGAAAGGCTGCGTCCGCTGTGTTTGGGAGTTTGCTCCAATCCCATGTACTGAAAATACACCTGTCCGGAAAGCGATCCTGCTGCCAGGACGGTGATAAGTAATAATGCCAAAACGTGTTTGCGAGTCATACACATTCCTCTTATAAATTAAAATCGATAATCTACTTGCAGCCTGAAATCGTTCGTCGCCAAACGATAATAGGTGTTATCCAGTTGAAGCCGCGAACCGTCATCCAGTTCGATATAGGACTCTACGATATTGCTCTGGTCCATGCGGGTATCCACGGTATATTTGAAACGCAGGGACAGGTTTTCGGTGATGCGGCTGTAGAGTGTAAGCCATCCGCGGAAGGAATCCACGGGAGAGTTTGTTACCCGGAAATCGGTGTCTTCGAAATTCCATATAAAACCGTTATAGAGCATGGCGGATCCGATGATCTTGAAATAGTCGTTGAAATTATGGGTGAACCCGGCACGTATCGCGCGCGAGGGCGAGCCGGCATTTCCGACCAGGGACCGGCCGCCGGCCGTGGTATAGACCAGCCGGGCGCGGGGCGAGAATTCCGTATATCCGAAGATCAGTTCGAAATCGATACGGTCAAAGCGCGAGAGATAGAATTCATTGCCGAGTATCGTTTCATATGAACGGTAAACGTTGGATGTGAAGAAATTATCCCGGTAGCGGCTTTGCCATTTGTGGCGCAGGCGGATACGGTAATTGAAAACCGGCCGGTATTCCACACGTGCCACCAGGCGGTTGTATTTTGCCCGGTCGGCCACCCGTTCCCAGATATCATGCTCCATATTCAGGATGAGCGCCCGTGAAAGCTGATAGCGCGTCGAATAATAAAATCCTTTTTCCGCCTGCGGCTGGGAGGTCCCGGAATAAAGAAAACCGTAGGCATCGTCCTGCAGATAATAGATATCTTCATAGATCGTGGTCTTATAGCGGGTGTAATTGGAAAAAGAGCGCTGGTAAGGATTATCGTAGCCAAGATCATAACTGCGGTACAATGCAAGGAAGTTGAAATTTTCGAACTGCCAGTACATATTCACTGTCCATGCAACAGGATCATTACTGAAATTCAGGACACTCCCGTCGTTGTCAAGCACGCCGATCTCGCCCTGAAAAACGACATTCTTAAGGTTCACGGAGAAATCCGCACCCATAACCCGCCGGTAAGCTTTCGCTTTGCTCCAGAGCGCAGAAGAGGCGCTGGATTCATACGTTGCCTCGATCTCCGCATCCGCAGAATTACCCATATGTCCCAGATATTTGCTCATATTGGCAATAATGGTCTCGGGCTGATAGTCCAGCCTGCGGTCGTAGAGACTCTCGTAAAAGGTCATTCCAATATGTGCCTGGGGAATAGGCTGGAAACGGATATTGCTTCCGTACATCAATTCATGAAGATTGTTCATCAGTCCCTGCGAGATATTTCCGTTCAGGCCGTTATCGACACGCGGCTCCATACGGATAAGGCTCGAAAAGGAACTGTCCGGGTTCAGGACCGCATCGCGGGTGTTGTAAGCAAAGAACGGCGTCAGGTATAACCACTTGAACTGGTATTCCCCGGTCACTCCGCTCTGGGAATAGGTCCGCGAACGGGAGGCATCCCCGTTGATGCCGATCAGACGCTTGCGCCAGCCGTAGCCGGATTTCCGCGGTGTAAAATAATCCACGGTCTCCAGGACCACTCCCTGGCCGAAGGACGCGATATAATTTCCGGCAATAAACTTATTGATGTTTCCGAATTTTCCCAGCGAAATATCATTGATCCGGGCATATGCTTTTACTTTCGGGATCCGGGTTCCGCCGAAGACAGGCATGTCTTCTGCCAGAGATTGCGTATATGCGAGTCCGAAACCCAGTTTCTGTCCGTAATTAACATGCAGTTTATAATATTTATCCAGCGGATATTTGTCGTAAACGATCTGGTCCATCAGTCCGCCCTCCGCATCCGGGGCGATCTGAGCCGCAAAATCTTTGACGGTTGCGGTAAAATAACCGTTCCAGGTGGCGGTGCTGTCGTGGGTATAGCGGACATAATCGGATATGTTCCGGTAGCCGTAATAGCTGATACCTTCGATGCCGCGAAGATCACGCGCCGATTTGATCTCTTTGCCTTCCGCCAAAAAGCTCGTTACCGCAGCGGCATCCACGGGCGAAACCGCCGGGAGGTTCTGAAGGTCGTAAAAGTCCATCTGGTTGATATCCCGGGGATTGGTAAAGAGGTCGATCCAGCTTTCCACAAGACCTTCCGAGGCGCCCTCGTCATTCATCATGCTTTCAAGGCGGTAATAGCGGTCCTCGATCTTCTGCTCCGTTTCGTCGAATTCCGATTTCGGGAAAATGGCGACAGCATCTTTCAGTGCAAGGAATTCCGGATAGGAAATGCCCTCGATCTCCCGGATCTCATACACGGAAGAGAGTTCGCCCTGATAGAGCAGATACTCTTCCAGCAGCTCCACCACATGCTCCGGGACCGGCAGTTCCCGAAGCTCCTCCGCGGAAGCGCTGTTGATATCGATCTTTTCCCCGGCGAACGCACCCAGTACCAGAAAAATACTCAGAAAAAGAATGAATAGATGTTTTTTCATAATAAATGCCAATACTAAGGTTTATAGATCTCCAGGGTGAACACGTGAGTCCCGTTCAGAACGGGATGGGAAACAAAGGCGTAATCCACACTGATAAAAGATTTTTCCACACCGAAACCGAAGGTCAGCTGGCTGGGATAGGTGGAAAAGCCCGTCCGGAGACTGAACCATTCCATGATCGCATATTCCAGTCCCGCCCGGTACTGTGCGTCCTGTCCGAAAACCTTCTCGATCTCGAAGGAGGATGTAAGTCCGTAGTAGGGAGAATATCCCAGTCCGACCACGAATTTCCGCAATGCCTCGGCTTCCGATTCGCTGCTGCCGAATTTCGGTGCATTGATGTTCTTGACCGCGATGCCCATCCAGGCACGGTTGCGCAGACTGGCCTGCAGTCCCACATCCATGCCGAGACCGGAGACGCTTCCGAGATCGATCCCGTCGGAACCGTCACCGGAAAGTCCGGCGGATTGTCCGTAATTGACAAAGAGGAAATTCAGTGAATATCCCAGGGACAGTGAGGAGCGCAGGTCCTTCAGAAGATGCACACCGTGCGAAACGCCCAGTGCGTTCTCGGAACTCAGGACCGCATCGCCGTTCTTCACGCTGAGCATATCTCCGTGCAGAGACAGGGTTCCCCATTTTTCACTGAGGGGAAGGGCGGCGGAGAACATGGAGAGTGAGGCGAATCCGTACGTGCCGGGATTCGTAAAGGCAAATCCGGCGCCGATATTTTCGTTATGCGCAAGACCGGCCGGATTATAGTTATGGGACCAGAGCGACTGATTGACCGCCACCTGCGCACCGCCTGCGGCGGCGCCGGCGGCCGCACCGGTCCATTGATCGGTGAAGACCTGCGCCTGCAGGGCGCCGGCCAGCAAAATACATACAAGTAATCGTTTCATAAGCATAGGTTCTTTTTATTTTTTAACGGCGATTACGACCGGCTGCGCCTTGCGGTGCACCTTGCCGGTACTGCGTTCAATGACTTCCATGTGCATGATATAGGTTCCCGGCGGAAGCAGCTGGCCGAGTTCGTCACGGCCGTTCCACTGCTTTTCCAGGGTCCAGCTCACCCCGTGATATTCATCGGTAAGTGTGGTGATATAGCGGCCGCCGGCGTCGTAGATCCGGATGATCACCCGGGCTTCGTCGGGATATTCAAAACTGTAGTTGATCACCTCGCCCAGCTTGGGGACAAAGGGATACGGTGCCACTTCCAGTTGTACCTGGCCGGTTCCCGCTTCGCCCTCCGTCCAGGGAGCAACGTCTTCCGGATAGGCGGGAAGAAGCTGGGCGGCGCCGCTGTAAAAACTGCTGATGGCAGTTACTTCAACGGAGTTTCCCGGCTGGAGCAGACTGTCGGCCGTTGCATCGAGAAGAAGGTTGGTGGAATCCCAGATCCGCAGGATCAGCGAGGCGGTACCGTCGTCCAGAGTGACGTTGGATCCGCCGCCGATATTGTCCGCGCGGTCAGTGACCCTGCCGTGGACCTTTACCAGGGTGCCTTCGAGCTCCGAATAATTGTTATTCAGGGCCTGGCAGGAATATTCCTGCACTTCCGGAAGCTGTGCGGATCCCTGTTCGCTCGCGGAGGCGGCTTCAATTTCAATTATACCGTTATATTCGGTCAGTGTACCGGTGATCTGCACCTGCGTTCCGCGGCTGATATCACTCATGGCACCGCCGTAAACATTAATGCCGCGTCCGGAATTATCCTGAACATAAGAGGTATAGGTATTGATCAGACCGGCGGCAACGGTGACCACGGCGGTTACCGTGACCTCGGTATCTTCCAGGTCGTCGAAATTATCACGCAGGTAGCGGATCGTCTGCGCTTCCGTATAAGCGGATACGGACTTGCTGTAGACCAGGGTGGAATCTTTGAGTCCGAGACTGTTTTCCGCGCGCACGTAATAATTCAATGTGCCGCTGTCTTCCAGCGGGTCAATGCGAAGTGAATACACATCGCTTGTTCCGCTCACCGGGTCCATTGCCTCCGCCGTCCGGGCACCGTCGAAGGTGTAAACGCATTCAACGGTCAAACCGCCGGTTTCATCCGTAACGGTTGCACTGATCTCCAGGGTGTCGCGTTCGGTGGGGCTTGAAGGGGTGAAGCTGACATTGCTCAGGGAGGGCCGGGAGCTGCTGAGCTCCGTGACGGTCCAGGTGTTTGCCAGATCTTCGGAGGTCTCGTCATGTCCCGTGATACCGTTTCCTCCGGAGGCCGTTTCCGTGCCTTCCGTTTCGTCCGTACGGATCAGTTTTTCGCCGTCGGCATGGGTGGAGAGATAGGACTGGCTGCTCACGGGGGTATCATTGTTATAACCGCTTACGCCGCTTTTATCCGTAGCGTAGGTGGCGCCACCCCAGATCAGGTAATCGACATCCTGCACGGTGGCGGAACTTCCGTCCCAGTAAAAAAGCACCAGGGTCTCTTCGGCATTATCCAGTTTGGCATTCGGTGAACCGCCGATGGTGGTTTCACCGCCAACGGCATCGAGCATAACATTTGTGCCGCTGCCCTTGAGTGAAAAATCTGCTTCGCTGCCGTACTCGGAAAAATAATCGGTATCGCGGCCGAAAGCGAGTATCAGGCTTCCTCCGGCGGCAATGCTGGTGTCCGGGAAGCGGGCGATAAAATCCGATCCGCCGCCGGACCAGTAGTCCGCCCCGCCGGGAAGCTTGTAATAGTATTTACCGTTCACGGTGTCCGTGGCATCCGTGATGTAGTAGTCGGCAAGATCCACATCCGAAGCGGTGGGATTCTTGATCACGACGTACTCACCGGCCGAGGGCTGAAGCACCAGTTCGGTAAAGATCAGATGATCCTGCGCAGCCATGTACAGCGGCAGGAACAGCATAAGGAATAAAATCAATCGTTTCATAGGTTCTCACGTTTATTTTATCAGAACAACTTTGCGGGTGGCAACACGGCCGGCGGATCGTAAGCGGATAAAGTAGATACCGGAGGTCACATCGCCCGCATTCCATGCCTGCTTATAAATACCGGGTTCCGCATAACCGCTTGAGAGCGTGGAAATACGGCGGCCCGTAATATTGTACACCGAAAGTTCATAACTCCCCGCCTCTTCGAGGGTAAATTCAATGCTGGTGACCGGATTGAAGGGATTGGGATAGGCCGGAGAGAGTCCGAAACCGGAAGCTATACCCGCTTCATCGCAGACCGCGACATCATCGGTAATATCCTCCTGATAGCCGACCAGGAGCTGATGCTCGTCGCTGTACTTGCTGCCGACACCCGTAATGGCGTATTCGGTGCCGGTGCTCAGTACATCGGTATCGATCCCCGTCGTTCCCCAGACCTTGACGATGGTGGAGTCCGAGCCGTCGGAGAGGATCAGGTTCTCGCTGCCGCTGTAATCCGCGATCCGCGACAAGGTTCCCGTGACCGTCGCCAGGGTGCCTTCCAGATCGTCGGAGTTCGCACCGGCTACGCTGACCTGCTGGGCCGCGGGCAGTGATTCACCGGTGGCCGTAATATGATAGGTAATGTCCTTGATCTCGACGGTGGTATAATAAAGATCGACCTCACCCACGATCTTGACACGCGCACCGCGTTCGAGATCGGGATAAAGGGTCTCATCGTAAACGTTCAGTCCGCGTCCGGAATTGTCCTGGATATAGGCGGAGGTGCGGTCATCGCGGAGCACGCCCGCCCCGATGGTCATCACGCCTTCAATGGTCTTGATCTGTTCTTTATAGGTCTCGATATTGTCATGGATATCGGAGATCTGAACGGGAGTACCGGCCACAACAACATTATAAAGGGCGGAAGATGCCGTGTTCGAGCCGTCTTCGGCCTCAAAATAGTATTCCAGGACCACATTGCCTTGGCTGAGGGAAGGAATGACGCCGTTATAGGTATTGCCCCTTTCCAGCCACATATCGGCGGAATTTGGCTGTGCCCCGCCGGTTCCGTACCAGACCTTGACCGTGGAGGGCGCGGAGACGTCCTCGCCGGGCGTAATGTCCACACTGAGGGAGATCTCGGAACCGGACTGCGGAAAAGGGGTAGTGACCGTTGCATTGGAGAAGGTATAGGCGACGGGACCTGCGGTATGTGTGCCCAGGTCCGAAAAATAATCCTGATCCATAACGATCCATTCCGAATCATCCGCATTGGTGCCCGCCGAGGAGGACCAGTCGGTATTCCCCGTTTCAATATGCGGCTTGCGGATCAGAGTGTGTTCCGCGGCCGCACCGCTGATGCCCGCGACGTCAAAATATGAATCACTGTTCGGATCGCCGATCACATCGACAAGGACATCATTGAGAAAAAGTCCGATCGCATCGTTCCCATTGTACCAGGTCACGCTGTGGGTGGTATCTGCAACATCCAGAATGGCGTTAGAAGCGGAATTGTTGGCGATCACATAAACCTCACCGGCGCCGAGTGTTCCGCTGAGCGGGAGTTCGTCGCTCCAGCCGCCGCCGTTCGAGGCGCGTTTCACTGCGTAGCCGGTCAATCCTGCCGCGGCGTCGTCAACATTGTAAAGTTCGATCGCTTTATTGTTTGAGCTTCCTTCAATATATTCACTGATGATCAGCTTACTGTCCTGCGGTTCGCGCACCGTAATATAGACCGAATCTTTATCGCTCTCGGACTCGCTGTCCGTGACGGTCAGTTCAAAGGCCAGGTCCGCATCGCTTCCCGGCGCTGTAAAGGTCGTCGTGGCCGCACTGGCATCGGTAAGCGTCACGGAAACCCCGCTGAACTGTGTCCACTGATAGGATGCGATATCTTCATTGGGATCCGAGCTTTCGGAACCGTCCAGGGTGACCGTTTCGTTGATCAGCACCAGCTGGTTAGGACCGGCTTCTGCGGTCGGGGGATAATTGACATCTGAAGACAAGACCTGGTCGGTATTGATGGCACCGGGAGTATGGGTGGAAACCGCCCAGGGAGATCCGTCAAGGCCCAGCCGGCCGATGGATTGATTTTCTCCGCCTTCCCACATATCGTCACCGAAAGAATCCACATCTTCCATGGGATTGCCGTCCAGGTCGTTCAGGGCACCGTCATAGGCAACGCCGTCGACAATACTGCCGTCAACCATCAGCTGAACGCCGTCGGGATCGCCGTTCTGGATCCAGTTACTGGAAAGTCCGCTGGAGTAATCGACATTATCGACATCGGGAACACCGATAACATAAAAACCATAACCATCTGTTTCGTCCGTCAGGGTAATATTTCCAAGAGTAATTGTTTTATAGGATGATCCCCCGTACCCGTTGATCAGATCAACGACCACATTATTATATGTTCCTGCAGGTCCTGCCAGTTCTACAAATTCATAATCATCCGTACCGGGCTGATCATAATCGATCTCGTTAATGATCAATTGTGCGTGAGCGGAAACCGCCAGCGCCAGCGCCAATACGATCCCTATTCTCCATTTCATATAAAACCTCCGTAATTTCAAGTTTTTTTGGAAAGTCTGTAAGTATACACACTTTTTCATGATAAAGGAAAGAAAATTCGTATGTTGATCGGCGGGTTTGTCAATTTTTTCATTTGGATACCGCCGGCGCCGGGTGTCCCGGCAGATGATGATCATATCCGGAAAAAAACGTCGAATAACGGTTTGCAGCGGTGTTTTCCCGCATCTTCGGAGTGCTCATCCTGTCCTGCCGCCGGCAGATACGGGTAATGTTCCGGAGGGACAGGGTCTTTAAACGCGACTCAGGTAAAGCGAAATGCAACTTTTCCTTGACTAACGCGAAATCATATCGTAAAATACACGGCTTTGAAAGACCGATCATTTAGGAGCCGAACATGAAAAAAGGAATACATCCGAAATACAAAGAAGTCACCGTGACCTGTGCATGCGGCAATGTCATAAAAACGCGCAGCACATCCGGGAAGGACATGAAGGTTGATATTTGTTCCGCCTGCCATCCGTTCTTTACGGGAAAGCAGAAATACCTGGATACCACGGGACGTATTGAGAAATTCAACAGGAAATACGGCATAAAAAAAGACAAGTAGCTGCCGCTTTCCGAAAATACAAGATCATCCCGCACCTCCGGGATGATTTTTTGTTTGATTTACAACTTTCACATCCCGGAAACATATCATGAAAAAAAATACGGAGAAAAAGAACACGGTCCTTGTAGGCGGACAGGCCGTGATGGAGGGTGTCATGATGCGCACCCCCGGGGCTTACGCCACTGCGGTCCGCAATCCGAAGGGAGAGATCGTTACCGAGCGCAAGCCGTTCACCTCATTGTCCAAAAAGAAAAAATTCTACGCCCGCCCGGTGATCCGGGGTGTGGTCTCCATGTTCGAATCCCTGAAGATCGGTATGGAGACACTGAATTTTTCCGCGGATATCGCTTATCCCGAAGAGAGTAAGAAACAGGACAGCATTCTGGCAAAGATCGGCGGCGGACTGAGCACGCTTTTTGCCGTCGCTCTGGCAGTCGTTCTTTTTATCATCGCCCCCATGTGGGTCACGGAAAAACTTTTCGGACTCCGGGAGACGGCGGTACTGTTCAATGTCAGCGCCGGCATATTCCGCATCGCATTCTTTCTGCTCTATCTTATCCTTATCAGTCTGATGAAAGATGTCCGGCGGCTTTTTTCCTATCACGGTGCAGAGCATAAAACGATCTACGCCTTCGAATCGGGTGAAGAACTGACAACGGAAAATATCAGGAAATATTCCCGTTTTCATCCGCGCTGCGGGACCAGCTTTCTCTTTATTACCATGATCAACATTATCATTATCTATGCCATTCTGGACGCTGCCGTTATCTACGCCACACAGAGTCCGCTGACCATACAGACACGATTGCTTTATCATCTTCCCTTTATTCCGGTCGTTATGGGCCTGGGATACGAAGTTCTGAAATTTTCAAGCCGGCACCTGGATACGTGGTATGTTTCATGGATGACCCGGCCGGGAC
Source organism: Fidelibacterota bacterium (assembly GCA_046482575.1). Taxonomy (GTDB): domain Bacteria; phylum Fidelibacterota; class Fidelibacteria; order Fidelibacterales; family Fidelibacteraceae; genus M50B103. Next base: position 10,168 of record JAWOEU010000140.1, read on the forward strand.
TCTGGCTTCAACGCATTACGACGCGCGAGCCGGATGATAAAATGATCGAATGCGCCGTTGCGGCCCTGAAAACGGGTTTTGGCGATGACTGGGAAAAATACAAGGGCGGAAAATTTGTTGCTGAAGCGATAGCGTAACACGGAGAACAGCCATGCTTGACAAACTTGAGGAAATTAAAGAACGCTATGACGAAGTGATACGGCAACTTTCCGATCCCGCGACTTTTCAGGACCAGGAAAAGTCCAAAGAACTTTCCCGGGAGCGCAAGCAGCTTGAGCCTATCATGGATATCCATAAAGAATATAAATCCCTGCTTGAGCAAATTAAAGATGATGAATCCGTGCTTCACGGGAAAGATGAAGAACTCAAAGAACTGGTAAAAGAAGAACTTGACGAACTCCGGGAAAAACAGGAGAAAATGGAGGAATCCATCAAGTTCCTGCTCATTCCCAAAGACCCCAATGACAATAAGAATACCATCGTGGAGGTCCGCGCGGGAACCGGCGGCGATGAGGCCGCAATGTTCGCGCATGATCTTTACCGGATGTACGTACGTTTTGCGGAACGGATGAACTGGAAGATCGAGGAACTGAATGCCAGTTTTATCGGTGTGGGCGGCATTAAAGAAATATCATTTAAGATCGAGGGCGACGGTGCCTACGGTCAGCTGAAATACGAATCCGGCGTGCACCGCGTACAACGGGTTCCCGAAACGGAGAGCTCGGGACGCATCCATACCTCTGCGGCAACCGTGGCCGTACTTCCCGAAGCGGAAAAGGTCGATGTAGAGATCAATGATGCGGATCTGCGCATTGACACCTACCGCGCCAGCGGAGCCGGCGGCCAGCATGTCAACAAGACCGATTCCGCCATCCGCATTACCCATGTTCCAAGCGGTGTGGTCGTTGCATGTCAGGATGAACGTTCCCAGCACAAGAATAAGGAAAAGGCACTGAAAATACTGTACTCCCGCCTTCTTCAGCACCAGATCGAAGAGCAGAATGCCAAAATGGATGCCGAACGGAAATCACAGGTTTCCACCGGCGACCGCAGTGCCAAGATACGCACCTACAACTTTCCGCAGAGCCGGGTTACCGACCACCGCATAAACTATACCAGCCATCAGCTTCAGGCGATCATGGACGGTGACCTGTTTGAAATGATCGAACAGCTTAAACTTGCCGATAATATCGAAAAATTAAAAAATCTTTAAGCATGACAAACACAAAAACATGGACAGTCCTTGATATTCTGAAATGGTCGGAAGAATATCTGACTTCCAAAGGTGTGGACAATGCCAGGACCGTAGTCGAATGGCTGCTTTGCGACATCCTTTCCTGCAGCCGTATCGATCTTTATCTTCAGTACGACCGCTCCATGACGGACGACGAACGCGCGCGTTTTAAACCGCTGCTGTTGAAATGTGCTGCAAAACAGCCCGTTCAGCAGGTTGTCGGCTCCTGCGAATTCTACGGACTGAAACTAACGGTCAGCGACAAAGTGCTGATCCCGCGGCCGGAGACCGAACGACTGGTGGAAACAGCCGTTGATCTTGCTCCGGAATTGATAAAAGCAAAAGCGGAGCGGGATAAGCGTTCGGCGGTGAAAAAAGAAAAAAAACCTGCGGAAAGCAGTGAAAAGGACGGGGACGGGGAAGAAAAAGAAAGCTTTACACCGGCTGCGGATATACGTATTCTGGACATCGGCTCCGGTTCCGGCTGTATCGCCGTGGCGCTTGCCATGCATATTCCGCCGTCACGGCTTTTTGCCGTGGAATCTTCCGCGGATGCCGTGAAGGTCCTGCAGAGAAATATCCGCTTTTATAACCTCGAGAACCGGATCAGCATCCTGTATGAGGATATCCGCAGGTACAGGCCCGAACGTCCCTTTGACATGATCGTCAGTAATCCGCCGTATATTTCCGGTGAGGAAATGCAGAACGTCGATAAGAATGTCTCGCATTACGAACCCTATATGGCATTATCGGATTCCGGCGACGGACTTGCCTACTACCGTTTTTTTGCTGAACATTTTACGGACTGGCTTGAAGACGGGGGAGTTGCCCTGCTTGAGTACGGCGGAAATGCGCAGACCGCCCCGCTCCGTAAGATATTTTCTTCTTTTGAGCAGAAGATCGTCAAAGACTATCAGCAGGATGACAGAGTGCTGGTGTTGAGGAGAAAGAAGAATAAGAATGAAGATTAAGATTAAGATTAAGATTAAGAATAAGAATAAGAATAAGAATAAGAATGAGACGTCGAGTTGGGGAGATGTCTAGTTGTCGAGCTGGATTGGGTCTCCGAAGCTTAAAGAAAGGAAGCGCGCAGGAGAGAGAATAAGATTAAGAATAAGATTAAGAATAAGAATAAGATATAAGAATAAGAATGAGAATGAGAATGAGATAAGGAAATTAGAAGTGGTAATGGAGAACAGGAAAAATCAGGCTGAGGGATTGGAATGCAGGATTTGATAGATCCTTTTGGACATGAGTACTGGATGAAGGCGGCTTACAAAGAGGCCGAAGAGGCCTTCCGGAATGATGAAGTCCCGGTAGGGGCCGTGATCGTCCGGGATAACCGGATCATTGCCCGCGGACATAACCTGGTTGAGACCCTGAAGGATCCCACAGCTCATGCCGAGATGATCGCCATTACCGCAGCCTGCGAAACGCTGAAAGATAAAAGGCTTAATGACTGCACCCTTTATGTTACCCTGGAGCCCTGTGCCATGTGCGCCGGTGCGATGCTGCTGGCAAAACTGGGTACCTGTGTATATGCAGCCGCCGATCCGAAAGCCGGCGCCTGTGATTCTCTGTATCATCTCTGTGAGGATCCGCGTCTGAATCACCGTGTAAAGATCATCGCTTCTGTTCTGGAAGAGCCCTCCCGGGCGCTCATGCAGCATTTTTTTCAACGGAAAAGAAGCGAAGAAGCAAATAAGCAAATAAACTAAGAAGCAAAGAAGTGAAGAAGCGGGAAGGTTTTATTTTCCGTTCCAGGAAATCCCCAGGGCGGTCATGGTCGTGAAATTCGCATAATGATACATGCCGAGAGAAAATTCGATACGGTCGTAGCGGTATTGTACTCCCAGCGCCATACCGCGGAGAATGGTATCCAGTCCGAAAGAGTTGGTCCGCATATTCAGCCTCGCAAGATCGATCCCGCTCAGCAGGCGCAGGTCCTCCCCGATATGGATAAAAGCACCCAGTGTCAGTTTCCCGGCGAAATATCCGGCTGCGGAACCGAAGTCGAAAGCATTACTTTCAGGGTCCCGGAACGCGGCGGGATCCCAGTCATCGCCGTACCAGCGGAAATCAACATTCAGACGTACCGGAAGGTATTCAAGTTCGTGCGAAAATGATGCCCGCCAGCGGTTCTCGAGTCCGTCCGTGACCCCGCTGAATCCCAGCATATTGTCACGGGCACCGAAGGCATATACAAAACCGTAACGCAGAAAAACGGCATGTTCCCGGGAAACGTCGATGCGGTTTCCCTGCAGTACCATCTGTGCCCCTGCCCGGAAATGCGCTGAAAGCCGGTAGGTGTATCCCAGGAAATACTGGTACTGGGAAGCGGTGAACTCCCCTTCCGGGATACCCTCGCTGTCCCGTGCTTCGAATTTTCCGTAATTCTCAACATTCAGGCCGCTGCTCAACACGTGTTTTTCGTGTAAACGATAATGTCCCGACAATTCGGAGATAAAGATACCGGTTCCCGGGAGAAAGGACTCATAAAGATGGATACTGTACGGTGTATCATAAGCGGGCAGGGCGGGATTCAGCCAATAGGCGTTGCCGATTTCCGCGACTGCTCCGCCGGAATGCGCCATTCCCCAGTAGGCCGGAGAGGCGAAATTACTGATCTGCGCCGGAATGGCGGCGACTGCCGCTGACGCCGTGAAAAAGAGCAGAAGAATTTTCACGATCCTATGATTGTTCATTTTCTGCGGCCTCACTTTCATTAAGGAGTAAGCTCTCTTCCTCTTCTTCTTGTTCCCATTTTTTTAAAAGCCGCCAGCGGCGCAGCCGGGAAAATAAATATGCCAGAAGAAAAAGCAGGGTGATCAGCATCCAGAAAACGCCGCGCATATCAAGAATTATGTAAAAGCGGTAACGTTTTTCGGCATTGCTGCGCCATTGCCTTTCAAAAATTTCCGGAGGCATCAGGTAGGCATTCCGGAACCCGGTTTGAAAATGCGTATATTTTTTTGTGAAGTAAAGGCATTTTGAAAGAAGTTCAATGCCGTATTTCTCAATAAGAAAGCTCACGGCGGCCAGGCTCTGCGCGTAGGCCAGTTCGGCATCGCGTTTCTGCATGCGGGACAAATTTTCGATCTCCCCGAAAGGGAGAAGATCGTTCTGCCAGACGGCGCGGCTGATAATCACCTTGTGGTTGAGACTGAAGTTTTCGGATTCATATTGTGCAAATCCTTCATTGAACCAGACGGGAAGCTCAAGATCAGCGACGGCAAGATGCACCGTTTCGTGGAGAAGCGTCCTGCGGAATTCCGCAACGGTCTGACGGCTGAAAGACGGACTTTTGACCAGCATCCGGTCATGGGATGCGAGTCCCGCGCTCCACACCGGGGAAGAAGTCCCCGAAAGCTGCGAATATTGTTCCTTGTTTTTTGCAATGAAGATGCGCATTGTCCGGACAGAGAGACCGTAACGCGTTTCCAGGCGCTCCTGTTGTTCCGCTACGGCCTTTGCCGCAATGGAGGCAATGTGCTTATCCTTTTCCGCGAAATAAACATTGACCTTTCCCTGCCGAATTTCCTGTCGGGGTTCGGCGGAAAGGAGAGCGAAAAGACACGATAATATAAATAATTTATGCTTCATAGGGACCCGGGCAAAGCGGCCGCAGACCGCAGCGGGGGCAACGGGGCCGCCGTGCAATACAGATCTTTCGGCCGTGATTGATCAATTGATGGTTCCACGCGATCCAGGCATCTTCCGGAAGGATCTTCTGAAGCTCAAATTCGATTTTAACAGCATCTGTCTGCTCCGTCAGTCCCAGATGCCGGGAGATCCGGGCGACATGGGTGTCGACGACAATGGCGGGTACATGATATATATGGTTAAGAATAACATTCGCCGTTTTGCGTCCCACACCGGGCAGGCTGGTCAGGTCATCGATATTATCAGGTATTTCGGCATTGAAACGGGCGATCACGTCCCGGCAGCAGGCAATGAGATTTTTTGACTTGTTATTGAAAAAACCCGTGGAACGTATATCTTCAATGAGTTTATCCCGGTCGGCTTCCGCCATGGAGCGGATATCCGGAAAATGTTCAAAAAGTGCCGGTGTAACCATGTTGACGCGCTTGTCCGTACACTGGGCGGAAAGGATAGTGGCGACCAGCAGCTGATAGGGATCGCCGTGATCGAGTTGACATTTTACGTCCGGATACATCTGTTCCAGTTCCGCGATAATGCGTTTGGCGCGGCATTTTTTTTCTGCGAACGACTCCATGTATTAAGTTACTGCCTTATCGTAAAAAATGCATGAAATTTTTTGGGAGTAAAAAACCAAGCGCGGATTACGCGTCCGGTTATGGCCATAGGCCGGGTTGTCGAATTGTTTAGGCGCCGAGCTGAAACCGTACATCCGTCGTCTCAACGCCTCAAGGTCTCAATCTTTTCTCAGGCTGTATTTCGTCGTATTGCCGGATTTGCTGACGATCAGTTTTTCCTCGCGCAGCAGCCAGCCGAGACCCATCATGACCAGATTACTGTTTTCTTTGAGTTCTTTGGTCAGTGCATTTGCCGTCATGGCTCCGTTATTGTTCAATGTTTTCCAAATCTTACCTGCGATACTTCCAACATTCATATTGTGTTCCTTTTTTGTTGTGTTCGTGGGGGATGATGATTAGTCGAAATGAATATATGACCGTCCCCGGAGAAAAGCAAACCAAAGGTTGAGGAAACAGAAAGTTGTGGCCGGCAAACTGACCGGATTATCAGACGGGATAAACAAGATAGTTTTCAGACAGGACAACCCCGCTTCGTCCACTTCGCAAGGAAAATAACAATTTAACAGATTAACAAATTAACAAATTAACAAATTAACAATATCGTCTTGTATCTTTTTTCTCAACCTCAACCTCAACCTCAACCTTAACCTCAACCTTAACCTCAACCTTAACCTTAACCTCAACCTTAACCTTAACCTCAACCTTAACCTTATTCTTAACACTTATTCTTAATTACCCACAATGTATAACCCGAAGTGAACTGCTTACTACTTACTGCTTACTTCTTACTTCTTACTTCTTACTTCTCACTACTTACT
>JAWOEU010000110.1:0-4889 GCA_046482575.1 Fidelibacterota bacterium
ATAAAAAAATCATTTCCCCCCCTGAAATCGAATCCAATCAGATGAACCGAATGACCACCGCCACCGCCATAGGGATCGCAGACTTCTTTAAAAGAAGTTGTATCCCATTGAAGCAATTCTATTATCGGCCCATGTTCCATGATAAAGTTGGCCATCGCATACTTGTCCTCGTCACTCTTATCGCCTTTAAGATCAAGGTAGTGGATGGACTCCGGCCTGAAATAGATTGTTTCGTTATTGCTTTTTAACTGTGGGGTCAAGGGTTCCGCAACCCTTATATCTCCCGAAAGACAGGGCCTGCTTTCTGATCATTTACCTTCCATAAGACTCACAAACGCACACGATTTTCATTGTCTTTATTTATCGGACTTTTTATAATTAACTACCATTAAAGCAATTACGGATAATCTCACCTTCCGGAGGGCAATATGGAAAATTCGCTTACATCGTTCAATACGGCGGAAATATTTCTTCTCCTGGCGCAAAAGCCGGATAAGGCCGGTTTTCTCGTCCCGGAGCATATCAGGTTCCCGGGACTTACGGGAGCCATTCTGCTTGATCTTTGCATCACCGGAAATATTGCAGTGGACAAGAAAAAGCTGATACCCTTATCAGGGGGAAACAAGCTTTCTTTACCACATAAAGAAATTCTTGAACAGTTAGCCGGCAGCACTAAAACCCGAAAAGTCAAAAGATGGGTCTCGAAACTATCCTCTCAGGCCCGTAAATATCAGAAGGTGGTGCTGAAGGGTCTTGAGAAAAAAGGCAGTCTGATGATAGATCACAAGAAGTTCCTGTTTTTCAGCTATTACAGAAGCCGGCTTAGCGATGCAGGAACAAGAAAAAAGATTATCGCACAGATCCGCGATATCGTTATCACGGGGGAGAAATCCGGTAATGAAATGACTGCCGTTCTTGCGCTGATCGAAGCCTGTAAACTGCATAAACTACTTTGCAGAGACAGAAGGGAGATCCGTCTTTTCCGTCCTAAGATGAAGGAGATCCTCAAAGAAGATGCCATCTCGCAGAGTGTTGGCAAGATCATCAGTGAAATGCAGGCCGCGATTATGGGAGCGGTTGCGGCAACTTCCGTCGCGGGTACCGCTTCTTCCAAGTGAACACACCGGGTTTTTTGTATATGTGAAAAAGTCTCTCTGCGTTGTTGATCAAATAATAATTTTCCGTTCTCCGGTATTGGGAAATCCTGATTTTTGAAAGGTGTTTTTCAAATTCCAGTCTGAAATGATCATCTACAGCATATTATCCGGCATGCTGATAATTTTATCTGTTAATTATTTAGTCTGAAAAAACGTTTAGGGGTTGGATTTTAAGGTTGCGATTTACGAATAGGTTTCGCTTGCTCCCCATAATTCTGACGAACGGATTATCCTGTCTGCATAAATTATCTTTATCTTGTTTTCCGGAACGGATCAATAAGTGTTGTACTTATCTTCCCAGCGTAATATCCGCCATTTCCCGTCCGCATTTTTTCGGAAACGAAAGGCTGCATCGCCGACCAGAGTATAGTAATCGCCAAGCGTCAGCTGATAGGACTTGGAAATGTCCGCAATATTTGCCGATTCAAACAATGTGTCTTCTTCCTGAATGATCTCCTCACCGTCCATTTCGTAAAAAGCACTGTCAAGAGTGGTCTGCCATATCAGGTCAATATAACTGAAAGCATTAAACATGCGGCCGGTAGTGCGAAGCTCCGTGTTCCGCATCCAGGAATCGTAATGACCCGTTCCGCTCTCAGTGCTGGGCTGGTAATAAACAAAAACAAATTCGCTGTCCAGCAGCATGGCATACATCAGACTGTCACGGTAGATATATGCATAGCGGAAGTTATGCAATACATCCTCCGGAGATCGCATCTCCATGCGGTAGATGGATTTTCCTCCGTCAAGCTCACCCAGTGCGGGCGAAAAAATATTTTTACAGCTGAAGACCGGGATCATTGCGGCCGCAGCGGCAATGCAGAAGAAGATCGTTCGGAGCTGTGAGCTTATATGGCATTTCATGTTGACACAAATTGATACGCTTTACAGGAATATAGTATGGTTTGGCGGGAAATAACAGCAAGAAGAAAACAAATAGCAGCGGATATGGGATAAAGCGATATGAAAACGAAATCTTTTTTGCCGCCGAAAAAAGACCATCAAATTCTTTTTGCATAAAAGCAGTATTTATGATAGGTTTTTGAGCATTAAAAAAAAGGAGATCCATGAAACACAAATCCTTATCATCAATAAGAAAAGATGTTCGAAAGGACTACACCAAAAGGGTAATTTTCGATGTCAACGAATTGCCTGCCGGCGGTCATGTGCTCCAGGAAGTCACAATCCCGCCGCAAACCCGTCAGCGGGCACATTACCACAACGAACAGACCGAGGTCTTCTATATACTTGAGGGTGAAAGCCGGCTTGTGATCAACGATACGGAATTCAATGCCGTAGCCGGTGACGCATTTATATGTGCTCCCGGCGAAGTGCATTATCTCCGGAACGAAATGGATACGCCTTTTCGTCTTCTTGTTATGAAGATTAACCGCCCTGCGGATCGCGAGGATTCCGTCTGGATGGAAGAGGTGTGAACCTTTTACCGCCCGCAAGTCTGCCGGTATCATTCATTTGCCGTGCAGGCAAGCAGAAGATAACTGAACGTTTATAATTTCAAACAACTTTTAAAGCAGGTAACGAATGTATAAATCAAAACTGGATCTCATCGCGACCGAAACAGGCATTAAATTGATCAAAGACACCTTTGAAAGGAAACTTGCCGAAAAGCTTTCCCTGCAGAGAGTTTCCGCCCCCCGCTTCATCAGAACAGGCAAGGGCCTGCAGGACGATCTTGACGGCAGCCAGATTCCCGTCAGCTTCAGCACAAGGTTCACGGATCATGCAATAGAAATGGTTCACAGTCTCGCCAAATGGAAAAGATATGCTTTGGAAAAATATTGTTTTCAACTTGGAACCGGCTTGTACACGGATATGGATGCAATAAGAAAAGACGAATATGTTGATAACATTCATAGTATTTATGTAGATCAATGGGACTGGGAACTTGTTATTTCCGAAGAACAGCGGAATATACCTTTTCTAAAAAAGACCGTGAAAAAACTATATACGGCAATCCGGGAAATTGAAAAAACGGTTGAAGAAACTTTCCCTTCCCTGAGCTCAAGACTGCCTGAGAAAATAACATTCATCCATTCCGAAGAACTTGAAGACATGTATCCCGGACTGTCCCCGAAAGAAAGAGAAAACAAGATCACCGAAAAACATAAGGCGGTATTCGTTATAGGCATTGGCCATCCTTTGAGATCGGGAGAACCTCACGATATACGGGCTGCCGATTATGATGACTGGTCTACTGCAACGGGAAGCGGGACCCGGGGTTTGAACGGCGATATATTATTCTGGGATGATGTAAGGGAAAGCGTGCTTGAGATCTCTTCCATGGGAATACGGGTAGACACAACGGCATTATTGAAACAACTTGCGTTCGCCGGGTGCGAAGACAGAAAAGAACTTGATTTCCATAAAAAAGTCATCACGAAAAAACTTCCATTATCTGCCGGCGGAGGTATTGGACAGTCCAGGCTATGTATGTACCTTTTACAAAAGATCCATATCGGCGAAGTGCAGGTAAGTGTCTGGCCGGACGAGATGATCAGGGAATGTGCGAAAAAGAAAATCAATTTACTGTAATACCGGAATAAAAAGACCGTATCTCCGGAGGATATATAAAAGACCAACGGAAAAGACGAAAGGAGGCAGGCCAGATGAAACTCTATCATGCGGATGCTTTTACGGACACACTTTTTAGCGGAAATCCGGCAGCGGTGTGCATCCTTCCCAAAGAAGACATTCCCGATACGGATAAAGCCCGGATCGCCGCGGAACTGAACCTTTCCGAAACAGCTTTCATTCAGATAAAGGACGACACCGTTTTTCTGCGCTGGTTCACCCCCGCAGAGGAGGTTGATCTTTGCGGGCATGCAACACTCGCCGCCGCACATATTCTCTGGGAAAAATCCTGTTTTTCCGAAACGAAAGTCCTGCGCTTCTCAACACGTTCCGGACCGCTGACGGCGACAAAGTCCGGGGAAAAGATCGAACTGGACTTTCCGCGCTTATCTGTCAAAAAATGCACGAACGATCCAAAGCTGAACAAAGCTTTCGGCATCTCCCCGCTGTATACCGGCCGTGACAACACACTGTATATGATCGAGATCCGGGATGCGGAACAATTGCGCTCCCTGCAGCCTGACCTCGTTTACCTGAAAGATATTGAACCGGGGGAATTCCTGATCACCTGCCGTTCGGACGATCCACAATATGATTTTATGTCCCGCTATTTCGCCCCGGGAATTGGAATCCCGGAAGACCCCGTTACGGGATCGGCGCACTGCTATCTCGCGCCCTATTGGTCCGCCAAACTCGGGAAAAATACACTTACGGGTTTCCAGGCCTCTAAACGCGGCGGTGTGGTGGAATGTGAGCTTGCAGATAAAGACCGCGTAAAACTGCGCGGGAAGGCGGTAACCTTCTTTGAAACGGAGATATCCCTTTAGAGGGGGATCCCCGGATCATCTTTCAGACAGGATCATCGGGATACTATTTTAGACAGGATCACCGGATGACCAGGATATTACTTTAGACAGGATAACAGGATGATCAGGATATTGCTTTAGACAGGATAACAGGATGATCAGGATATTGCTTTAGGCGGGATAACCGGATGATCAGGGTTTAATTGCACATGTACAGTGGGTAGCAAAATAAAGGTTCTCACTTGTATCATAGGCAGGATTATGCAGAAATCCTGCTCTTTCAAACAACCAGCGACCCAGCAATTGTGTTAAGGTTCCGTCATGAGCATTTTCG
>JAWOEU010000119.1:0-16413 GCA_046482575.1 Fidelibacterota bacterium
TCGAAAGAGGAAAAATTACTTTACATGAACGGCAATTCAATAATTCTAGTAAGTATTTTAATGCAATCAAAGCAAGATCAGCAGCAGAATCTGATAAAATCTCTTATGTAGAAGCTACAGTTAAATTAATTCAAATATCAGTAGAATCAAGCGACTACCATGAAGCAAGACAACTTATGCGTGAGACCCACACCGTTATGCATAAGAAAATAACGGATATACGTACGACCGGCGGCCGCGTATTTCGTTCTCCGCAAAAGGATATCATGAAATTGAAGAACCGGAGTTTTGAAGATACCTCCCGGCACGGAAAATACTGTTTCCTGGATACGGACAGTAAAAAGACCCTGGTACTGCATTTTGGAATGACGGGAAGCGTAAACTACTACCGGGACAACGACGATCCGCGGCACGCGGTACTGGTCGTTACTTTTTCAGACGCTCATAAATTCGCTTTCATCAATATCCGGAAACTGGGGAAGGTGCTGGTAATCGAAGATAAAGAAGAATTCATCAGGAAAAATTCCCCAGGACCGGACGCGCTAACCATAAGCAAAAGGGAATTTATGAAGATGATGCGAGCAAAGAAAGGCAAGATCAAACCCGCATTAATGGATCAGAAAAGCATAGCGGGAATCGGCAATATCTACGCAGATGAGATCCTGTACCATTCCGGTATTGATCCCGGACGAAAGACAGATAGTCTTGATGAAGATTCACTAAATCGTATTTATGAGAAAATACGCTCCGTACTGATAACGGCGGTCGAATGCGGGGCGGATGTGGAGAAAATGCCGGAAAATTACTTGATAAAAAGACGAAAAAAAGGTTCTCCCTGTCCGCTTGATAAGGGAATGATCAACAAGCGGACGATCGGGGGAAGAAGCAGTTATTACTGTCCGGAACACCAGCAGTAGATCAACGGAAAAACGAAATACATAAAGGCGAAAAAAGATGAAAAACCGTGAGTTGGCAAGAGAACTGAGAAAAATCGCGGATATCATGGAAATCCAGAAAATACAGTGGAAACCGGAAGCCTATCGCTCCGCCTCGCGGAAGATCGAGAATATGGATGAAAATATCGGGGAAATATATGAGGAAGAAGGGAAGAAAGGACTTCAGAACATCCCTTCGATCGGACAGAGCCTGGCGGATCATATCGCGGAATATATTGAGAAAGGGAAAGTCCGGAAATGGGAAAAGACCAAAAAGCAGTCTGAAAAAGGATTACCTGAACTTCTGAAGATCGAAGGCCTGGGACCCAATAAGGTCCGCGAACTCTCGGAAGAATTGAATATTAAAAATATCAGCGACCTTGAAAAAGCGGCGAAGCAGAACAGGATAAGTAAACTTGAGGGATTCGGAAAAAAGACGGAACAGAACCTGTTGCGGTCTATTGACCAGTACCGGTCGCGTCATGAAAGAATGCTCATCGGGGAAGCCTGGAAGATCGCGGAAGAAACGATCGGCTATCTCCGGGATCATGCGGAACTTGAACGGATCGACTATGCCGGATCGCTCAGAAGAATGAAGGAAACGATCGGAGATATAGATATCCTGGCCGTTACGGAGGATCCGGAAAAGCTTATGGATGTCTTTACGGATATGAAAAATGTGTCACGGATTCTGGAGCAAGGCGAAAGAAAATCAAGCGTTGTTCTCAGCAGCCATGTCAATATCGATCTCCGGATCATAAACAAGAGAAGCTACGGAGCTGCCCTGCTGTATTTTACCGGAAGCAAAGACCACAATATCCTGCTGAGAAAAATGGCCATGGAGAAAGATTACAAACTGTCCGAATACGGTCTCTTTAAGGGGAATTCGGGTAAAAAGATCGCCGGGGAGAAAGAGGCGGATGTCTATAAAAAGCTCGGGCTGAAATGGATACCGCCGGAGATGCGTGAAAATAACGGAGAGATCGAAGCGGCCGGAAAGGATCAGGTGCCGGAATTAGTTGAAGCAAAGGACATCAGAGGCGACCTTCATATGCACACATCCTACAGCGACGGTTACGATACGATCCGCCATATGGCAAAAAAAGCAAAAGATCGCGGCTATGAGTATATTGCGGTCACCGACCATTCCCTGTCTGAAAGGATCGCCGGCGGCATGAAGGTAAAAGATATAGAAAAGCAGTGGCAGGAGATCGCTGAAATCGGCGATAGCGAAGGGATCCGTATACTGAAGGGCGCCGAGGTCGATATCCTTTCGGACGGCAGTCTGGATTATGAGGATGATATTCTCAAAGAACTGGATATTGTTCTCGCCGCCGTCCATTCGCGTTTTCGTTCGGACAAAAAGGAGATGACGGAAAGGATCCTGAGAGCGCTGGACAATAAATACGTTAATATCTTAGCCCACCCCACGGGAAGAATGATCAACAAGCGGGAAGGCTATCATGCAGATTTTGACAGGATCTTCAAGGCATGTGCATCAAATCATGTGGCACTGGAGATCAACAGCGATCCGCGCCGGCTGGATCTGAACGAAAGGATGATCACGGCGGCAAAAAAACACCGCGTAAAATTCTCACTCGGTACGGATGCCCACGCGGCGGGCATGCTGGAAAATATCCGCTTCGGACTCGGGCAGGCGCGGCGGGGCTGGCTGGAAAAAAAGGATCTGATCAATACTGCACCCATCAGGGAACTCCGCAAATTTCTAAGGACTTGACTCAATATTCAATAACTTGACCCAAGTTTTTCGTGTGACAAAGAACACATATCAGTAAAATATACAGCTGTTCTTTCCGCTGTCAAATACCGTATATGTTTAATAATAAATGGTATATAAATATTCAGGCCGGAATTGAGCTCCGGTTGTGTCTGGCAACTTGACCCAAGTTTTTTCAGGTCTGTCAGCGGATCTTTTTCCGGAGAAGCTGTGCATTCAAAGCGACAATGACGGTGCTCATGCTCATTAGCAGGGCGCCCACGGCAGGACTCAGCAGGATCCCCGCCCAGACTAATACGCCCGCTGCAAGAGGAATGGCCACAATATTGTATCCTGCGGCCCAAAAAAGGTTCTGAATGATCTTTTTATAGGTAGCTGTGCCGAAAAGTATGATTTTCACAATATCTTTGGGATCACTGTTTACCAGGATGACATCGGCCGTTTCCGCCGCTACATCGGTCCCCGAACCCACGGCAATACCGATATCCGCCTGTGCCAGTGCGGGAGCGTCGTTAACTCCGTCTCCGGTCATCCCCACGAATTCACCTTTATTCTGGAGATCGCGAATAATGCTTTTTTTGTCTTCGGGAAGGATCTCCGAATAATAACCATCCAGTTCAAGGATTTCACTGACAGCTTTTGCCGTTTCTTCATTATCTCCGGTGGCCATCATCACTTTGATATTCCGCTCTTTGAGTATTTTTACCGCTTCATGAGAGACCTTGCGAATTTCATCCGCCAAAGCGATATATCCTATTACCTTGTCTCCTGAAAGTACGAACACAAGGGTCTCTGATCCGTTCCCTTCATTATCAGACGGCGCATCCAGGCCATTTTTTGCAAGATAGCCCGGACCGGCAATACGGATCTTGTTCCCTTCCAGATCTCCTTCAATGCCTTCACCCGTTATGTTGGTGACATTCTTTACGTCAGAAAGTTTGAGATCAAGTTCTCCGGCTTTGTCCACGATCCCGCCGGCAATGGGATGTTCGGAATTCTTTTCCACCGAGGCTGCAATACGCAGGAGTTCTTCATCGGACAATTCATCGTTCGTACTCTGAAAACGGGTGACACCGAACTCCCCCTTTGTCAATGTCCCGGTTTTATCAAAGATCATTACGGAAAGCTTACGCGCATTTTCAAATGCAGTCCGGTTACGGATCAATAGACCTTCTTTCGCAGATACCGAAGTGGAAATTGCAACGACCAGCGGAACAGCGAGACCTAGTGCATGCGGGCAGGAAATGATCATCACCGTTACCATGCGTTCAAGGGAATACTGGAAATCCCTGCCGAAACCAAGCCAGACCGCAAGTGTCACGATCCCGGCACTTAGCGCAATATAAAAGAGCCATCCGGCCGCTTTATCGGCAAAATTTTGAGTTTTGGATTTACTTTTTTGTGCTTCCCCGACCATATTAATGACCTTGGAAAGGTAGGAATCCTTTCCTGTGTGCCGCACACGGATCTTCAGTACACCGTTATCGTTTACGGAGCCGGCAATAACCTTATCGTCTTTATTTTTGGCTACGGGTCTGGATTCACCCGTAAGCATTGATTCATTTACATGACTTTTACCCTCGGCAATGACCCCGTCTGCGGGGATCTTTTCACCCGCTCGCACCATAATAAGATCATCTTCTTTCAGCGTGGATACCGGAACATCCTCTGTCTCACCGTTTTCATTGATCTTTCTGGCATTTGAAGGCATCAATTCAGCGAGTTCCTCCAATGCGTTGGAAGCCCCCATGATGGATCTCATTTCGATCCAGTGCCCCAGCAGCATTACATCGATAAGGCTGGCAAGCTCCCAAAAGAATATCTTGCCTTCCAGTCCGAAGACCACAGCGGAACTGTATAGGTATGCTACGGAAATCGCAAGTCCGATCAGCGTCATCATTCCCGGTGCTTTCCTGCGTATTTCCCCGGTAAGCCCTTTGAGGAACGGCCACCCTCCGTAGAAAAAAATAAATGAAGAAACAATGAACTGCACATAGCGGTCACCCGGGAAACGCCACTCAAAACCTATAAGGTCCTGGATCAGGGGTGCCATGATCAGAATAGGCAGTGTCAGTGCCAGAGAGATCCAGAAACGCTGTCTGTATATCTTTATATGATCTTTGTGCCCGTCACCGCCGGATCCGTGATCATGAGGTGCATCATGGGATCTTTGTTGTTTAGACATAGGTACTCCTTATGAGTTTTAACCAACAAACTCTTTTGCTCCTGGTATAGAGACACTTATAATCAGAGTATCATTTTGTAATTCGTTTATCCGGTTGCCGTTGCCGGTGAGATCAAAGAATATTGTCAAGTATTTCCCGCACAATATCTTCCGCAGTCAGGTGTACATCTCGTAAAAGTTCCCCGCGTTCTCCGTGCGTAACGAAATCATCGGGAAGAGAGAAAGAACGGATTCGCGGTGCGTTGTTTTTGCCCTGAAAGTGTTCAAGGACGGTATCCCGCAGTCCGCCGCGGGGGGCGGCTTCTTCCACGGTGATCAGAATATCATGTTCAGCGGCGAGTGTATCCAGCATGGCCTTATCATAAGGTTTGAGAAAACGCGCATTGACGAGTGTGGGCATAAAATTCTTTTGCCGTAGTTTTTCGCAGACCGTTGCGCAGTGTTCAACCATGGGACCCAATGCGATAAATGCGATGCGTTCGCCTTTCTGCAGCAGCTCCCAGGAACCTGTTTCCGGAAGTTCTATGGGGTTGTCCATGTTGAAACGTTCGGTCTTGGCACGCGGATAGCGGATGAAAAAAGGTCTGTCCGTTACCGTATAGGCCAGATGCATGAGATTCCGGAGCTCATTTCCGTCTTTAGGTGCGCTGATGATCACATTGGGAAGCATCCCGATAAAGGAAAGATCATATACACCGTGATGTGTGGGACCGTCAGCACCGACAATTCCCGCACGGTCCATACAGAAAATGACCGGCAGGTTTTGCAGTGCGATATCGTGCATGACAGAATCTACGGCACGCTGCATGAACGTAGAGTAAACCGCCACCACAGGGCGAAGTCCGCCGATCGCCAGTCCTGAAGCAAAGGTCACGGCATGCGCTTCGGCAATACCGACATCAAAGAGACGTTCAGGAAAGACCTTTGCATACTCTTTCAGTCCGGTACCGTCTGTCATAGCGGCGGTGATGGCAACCACGTCGTCGTGCATACCCGCCAGTTCGATCATGCATTTTCCAAAGATGTCAGAGTAGGTGAGGCCGCTGCCGGAGACATGAACGACATTTCCGTTGCCGTTCCCCTTGATCCCGTGATATTTGGTTGGATTTTCCTCTGCAGCCCGCAGTCCCTTGCCTTTTTTGGTCAGTACATGCAGCAATATGGGCTGATTCAGTTTTTTTATGCGGTTGAGTACGCGGACCAGATCGGAGATATTGTGACCGTTAATGGGTCCCATGTAACGGAGACCGAGTTCGTCGAACATCACATTGCGGGAGAACATGGCCTTCATGGCCTCCTTGATATTACGCAGAAGGGAGCGCAGTAATTTCCGGTTTTTGGTAAATCCCCAGATATCTTCTTTTATTTTATTGTAAAAAGGTGTGGTGACAATACGGTTAAGGTACTTGGGAATACTTCCCACATTTTTGGAAATGGACATTTCATTATCATTAAGGATAACCAGTAACTGTTTTTTCAGATTTCCCGCATTGTTAAGTCCCTCCCAAGCCAGACCACCGGTAAACGCACCGTCGCCGATAACGGCGATAATGTAATTATGCAGCTGCCGCAGGGATTCCGCTACGGATATGCCCAGCGCGGAGGAAATGGATGTGGATGCATGTCCGACACCGACAACGTCATATTCACTCTCACCGCGTTTGGGGAAGCCGCTTATACCTCCGTACTGGCGGATGGTCTTTAATGCTTCCCGGCGTCCGGTCAGGACCTTGAAAGGATAAGCCTGATGCCCGACATCCCATATCAGCTTATCTTCGGGAAGATCAAAAACATAAAGAAGTGCGACCGTAAGTTCCACTGTACCCAGGGAAGGTGCGAGATGTCCGCCCGTTTCGGATACTACATCAATAATATACTCGCGCAGTTCACCGGCAAGCTGTTGTAATTCTGATATGCTGAAATGCTTAATATCTGCGGGTTTATTGATGGAAGTTAACAGTGACTTCTTTGTATCTTTTTTCATAAGACAATATTATAGTGAACTTCCTCCGGATTTCAAAATAATTATGATATTATAAAGGGGAAAATTGATACAAAATAATTAAAATATCATTTGAAAAAAGCTCTGTTAAACTGTATCTTCCATCTTATTTGTTGTGACGGATATTCTTTTTGAAAGCATTAAAAAAAGGAAGCGAGGCGCGTATGCAGAAACGAGATAGCGCGGTAAAGATTGCTGTTGAAAAGCATGGTAAGGAACGCAAACATTTACTCCCTGTTCTGCAGGAAGTAAAGAGGGTCAATAATTACTTGTCCCGCAGTGATATTTCCGATGTCGCTGCCGAAATGGGATTATCTTCAGCACATGTTTACGGAGTTGCATCTTTCTATCATTTTCTGGATCTTGAGGAAAGGGGTCAAAATATTATCTGGGTGTGCAAAACGATCAGTTGCTACATGAAAGGGGCCAATGATATTCTTCTGGCTCTTGAAGAAGCTCTCAAGATCAAACTGGGCGAGACCACCAGCGACAAAAAATTTACCCTTCTGCAAACAAATTGTATCGGCTGGTGTCACAAAGGTCCTGCCATGCTGGTAAATGATCAGCCCTATACGGATCTTACTCCGGAAAAAGTGGTAGAGATCATTCACGAGTACAATAAAAAGTAAAAATAAAAAAGGTTAAATATGGCTAAACGAAAATTAAAACGTGTTGACCTGATTTTCAGTAAAGACTGCAGTTGCAGGGATATCCTGGCGGAAGCCGTTAAAAAACCCGGTGAAGACATCGTTCGCATGTTGATCGAATCCGGTCTGAAAGGACGCGGCGGCGCCGGGTTTCCCACCGGAGCAAAGTGGAAAATGGCCGCTGAGGAAAAAGACAAGCGCAAATATGTGATATGCAATGCCGATGAAGGCGAACCCGGAACCTTTAAGGACCGTGAGATCCTTGACCGTGTTGCTTTGAAAGTACTGGGCGGTATGGCATTATGTTCTTATGTGACCGGCGCCCGTGAAGGATTTATCTATCTGCGTCACGAGTATCGCTTTCTGATCCCGAAACTGGAAAAAACGCTTGACGTATTCCATAAATGGATGGATGAGCTGAACCTGGATTTCAGGGTAAAGCTTTTTATGGGAAGCGGCGCTTATGTTTGCGGCGAAGAAACCTCGCTGATCGAATCCATGGAAGGGAAACGCGGTGAGCCCCGGAACAAACCACCTTATCCCACCAGTGAAGGATATCTTGGTAAACCCACGGTCGTCAATAATGTCGAAACGCTTGTTTATACGATGATGATCATGCGTATCGGCGCAAAAGAATTTAAAGAGATGGGCGTTGAAGGGTCCAGTGGCTCAAAATTGTTTTCCGTATCGGGAGATACACCCAAAGCCGGCATTTATGAGATCGAAATGGGAATGACCCTTCAGGATTTTGTAAAGGAATTCGGGGACGGTGACGCCAAGGCCGTTCAGGTCGGCGGAGCTTCCGGTTTCTGCGTGCCCCGTAAACGTTTTAACGAGACGACAATCGGTTATCAGGGCGGATTGAAAGGATTTTCCCTTCCTACCGGCGGATCCATGATGATCTTTAACAGTTCACGTTCCATGTACAATGTCCTGCACAATTACCTGGAGTTTTTTGAAGAAGAATCCTGCGGACAATGTACACCGTGCAGGGTCGGTTGCCAGCAGCTTCTGAAAGGCATCGAAGCAATAAAACGCGGAGAACAGAGCCATAAATATCTGAATGATCTTCTGCGGCTTGCAGAGACCATGAAACTGACCGCAAAATGCGGCCTGGGACAGTCTGTTGCAAATTCATTCTCTTCGATCGTTGAGAATTTCAGAGAAGAAATGATCTATTAATACGAGGTAAACCATGTCTGAAAAAATGATCAATTTAGTCATAGACGGAAAAAAAGTTGCCGTTCCCGAAGGTACCACGCTTCTGGAAGCGGCGAAAACACAGAATGTAAAGATCCCCACCCTCTGTCATCATGAGGATCTTTGTATTGCCGGTAATTGCCGCGTGTGTGTTGTTGAAGTTGACGGCTGGCGGGTTTTGCCCGCTGCCTGTGCCACACCGGCCATGAACGGGATGAAAGTTTATACCAATTCCCCGCAGGTGCGCCGTGCACGCAAAGATGTTCTTGCCCTGCTGGTATCGGAACATTCCAGTCAGTGCACAACCTGCTACCGCAGTACGAATTGCGAACTGCAGGATCTGGCGGCGGAATATAATATCGACAATGAAATATATATCAATCTGCTGAAAAAAGAGGATTTTGTCATCGACCGGTCCTCCTGGGCCATTGAGAAAGACAACAGCAAGTGCATCCGCTGTCAGCGTTGTGTGCGTACATGCACCGAACTGCAGAAAGTGAACGCACTGGATGTTATCAACAAAGGTGCGGATATGAAAGTAACGACCTTTTTTGATAATCCCATGAATGAGGTCGTCTGTACCACTTGCGGACAATGTATCAACCGTTGTCCTACCGGCGCTTTGACCGAACGGCGTTATATTGATGAGATATGGGAAGCCATCGGAGATCCGGAAAAGCACGTGGTCGTTCAGACCGCCCCGGCCGTTCGCGTTGCTCTCGGTGAAATGCTGGGATATGAGCCCGGTGTCCGCGTTACCGGAAAAATGGCGGCAGCACTGAAACATCTCGGCTTTGATTCGGTTCTGGATACGGATTTCGCAGCTGACCTTACCATTATGGAGGAAGCGCATGAATTGCTGGACCGCTTAAAACGGAAACTCGTGGATGGCGAAGATATTCCGATTCCGATGATGACCTCCTGTTCACCGGGATGGATCAAATTCATCGAACATATGTATCCGGATTATCTGGGACATGTTTCCAGCTGTAAATCGCCGCAGCAGATGTTCGGTGCACTGGCAAAGACCTATTATGCGGAACGTATAGGCGTTGATCCGAAGAATATCGTCAGCGTATCCGTTATGCCCTGTTCGGCGAAAAAATACGAAGCCAACCGCCGGGAAATGAACGACAGCGGCTATCAGGATATCGATCTGGTATGTACTACCCGTGAACTGGGACACATGATCCGTCAGTCGGGTATTAATTTTAAAGAGATCAAAAACAGTAAGTTCGATAAATTTATGGGCGAATCTACCGGTGCGGCAGTTATATTCGGTGCCACGGGCGGCGTAATGGAAGCTGCTTTACGAACCGCTTATGAGGTTGTGACCGGCCGTGAAGTTCCTTTTGACGGCCTGAACATTGCTCCGGTCCGCGGACTTGAAGGGGTCCGGGAAGCGAAGGTAAAACTGGAAAACGTTCTTCCTGAATATAGTTTTCTTGAAGGAATTGAACTCCGTGTCGCCATTGCTCACGGATTGACCAATGCCTTCCAGGTCATGGAGGAAATCGTGATCGGTGATTCACCGTATCACTTTATTGAGATCATGGCATGCCCCTCCGGATGTATCGGCGGCGGTGGCCAGCCCATCCCGACCAATGAAGAGATCCGTAAAAAACGTGCGGAAGCTATCTACACGGAAGATGAAAAAATGCAAATACGCAAATCCCATGAAAATCCCGAAGTGATCCGTTTATACAAGGAATTTCTCGGGAAACCGCTGGGAGAGGTTTCACACCGTCTTCTGCATACAAAATATACACGACGTGAACGCGTGTAAAAATATTTCACGTCTGATAAAAAAAGGGCTGTTTTCTCAGTCCTTTTTTGTTTAATGAGGTTTTTATGTGAAAGCGGGGAATAATGAAGTTGGAAAAATATAAGCGGATATGATAAATATAATTTTCCGTAACGTAAAGATATCATCGACAGGTTAAAAAAGCAGCGCCATTGCAATATCATTCACATTTGTACCGGTATAGCCCGTTTTGATAAGACTTCCGCATTGCTGATGAAAAGAATAGGAATCATGCCTTTCCATGAATTCCGAAAGCGAAAGCCCGGTATCTTTTGCTTTTTTTTGTGTATGCTCATTCACCACAGCACCGGCAGCATCACTGTTGCCGTCGATACCGTCGGATCCGGCACAAAGCAGAACATAATTATTTTCTTTGTTCAGTTCCAGCAATGCGGAAAGTGCCGTTTCCTGCGACCGGCCGCCTTTCCCGGTCTTTCCCGAAAGGGTTACGGTGGTTTCCCCTCCAAAGAGCAGACAGGAAGGGCGGGGTCCCCGGAAATGCCTGATCATGCTTGCGATCATTTTTCCCGTATCACGGGCTTCACCGTATAAGCTTTCCGGAAAGGTGATCACGTTAATTCCCTTTTTTTCCAGAATAGCGGCGGCGGAACCGAGAAGATCGATATTGCTTCCGACCAGGAAATGCGGTATATCCTTCTTTTCTTTCTTTGCGGCCGGGGTGTTCTCGCGCAGCTTTTTGATAACATGCGGTGCTAAGCTTTCTTCTAAGCGGTATTGACGGATGAGCGTATCAATATCATAGTTCTGAGTTGCCGGAGAATAAAAGGGTCCCGAGCCGATCACGGACATATCGTTTCCCATTACATCGGAAAGCACAAAAACACAGACAGTGGCGCGGCAGTATTCTGCAAGTCCGCCGCCCTTTATCCGCGACAGCCGTGTGCGCAGGAAGTTGGTCTCATAAATCGTGAGGCCATTGGTCAGAAAAACCTTATTTGCTTTTTGTATATCTCCGGCGGATATGCCCTCTGCCGGGTATTCAAGAAGGGAGGATGAACCGCCGCTCAGGACATAGTATACAAGATCGCCGGGTTTCAGATCCTTCATCAGTTCCGCCATGGCTTTTCCGGTCCGGCAGCTGTTCCTGCCGGGAAGAGGATGGTCACCGGAAAGTACACGAAATTCCTTACCGGTATTCGGGAAGGGAGAAACAAGTAATGTATTGTCAGGTTTTACGGACAAATAACTGAGCAGTGCCTTCGCCATATTTACCGAAGCTTTTCCAGAGCCGGCAAGAACGGTCTTTCCGTCGGAAGAAACCGGAACAAGGGTATTATGATAATAGAGGTTATTTTCAAAACGGTGCAGATACTTCCCGAATAGCACGGAAGGCTGCACGGCGTTCAGACTCTGAAGGTAAACATCCTTCAGGAATTTTTTTTCCGGAGAAAACATATGAGTTTGGCCATTATCAGCAAAGCCGTTCCCGTTACGATAATAGTGGGACCGGTCGGCAGTTTCGTGAAATAGGCAATGAATAAACCTCCGATAAAAATGAGCAGGGAAACAAAAACGGATGTCAGCATGATATGATGAAGACGTTTGAAGAACGGCATGGTGACAAGAGGCGGAATGGTCAGCATTGCAAGAACAAGTATGATCCCCACACTGCGTATCATCAGAACGATCGCAACGGAGATGAAAAGATAAAAGAACAGACGATAAAGACGGATCTTTATTCCATGCAGTTCAGCGAATTCTTTATCGAAAAGATATACGAGAAGCGGTTTATAAAAGAGAAAGACGGTTAAAAGCAGTATCAGATCGTAGATTACAATAAAAATGATGTCTTTTCCGGAAACGGTAAGAATATCGCCGAAAAGGTAGGTCAGAAGATTCGGTGCGGATCCGGGAGTAATGCTTATAAAGATAATTCCCACAGCCATGCCGAATGCCCATATAACACCGATCAGGGCGTTGTGGGCGTGAAGTTTTTCCCGGTTGCTGATGCCGATCATACTGCCGGAAAGAAACGCAACGGTAAAAGCTCCGAGGACCGGATCAAGCCCGAGATGATAAAATATCCCCAGTCCTCCAAAAGAAGCATGACTGATACCGCCGACAAGGAAGATATCTCTTTTAACGACAATGAGGGAACCAATTATCCCGGAAGTGATACTTAATAGAATACCGGCAAGCAGAGCATGAAGAAAAAAATCATATTGTAAAATATTCATTTATGCTCCTTGAGAACACGGTGGGGAAGTCCGTGCCCGATAAGTTCGATCGGGCAGCCGTAAACCTGTTTCAGAGATTCTTCAAGATGTTCGTCCCTGCCGTGATAATAGAGTGTACGGTTGACGCAGGCAATATTTTTGACATAGTCATCAATGACGGATGTATCATGCGTTATCATTACAATGGATATGGTTTTATTCAGTTCATGAAGTACGGCGGAGAGATTTCCCCTGGATTCGGAATCAATGAATGTCGTTGGTTCATCCAGAAAAAGGATCGTTGGATCCTGGATGAGCGCCCGCGCCAGCAAAGCGCGCTGGAGCTGACCGCCGGAGATCTCGCTGATCGAGGAAAAAGCGATATCAGAAAGCGAAAAACGTTCTATCTGTTTTTCTACACGTTTTCCTGTATTGACGTTTCTGTTTGTTAACGGATGGTAATAATTGATCAGTCCGGTTTCGATAAAATCATAAACACGGATCGGCATCTGGCGGTCAAAGGTCGTGAACTGCGGCACATAACCAAAGTCCCGGGGGTTCACACCGTAATAATGGACTTTCCCTTTATCCGGCTTCAGTAGTCCGAGAATACATTTCAGCAGCGTTGTTTTTCCGCCGCCGTTCGGTCCCATGATCACAAGATAGTCGTTTTTATAGACCGGAAGTGAAACGGCATCCAGCACGGGTTGTATTCCGTTATAGGAAAAGTGAAGATCTTCAACTTCGATCAGCATGGATCCTGATTCCATGATAACTCCGTCTTGTAAAAACAAAAACCCGGCAGGTAATACCGGGTTTTCATATATCGATTATTGTCCTGCCGGCGGATGCAAGAGCAGGGATTTACTTTTTCTTTGCATCTTTTTCTTTTTTTTCTTTGAATTTATCGGCCCATACGATCAGAATAGGGGAGGCGACGAACATCGAGGAATAGGTACCGACGATCACGCCGACGACCATGGCAATGGAGAAACCGAAAAGCACCTGTCCGCCAAAAATTGCGAGGATCAATACAACAACGAAGGTCGTCAGTGACGTAATGATCGTTCTTGACAGGGATTGATTTATGCTCAGATTGATCACTTCGGGAAGTGCCTTTCCCTTGTGCACCTTGATATTCTCGCGGATACGGTCGTATACGACGATCGTATCATTCAGAGAGTACCCCACGATCGTGAGAAAAGCGGCGAGCACCGGCATGGAAATCTCCCACTGAAAAATGGAAAATATTCCGATCGTAACCAAAATATCGTGAGCCAGAGCGGTTACGGCTCCCACGGCGAATTTGAACTCAAAACGTACGGTAATATATATAAGCACCAGGATCAAAGCGATACCGATCGCTTTAACGGAATTGCTGCGCATCTCGTAGCCGATCTTGGGACCGACCTTATCGGTTTGAAGAAGTGTATAATTAATACCGGAGAGGGCTTCTTGCAACACCTCATCGGAACCTTCGAGATCTTCTGCATTTATGGTTATCATATATTCATTGGGTCCGCTGCTTTTGATCTCCGGATTGCCCAGCTCTTTTTCCGTGAACCTGGAGCGCAGCTCGTCAGCAGAGATCGATTCTTCAAATTTAATCTGCATTTTTGCACCGCCGGAGAAGTCCACACCGTAATTAAGCCCCTGTAAAAAGAGAGAAACGATGCCCACAAGTATAACTGCAAGCGAAAGAATAAATGAGAAACGGCGTTTACTGACAATATTATATTTCGGATCTTTAAAGAATTGTAGCACGATAACCTCCTATATGCTGAGCTTTTTTAAAGGTTTTTTACCGTGTGAGAACGATATGAAAACAGTGCGGGAAATGAAATAACCGGAGATGAAATTGAAAATGATACCCCAGAACAAGACAACGGCAAATCCGCGTATCGGTCCGGAACCGTATTGCCAGAGCACAAGCGCGGTAATGAGTGTGGTAAGGTTTGCATCCAGAATTGTTATCAATGCCCGTGAATACCCGTTTTCCACAGCGGAGCGTATCGTCTTTCCTTTTACATATTCCTCGCGTATGCGTTCGAAAATAAGCACGTTGGCATCAACTGCCATACCCATTGTGAGCACTAATCCCGCAATGCCGGGAAGCGTCAGTGTCGCACGGAGGGAGGCAAGAATAGAAAGGACAAAAAGGATATTCAGGATCAATGTAGCGATAGCGATCGTTCCTGCACCCCGGTAGTAAAAAATTATAAAGATGGCAACGATCGCCAGTCCGATCAGCACACTGTTTACACCGCGCTGAACGGAATCTGCACCGAGGGAAGCTCCCACGGTCCGTTCTTCAATGATGTTTATCGGAGCGGGGAGGGCACCTGCCTTAAGAACGATCTCGATATCCTGTGCTTCCTGAAGGTTTGCAAATCCTTCTATCACTGTGCGTCCGCTGGGGATCTTGTTCTGGATCCGGGGTGCCATCTGAACCCTGTTGTCAAGAACAATGGCGACCCGCTTATCAACATTCGCACCGGTGAGGCGTGCCCATTTTTGGGTGCCTTCTGCATTCATGCGTACATTGACGATAGGCTGTCCCATTTGTTCGCTTGATACGCTGCCGAGTTCCGCTTTGGCTTCTTTAACAGCATCACCGGTAAGACCGGGTTCACGATTCGCAAAATACAGCGCATAGAATTCAACCGTACTTCCTTCGGTGGTCTCGACTTTCCGTGTATCACCCGAAAACAGAATGCGGAGATCATTCGGCAATATGCTTTTTATATCGGGATCCTCCAGGATCTGATTTACTGCATAATAATTTTCTTTCGGAACACCGATATCCCAGCCCAGGTTCCGCAGAAGCGCACTGAAAGGCTTTTCCCCGGCGATCTTTTCATCAACCAGGACCGAGGAATCGCCTGCGGCAGTTTTGTCCTCTTCCAGTCCGAGCAGTTCACTGACAGAGATCTCTTTATCGGAACTTTTTTCCTGCGAGACAACGGCTGTATCCAGCTCCGTTATGTCCTGCGGTGTTTTGCGTTTCAACGCCGCATCAATTCGGCTGATGATATCCTGAGTATATTCTGCGTCTTTCAGGAGTACGAATTCAAGCAGGGCCGTATTGTGAATAATGTCTTTGGCGCGCTGTGGATCGTCAATACCTGCTAATTCGACGATAATACGTTTGTTTCCGACAAGCTGAATGACCGGTTCGGAAACTCCGAACTCATCAACACGGTTGCGGATGATCTCTTCAGCACGGATCACGGCCTGTTCGGCTTCTTTGCGTAAATTTTCAATTACGGCATTATTATCTGTCCTGCCTCTTTCGGCGGGAAAATACCGGCTGAGCCGCAAGGTGTCTTCATTTGCTTTTTCCAGCATGATATGAAGATAATCCATCTCGGGATTTTCATCATAGATAGCGTCCACCTCACCCATATAATCATAATAAGCCGCGGACTGGTGCTCAGCGATCTTTTTTACAAACTCCGGCACATTGACCTCAAGGACAAGATGCATTCCGCCCTGCAGGTCCAGACCGCGTTTTATGATCTGTGACTCCAGCTCCTGCAGTTTTCCTTCCTGCTTCAGTTGTGTTTTCTCAGCTTCACTCATGGTTTCATACTGTATCGTTGGTAACAGGGAGTGAACTAATAAAATTTTATCATTTTTACCTTCTTCGGTCTATTTCACGCAATAGCCCTGTAAGGGCGGAATATAGGTAACCACGGGTGTCAACCCGTGGTTTGAAGTATTCC
>JAWOEU010000044.1:0-20374 GCA_046482575.1 Fidelibacterota bacterium
CCTATGCCCGAAGAGGATTCAGGTATAACAATTATAAGTATTATCTGGAAGACCATTTTGGAGAACGTGTTCAGCGGGTTTCCGTCGAAGGTGGTTTTACTTGTCCAAACCGCGACGGTACACTGGGAACGACCGGCTGTATCTACTGTAATAATCATTCTTTTTCACCTCCCTATGCCGACAGCGATAAGCCAGTTGCCGAACAGCTATCGGAAGGAATTCGTTTTTTAAACCAACGATTCGGTGCAGAAAAGTTTATTGCTTATTTTCAGAGTCAGAGCAATACATACGCACCGGTTAATAAACTTGAGAAATTATTCCGGGAAGCACTGCAGCATCCGAAAATAGCAGGCCTGGCCGTATCCACGCGACCCGATTGCATCGATGATAAAAATCTCGGCTTATTGAAAAGTATTTCACGGGATTATGATGTAAATCTGGAATTGGGTATAGAGTCGGTTTATGACGATTCCCTCACGTGGATGAACCGTTGTCATGATTTTTCGGTTACCGAAAAAACCATTAATAAAGCTTCGGAATATGGCCTGAATGTAACGGGACATGTTATTCTGGGTCTTCCCTGTGAAACCCGTGAACAAATGATGAATATGGCGGCTGTGCTGAACAGACTTCCCCTGACATTTCTTAAGTTGCATCATCTGCAGGTAATAAAAGATACGCCGCTGGCGGTCCGGTATAAAAAACAAGCTTTTCCGATGTTTGATTACCGTGAGTATATTGAATTTATTGCAGAATTCATTTCACGTCTGCGACCGGATATTATTCTTCAGCGTGTTATCAGCAGTTCACCACGGCATTATCTTATCGCACCCCAATGGGAACCGACGACAACCGCTTTCATTATGGACCTTCAGAAATATATGCGCGGGAAAAAAATATGGCAGGGTGATAAATACACTCCCTGAGTTCTTATTTCATCACAACACACTTTTTAATGCGGGAAAAGTCTTGTCCGGCAATATCGCCGGATATATTAATAAAATAGATCCCGGAAGGCTGACCGGAGGCATTCCATATCAGCTCATGTTTCCCCGGATACAATGCCTTTTTGTTTATCGTATGAACGGTTCTGCCGTAAATATCGAGAATTCTTATGTTCGCCAAGGTCATATTTTCCGGTGCAATAAAGGAAATGCAGGTTTCCGGATTAAAGGGATTCGGATATACGGTCACCGGAAAGATCTTTTTTGTAACGGGGCTTACACCGGTCTGGGGAATATCCTCTGTCTCTATCGACGCCGTTACACTGCTGTTGGCGGGAAGATCCGCATGTGCATAAACAATCCGGGGACTGCTGAGACTGTCGAGTTGAAAAAAATCCGCATTGCTGAGTGAAACCAGGCGTTTCCCTTCTTCAAGCGGAAAATGGACAAGACACCGGTCGAGATCCATATTGGAATTATTGCTCAGGCGCACCGTTTTTTTATCTGCTGTGACCGTTTTAGTGATAAGTTCCCCGTAGGTTCCTGCCTGCAATGCGCGGATATCCGTGATCGCATTATCGGTCACCCTGACCACACGATACCAGCGTCTTCCGTCGCAGACGGCTCCTGTACTTATATCGCAGGGCTTTGTGCTCAGGCTGCCGCTGTTATAGTGAATGTGTCCCCAAAAAGCGGCGTCAACATCAAGAGCGGAAAGATCGAGATCATTTTCAAAATCGTAGTGATAGAAGAGGACCCTTAATTCTGCATTTTGCGAGGCGGCAAGATCACGGTCCAGCCAGTCCAGCTGTTCGTCCGTAAAGCCCTTGTATCCGTAAATATTATAACGCCAGCCGTCATAATTAATATAGGATTCCAGTCCCGTAAAGTGCGCGGTTCCGTAGTTGAAAGAATAATTCTGTGTCTTAACGGTTCCGGACGGTGTATGATCAAGATATTTCCAGCCGAAGTATTTCCACCAGGTACGCCGTGCAGTGCCGTCCGGTGCGGGTGCGGCATCCCAGCCGCCGAGATCATGATTCCCGGGAACTATAAAAAGGGGTACGTTCAACTCGTGAAGGATTTTTTTAGATCGCGAAATTGAAGGGATACCGAGCGCCTCAAGTTCGCCGTCATTAATAAGATCTCCGGTGTGAAGAACGAATTCCGGATTGATGATATTAATATCATCGATAACGGCACGGAAATCCTCCAGTTCCGTGGAATCGGTATATACCTCTTCGTCACCCCAGTAATAGTGAGAAGGTAGATGCGTATCCGTGACGTGAATAAAGGTAAAGGTATCCTGATATGCAGGGATCACATAGAGAGCCTGTTTCGATATGTCCGGCGTTTCCTGACCGGAGCAGTTTATTCTGATATCATACAAACCATATAAAAGCTTATCCGGAAGATATGCCTCCAGCGTTCTCAGACCGTGGAACATTTCCCCCGTTTCCCGGAAATTTATCTCGCTTTCATAACCATTGAAAAGAATATGCAAAATTTCCGCATTTTCTTCCGTATCCAGATCGATCCGGATATCGACCGTATCTCCCGGAAGGGCGATCGCCGGAATATTGATGAGCGGTGACTGGATAATGTTCAGCGTATCTTTACTGCCGGCAGCGGAAGCCGGCGATCTGCGGTAAGTATTGTTCTTCGCATCCGGGATGCTTGCCTGAAGAGACACAAAAACGGTGAATAAACACAAGGACAGCGAAAAATATTTTTTAATGCACATGATAATCCTTTTTAATACCGCCTATAATACTCATATGAATTTAAAATTGCAATTTATTGATAAGCAAACCGGGATGCAGCAATAAATGATGAAGGCAAAAATTTGATGATATTCACTTTTTTATTACAGCACACTGTTTGTACATGAGAAATGATTGAAAAACAAAAAACCCCTGATTGGGCAGGGGTTTTTTTATGTGGAAAAATGGCGCTCTAATCGGCCATTTTTTTATAGACCTCCCAGCGTTCTTTTACATATTCTGCAAAGGCTTTCTGAAAAGCTTTAACTTTTTCCGGGAAGGTGGTTTCCAGAGAGCTGTAGCGTTTTTCTTCCTTCAGGAAATCGATCACATCAAGTTTCGGTTCCTTGGAATCGAGAATAAAAGGATTCTTACCTTCTTTTTTCAGTTCGGGATTGAAACGGTACAGCAGCCAGTATCCGGATTCGACGGCCTTTTTCTCTTCTTTCTGACTGAGACCCATATCGATACCGTGGTTGATACAGGGGGAGTAGGCGATCACAATAGAGGGACCGTCGTAGGCTTCCGCTTCCTGCATAGCCTTCACAAGCTGACTCTTGTTGGCGCCCATGGCGACGGAAGCAACGTAGATATATCCGTAGATCATCAGCATGCGGCCGAGATCTTTCTTGGCGGTGTTTTTTCCGGACTCAGCGAATTTTGCAACAGCTCCAAGGGGAGATGCTTTAGACGCCTGACCGCCGGTATTCGAATAAACCTCTGTATCCAGAACAAGGATATTGATGTTTTTTCCGGATGCCAATGAATGATCGACACCGCCGTAACCGATATCGTAGGCCCAGCCGTCTCCGCCGAATGCCCAAACGGATTTATCGATGAAATAGGTTTTCAGCTCTCTGACCTTTCTTACGACAGGGTCTTTATCATCTTCTTTCTCAAGAAGTTCTTTGATACCGGCCGCATTTTCTTTCGCTTCATCGGAAAGGTCTTTCCAGTTATCCAGTGACCATTTCAGCTTTTCTTTCAGTTTATCGCTGATATTCTGTTCAAGCAGCTTTTCAACATTGGATTTGAGCTGTCTGCGATTTGCATCAACGGCAAGGCGCATCCCGAGTCCATATTCCGCATTGTCTTCAAAAAGTGAATTTGCCCATGTGGGACCAAAGCCTTCTTTATTCTTACAGTAGGGGATCGTCGGGAAAGTTCCGCCGTAAATGGAAGAGCATCCGGTTGCATTCGCAATGACCATACGGTCGCCGAATAACTGTGTTACGAGTTTGACATAAGGTGTTTCACCGCAGCCTGCACAGGCACCGGAGAACTCGAAAAGCGGCTGTTTGAACTGCGAGCCTTTTACACTGTAAAGGCGGTTTGAGCCGATAATATCATTCGGAAGTTCGTGGAAAAATTTCTCATTCTCATTTTCACCCGCATCACGTTCTTTCTGGATCGGGGTCATCTCAAGTGCATCGACGGGACATTCGTTGGCACAAACGCCGCATCCCTGGCAATCCTCGACATAGACCTGGATCCTGAACTTTTTATCGGAATCCTTGCCCTTCACATCAAGGACATTGAAGGTGTCGGGAGCTTTCTTAAGATTATCGGGATCGATCAGTTTTGCCCGGATCGCAGCGTGCGGACATACGAAAGTACACTGGTTGCACTGAATACACTTATCGGCGATCCAGTGAGGAACCGTATTAGCCACACCGCGTTTTTCAAGTGCACTGGTCCCTGAAGGAACAAATCCGTCGTAGGGCATGTCCGATACAGGAATATCGTCGCCTTTTTCCCTCATGATGCGTTCAATGACATTTTGGGTGAATTTGTCGGAGTCATCCGGGATAAGTTTTTGCTCTTCGGCGGATTTTTCCGGAAGCTCGGAAGGAATATCGATCTTCTGTAACGCCTCTTCCGTCGCATCAACTGCTTTCCAGTTCATTTCGACGACCTTCTGACCCTTTTTCTTATAGGACTTTTCAATGGCGTTTTTGATCAGTTTAATGGCTTCCTTCTTGGGAAGTACTCCCGAAATAATAAAGAAAGCAGCCTGCATAACGGTATTGATCCGGCCACCGAGACCGACCTTTTCGGCGATCTTCAGGGCATCTATATTATAGACTTTTAATTTTTTATCAATGATCGTTTGCTGCATTTCTCTGGTGAATTGAGAGAACACTTCATCCGGTTCCCAGTTGGAATTTAAAAGAAAGACGCCGTTTTCTTTAATACCTTCAAGTACATCATAACGACCGATGAAAGCCTGGTTGTGGTTGGCAATAAAATCCGCATGATTGATCAGATACTCGGACTGAATGGGTGATTTCCCGAAGCGAAGGTTAGAACGGGTAATACCTCCGGACTTTTTTGAATCGTATTGGAAATAGCCCTGTGCGTACATATCCGTATTGTCGCCGATGATCTTAATGGAATTTTTATTGGCGCCGACCGTTCCGTCGGAACCCAGACCCCAGAATTTCGCGGAAAAGGTACCTTCCGGAAGCGTATTGATCTTTTCTTTGATCTCAAGAGAGGTCTTTGAAACATCATCATTTATTCCGACGGTGAATCCATGGAAAGCGTCCCCGTCCAGATGATCGTAGACGGCCTTTACCATAGAGGGTGTGAACTCCTTGGAAGAGAGTCCGTAGCGTCCGCCGATAACACTGATATCTTTATCCTTCAGGGACGTTACCACATCGAGATACAGAGGTTCGCCCAAAGAACCCGGTTCTTTTGTACGATCAAGGACCGCAATTTTTTTCACTGTGTCCGGAATTGCCTTTACAAGGGCGTCTGCAGAGAAAGGACGATACAGGCGGACCTTTACAAGTCCGAGTTTTTCGCCTTTCTTGTTAAGAGAATTGATCGTTTCTTCGATCGTTTCGCATCCGCTTCCCATAGCAATAATAATTTTCTCGGCATCCGGAGCTCCGACATAATCGAAAAGATGATATTGACGGCCGATCACTTTTGCGACTTTATCCATATACTCCTGAACGATCTCCGGAGTTTTATCATACATGAGGTTTGTAGTCTCGCGACCCTGGAAATATACATCGGGATTCTGAGCTCCCACTTTTATGCGGGGGTTTTCCGGATCCATAGCGCGTGCACGAAAAGCTTCAACATATTTTTCTTCAACAAGATCTTTCATGGTGTCATAGTCGACGACCTCGCATTTCTGGATTTCATTTGAATTCCGGAAACCGTCGAAGAAATTAAGGAAAGGCACTTCCGACTTTAAGGTGGCAAGATGTGATACAATTGAAAGGTCCATGATCTCCTGCACTGCAGAAGCCGCCACAAGAGCAAAACCGGTATTGCGGGCGGACATTACATCGGAATGGTCGCCGAAGATAGACAATGATTGAGCAGCCAGGGAACGTGCTGAAACGTGAAAAACCGTAGGCAGCATTTCACCGGCGATCTTGTGCATGTTCGGCAGCATCAGCATTAATCCCTGTGAGGCTGTGAAAGTCGTTGTGAAAGCACCGGCAGAGAGTGAACCGTGTACAGCGCCGGCAGCACCGGCTTCAGACTGCATTTCTATAACATCCACCACCTGTCCGAAAATATTTTTTCTCCCATTTGCCGCCCATACATCTGCATTTTCACCCATAGATGACGACGGTGTAATGGGATAGATGGCGGCAACATCACTGTAGGCATAGGCAACATGCGCTGCAGCGGTGTTTCCATCAATGGTCTGTTTTTTAAATTTACTCATATTAACTCCTGATATTAAATATTATCAATTATCGTCCAGCAACTTTAAAGATACAATGAAAAAGGCATCAGATAAAGAAAATTTTGTAAAATCGGACACATGATAAAACTTGGCTCAAGTTTTTTTGATAGCACAAAAAACGAATAATAATTATATTACCGCATTAATACAAAGGTGTAATAAATGAAAAAAGCGATGATACTCTTTCTTATTCTCAGCGCGTGTGTGTTATTATATGCCTCGGGAGGGGAAAAGCCCACCTCTGAGCTTCTTGTCAAGTCGACAACAAGCTGGGATGGGACAAAACTTCCTCCTTACGGGATGTCAGCCCCGGAGATCACGATCCTCAGAATATCCGTACCACCGCACACGGATTTATCCTGGCACAAACACCCGGTAATCAATGCCGGAGTTCTGGTCAGTGGAGAATTAACCGTTATAAGTGAGAAACAGGATACATTATACCTGAAATCCGGCGATCAGATCGTGGAAGTGGTGAATACATGGCATTACGGTCGTAATGAAGGAGATGAACCGGCAGATATTATTGTTTTCTATGCCGGCAAGAAGAACAAACCGGTCACCATATATAAGTAAAGCAGAAATAAAAAACTTGGCTCAAGTTTTTTGGTGAAAACTTGAGCCAAGTTTACGTTTATTCTTTATTGTCAATTAACAGCATATTGAAACTTTTTACGGACAGATATTTTTCATAAGATGTTAATAGCATAATATAATCCCGGGGATCGGGAAAATATTCACTATGTACTTCATCGGCGATCAAATCTCCCGACCTGATACCGATCCATTCGGCATAGTTTGTGTATTTCCATTCACCCGGATCTTGAACTAACCCGCTTTTAACCGGATTGAGATGGATATATTTACATAATTGAAGCAGATACTCCTGATTTGTCACTAATATGTGCTGTAGTGGCGACTGGAACAGAGGGCCTTTTCTGTTATACTTTTTATTGTATCTCTGGACATACGAGATCAGAGAATAATTGAAAATATGAAAAAGTTTTTTATCGCTTTCCTGACGAAGCAAAAAGTGAAAATGATTCGGCATCAGACAATAAGCAAATACGCTGGCGGGGATTTTACATATGTTCTTCTTAAATATTTTTATAAAATTTTCATAATCGCACACATCATAGAACAACAAGCGATGATCAAATGTCTTGTTATAGAAGTGGAAATAATTTCCACAAACGAAGTCCCCGGTTCTGCATCTCATTTTGTCCCCCATCATTTTTATTGTTAAACTTGCCCCAAGTTATTATAATAAATTAACACATTTTAGAAAAAATGCTGTGATAGCCGGCACATAATGACGTGAAAAGACGAGAAAAATAAAAAACTTGAGGCAAGTTTTGTTAAAATCGCTTAAATTCACCTGTTATGGTGAAACTAAAAGAACAATACCGATGTGCTTCCTGCGGCGGGATCAGCGCAAAATGGCAGGGTCAGTGTCCGCATTGCGGTACATGGAACAGTTTGCGATCTTTTAATGAATTACCCCAAAAAAAACGCATAGATCAGCAAAGACCCGCATCCTTTTACTCACTTTCCGTTCCGGATCACCCTGAACGTTTCGTCAGCAGAATCCCGGAATTCGACCGGGTGGTAGGCGGCGGTATGATGGAAGGAAGCATTGTTTTGCTCGGCGGGGATCCCGGTATCGGGAAGTCCACTCTCGCCCTGCAATTATGCCGTCAGTTCTCGGAAACGGGAATAAAAACCTGTTACTTCAGTGGGGAAGAATCTATTGGACAATTGTCGTTGCGGGCAAAGCGTCTTGGTTTCAACGAAAGTGAAATGAAGATCAGTAATGAGGTTGAACTGGGAAGCATTCTTGCCGGACTTAAAAAAGAAAAACCGCGCATCGTTGTCATTGATTCTGTTCAGACCACATATTCATCTGAATTGGATTCACTGCCGGGTTCCATGAATCAGATCCGGGAATGTGCATCGGAACTGATGGCATTCGGGAAGAAGGAGAATATTACTATTATTCTTATCGGGCATATAACGAAAAGCGGCATCATCGCGGGTCCAAAATTGCTTGAACATATCGTTGATACCGTTTTATACCTTGAAGGCGATAAACAGCAGTACTTCCGGGTTCTCCGTGGTGTAAAGAACCGTTTTGGAGCTACCCATGAGATCGGGATCTTTGAAATGAAAGAGAACGGACTTGCGGGTATTGATAATCCGGGTGATATCTTTTTAAGCGAACGCAGAGAAAACGCCAGCGGATCGGTCATTGCCTGCGGGATGGAGGGCACGCGGCCGCTCCTGGTCGAGATCCAGGCTCTTGCGGCGAAAGCGGCATACGGCACGCCCCAGCGCCACGCCAGCGGCATAGATGCGAAACGTCTGCAGCTTTTACTGGCGGTCATTGAACGCCGTATAGGGATCCCGGTGGCGCAGTACGATATCTTTATCAATATTGTCGGCGGACTTACCCTGAAGGAACCCGCCATGGACCTCCCGGTGATCGCGGCGATCTGCTCCTCGGTGAAGAATATCATTATCCCGGCAAATACCGTTATTATCGGGGAAGTTGGACTTACGGGTGAAACACGGTCGGTCATGAAGATCGAACAGCGGGTCAAAGAAGCGATCCGAATGGGATTTGACAAGGTGTTGCTGCCGGCATCCGCAAAAAAGAAGGTAGCCGCAGGAAAGGGGAACATAATGTTTATAAAAAATATTCATGAATTACCTGAGAAAATGATCTGATATACATGCAGATGACAGATAAAGATCGTCGCTCCATAATTATTAATAAAATATTTACACCCCTGACAGTATCCGTTTGTTCCACGGCAACAAGTTGTTTTATTCGTTTTTCAGGTTCCGGATACCGGTTTACCATCTTCACATGATCCGGTTTCTCCGGTTATCCGCCTTATTTTCACCCTTTTCCGAAAAACTATTTGCATATCCGTCTATTATTTATATATATTTGGTGCTTTTTTGTAGTCCCGGAAGACATGTTCAAAAAAGATGAATGTTAACAGTGAAAAAGGAGTCAAAGTTGAGAACTTTCTCGGCGAAACCAACAGATATTAAACAGGACTGGTATATTGTAGATGCCGAAGGACTTGTCCTTGGTCGTCTTGCAAGCCAGATCGCGCAGATCCTGCGGGGAAAACACAAAGCCATATATACCCCCCATATTGATACCGGTGATTTTGTTATTGTTATCAATGCGGATAAGGTCCGCTTGACAGGCATGAAAGAAGAAGCAAAAACATATTTTCACCATTCGGGTTATCCGGGCAGCTGGCGCAATACATCTTATCGGGAAATCATGAAAAAACATCCTGAACGTATTGTAGAAAGAGCGGTAAGAGGTATGGTCCCGCATAATCGTCTCGGCCGGAAGATCATGAAGAAATTAAAAGTTTATGCCGGCACCGAACATCCGCATAAAGCGCAGCAGCCCAAAACTTTGCAAATCCAGTAGGAGAAGAAGAATAATGGCAAGTACGAAAAACGAAACGATTACCGTAGGCCGGCGTAAATCCTCTGTTGCAAGAGTGATCGCACGTCCGGGCAGCGGAAAAATTGTTATCAATAAACGTGACATGAACGAATATTTTGGACGTGAGACCTACGCAATGCTTGTCCGGCAACCGCTGGAGCTCAGCAAAATGGACGGAAGATACGATTTTCTTGTCAACGTTGCCGGCGGCGGACTCACGGGTCAGGCCGGCGCTGTGCGTCTGGCTATCAGCCGCATGCTGATCTCGCTCAATCCCGATCTGCGGCCCGTACTGAAGGAAGCCGGATTCCTGACCCGGGATTCACGTAAGGTCGAACGTAAGAAATACGGCTTACGCGGTGCACGCCGTGCGTTCCAGTTCTCGAAACGTTAATCAAATTATCGGAGTATCAACTATATGGAACAAGTTACCATTGAAAACCTGATCAGCGCCGGAGCACATTTTGGGCATCTGACCAGTAAATGGAATCCAAAAATGAAAAAATATGTATTCATGGAAAAGAACGGAATACATGTTATTGACCTGGAAATGACATTAAAAGCGCTCGATAACGCCTGTAAGTTTATCGGTGATCTGGTCCGGAACGGCGGAGAGGTGCTTTTTGTGGGTACGAAAAAGCAGGCAAAAAACGTACTGGAAGATGAGGCCATCCGCTGCGGAGCACATTACATTACGGAACGCTGGCTCGGCGGAGCTCTGACCAATTTTACCACCATCCGCCGGAGTATCCGGCGCCTGGAACAATTACAGCGCGAAAGTGAAAATGAGGAAGCATGGAAAAATCTCACGAAAAAAGAAGTGCTTTCCCTCATGCGTGAACGTGAAAAACTCGAACTGCTTCACCGTGGAATTCAGAAAATGCGCCGCCTGCCGGACGCAATTTTTGTCGTGGATACCATCGAGGAGAACATTGCGGTCAATGAGGCTCTGAAACTGGATATACCCATGATCGGACTGGTGGACACCAATGCCAATCCCACGCTGATCGATTATCCTGTTCCCGCAAATGATGATTCCATTCGTGCCATACATCTTATTACCAAAACACTGGCAGATGCGATCCTGGAAGCAAAAGGCGGAAGTAAAAAAACGGAAAATGAGAGAATTGAAGAAGAAAAGAAAAAAGAAAAAGAGCAGAAATAACGAGGAGTTTCATGAAAATTACCGCAGCAATAGTTAAAGAACTACGTGACAAGACCGGCGCCGGTATGATGGATTGTAAAAAAGCTCTCATCGATACTGACGGTGATCTGACAAAAGCTGTAGATACACTCCGTGCACGCGGTATCGCAAAGGCAGAGAAAAAAGCAGGCCGCAGTGCAAAAGAAGGTATTGTTTATTCCTATGTACATCCCACCGGACACAAGCTTGGCGTGCTGGTGGAAGTGAACTGTGAAACGGACTTTGTTGCGGCAACGGATGATTTCGTCCAGCTTGCAAAAGACATTGCCATGCAGATCGCAGCGATGAATCCCCTTGCAGTCAAACGTGATGATATTCCCGAACCGGTAATTATTCGCGAAAAAGAGGTTTATAAAGAACAGGTCATTAATGACGGGAAACCGGAACACATTGCGGAGCGCATTATCACCGGAAAGCTCGAAAAATTCTATAAAGAAAATGTCCTGCTTGAACAGGAATTCTTCAAAGACACGGATAAAACTGTTGAAACACATTTAAAGGAAATGATCGGCAGCCTGGGTGAGAATATATCTATTGCGCGTTTTGCCCGGTATCAGGTCGGTGAAACGGCGAGAAGCGATTCTTCAGAAGAATAAAGATCTAACTGCCGGTTGTACTTGCTGAATGAGTTATAACCGTATCTTATTAAAATTAAGTGGTGAAGTTTTAGGCGGCGTCAAAGGACACGGCATTGATCCGGACGCCGCTTTATATTTTTCACATGAAGTGAAAAAAATACACGACAGGGGAGTCCAGACAGGATTGGTGATCGGCGGGGGAAATATCTTCCGCGGAGCGAAAAATATTGATATGATCGATCGTGTTACGGGCGATCATATGGGCATGCTTGCCACCATCATCAATGCACTGGCACTGCGGGATACCTTTGAAAAGGCGGGAATACCCGCGGAAGTAATGAGTCCGCCGTCCATTTCGCCGTTGCCACTTCCCTTCGACCGCCGTAACGCCCTGAAGCTTTTAGAGAACGGGACAGTCGTGATCTTTGCCGGCGGTACGGGTAATCCCTATTTTACCACCGATTCCGCCGCGGCGCTCCGGGCATCAGAGATCAATGCGGATATCCTGCTGAAAGGCACCAAGGTTGACGGTGTCTATACCGCTGAT
Source organism: Fidelibacterota bacterium (assembly GCA_046482575.1). GTDB lineage: Bacteria > Fidelibacterota > Fidelibacteria > Fidelibacterales > Fidelibacteraceae > M50B103. Next base: position 12,227 of record JAWOEU010000044.1, read on the forward strand.
CCCCACACGCATCCCGATGCGAAACGCTATGAGAAGATCTCTTATCGCGAAGCACTAAGACAGAAACTCGGCATCATGGACCAGAGTGCTATGGCCTTGTGTGAAGAGAACAGAATTCCGGTACTGGTGTTTGATTTTACCCGGTCCGGAGAGCTGGAACGTGCGGTTGCCGGAGAAAAATCCGGTACCCTGATCCACGTATAAATAAAAGGAGTGTGGTTATGATAAAAGAAGTCTATAACTATTGTGAAGAGCACATGGAGAAATCCCTGAAACATCTTGAATATGAACTTGAAGGATTGCGTACGGGGCGGGCGACACCCACATTGCTTGACAGTATCAAGGTGGATTATTACGGCGCACTGACACCCCTGAACCAGTGTTCCACGATCAATGTACCGGAAGCACGTCTTCTGGTCGTACAGCCCTGGGACAAATCCATCCTCAGCAAGATCGAAAAAGCTATTCAATCCGCCAATCTCGGACTGAATCCCATCAACGACGGGATCGTTATCCGTATCCCCATTCCCGCCATGACCGACGAACGGCGCGAGGAACTGGTGCGTATCGTGCATCAGTTGGCAGAAGAAGGCCGTATTGCCGTCCGGAATATTCGTCGCGAAGCCAATGAGCGGATCAAGAAACTGGAAAAGGACAAGGACATTTCCGAGGACAATGCGAAAGTCGCCTACGATGAGATACAGAAAATGACCGACGATTATGTGGAGAAGATCAACGAAGCCCAGGACAATAAAGAAAAAGAGATCAGAGAAGAATAAAGGCGGTCAGAAATAAAGATAAACGCCGTTATCATGGGATGACGGCGTTTTGTTTTTGCGTACATTAACCGGGGAGCTCTTTTTTTCCGGCCGGCGGAGTTAAGGGTTTGCCGGCTTCTTTGCTAAAAAGATCTCCGGATAAAAAAACGCCGCTGTTTTCAACGGCGTTTTTAATAAATGGAGTTTTGATATTTTGCTTAGAAAGTATAACGAATTGTTCCTGCAAAACCATACCAATTATCTCCCCAGCTGCCGATAAAACTATATGCCGGTTTATAATCAATCGATAATTTAAGCGGGAGATCGATCAGGGATTCGAAATCGTATTCAATACCGACAATACCATCAATACCGAGTGAAAATGAGTTTGTCCAAAACCAGCTGAAGCCGGCATGAATACCGCCGCCGTAATACCAGCTCAGGTTTTCAACATCACCGATGGGGTTGTGCCACTGATACATACCCGTGACCATTAAGCCGGAGTTATACAAGCTAAAGATACCTTCAATAGCTTTACTTTCACCCGCCGGCACGCGAAGACTTGCACTATAGCCGAACCCGCCGCGCAAACCCACGGTTGTTTCGCTGAATGCAAATGAAACCGCAATAACTGCGATAAGAATGATTGTCAACACTTTTTTCATGTTACTCTCCTTTTACTTTATTAATTAACAAGGCCTATTGATCGAACGATTGAACAATTATTGATAAACGCAATATGTTTCTGGTAATGTTGACAGGGATTTTCCCTCTGATTATTTATCCTTGCAAACAATATAATATAAAATTTATGATAATTCATCAAAAAATTGTAATTTTTGGTGTTTTTTTGAGATCCGTCTTCCTTAATATGCAGCAAGAACGGATCTCCGGTCTTTGTGCACGGGGTTTCACCGCATTCTGAAATTCTTTATCATACCGTCTTTACTAAATTTTAACTTTAGGGGTGATTTTCCTTGTTTTCCTGAATTTTTTTTATTAGTATCACCCAGCTTGAAACTAGTAATATAGATGATTGTTGTATAATTATTATAAAAGGAGTATGGAAAATGAAAAAGTTTGTAGTTGCAATTCTTATGACATTCGTTCTGGCAACCTTTTCTTTTGCCGAAATGCCGGTTAATCACAACGCAACATTGATACCCCCCAAGGCTTCACTGGTTTCAGTTGGTTTTGACCCCGGTTTCAATGCGGGCTATCTTGAGTATACTCAGGGCCTGAAAGGTACGAACCTCCATGTAAAACTGTCCGCGGGAAGGCGGATCTTCCAGGCGCAGGGTCTGGTACGTCACTGCATCCTGGAATGGAACGGCATCGACATGGGCTTTGGTTACGGCGGTGAGTTTACGCTTCAGAACGGCACATGGTGGGAAGTTACCCCCATGGCATCCTGGCATATGTCACATAATTTTACCCAGAAAGTAGATTTCTACGGCGGTGTTCTCAGCGGTTTTTCATTCGGGAAAGACTACTGGGGAGGATTTGCCGAAGTTCCCGTCGGGATCTATTACGGTACCCAGATCGATATTGCCAAGAACCTCGAGCTGTATGCGGAACTTCAGACGGGGATCCTCAACCACAAGAACAGTGCATTCTTTGGTGTGAATTATTATATTGCCGAAGGCATTGAGGTTCCGAAGAAAAAATAGTTTAAAAAAATATTGTCAACACGGAACCACCCGCCTTCGGCGGGTGGTTCTTTTATAACACAATATATGAACGCGAATATCCCTAAACGGGGATATTTTTATTTAATGCAGTGTTTGAAGGACTTACAGGGCCGTCCGGCATATCACCATAAGGGAAAAACAATTTCGGGATAAAGCTCTGGGAAATCCCGCTTCAATATAGTAATATTACGCGATGAAAACGAACTGTGCAAAGATCATTCTATGTATCTTTCTGCCGTTGACGGCGGTACTTGCGGCGGCACCGGAAGATTATTACGACAGCGCTCAAGGTCTTGCCGGCAATGATCTGCGTGCTGCACTTTATCATATCATTAAAGGACATACGGTCCTTTCCTATACGCCGGGCGTGTGGAATGCCTTTGCGACTACCGACCTTAAACCGAACGGAAAGGTCTGGGATATGTACACTGCATATGAATATACTTTTGGAACAGATCAGGTCGGCGGCAGCGGCTATAGCTCCGAGGGCGATGCCTATAATCGTGAACACTCCTGGCCGCAGAGCCTTTTTAACGAAGCATCTCCCATGAAAACGGACCTGTTCCATATCTATCCCACCGACGGGTATGTGAACGGGATACGTTCAAACTATCCGTATGGAGAAACCGATGCTGCGAATTATACTTCAACCAATGGTTCTAAGCGCGGTAATGCCCGAAGCGGATTGGGATACAGCGGTATCGTTTTTGAACCGGTCGATGAATATAAAGGAGATTTCGCACGTTCTTATTTCTACATGTCAACGCGCTACTACGGTGAGGACGGCAGTTGGGATAACTGGTCAATGGCAGACGGAGCAGAGTTAAAATCCTGGGCCGTGGATATGCTGCTGCGCTGGCATCGGGACGATTCGGTCAGCACGAAGGAGATCAACCGCAACGACGCGGTATATGCTTTACAGGATAACCGCAATCCTTTTATCGATAATCCGCAGTATGTGGAATATATTTGGGCCGATAAATTGCCGGCACCCATCGCCGGGGATGCAACGCAAGTCGATTCGACATCCTTCAGAGCGAACTGGTCATCCGTTGCGGCGGCTTCTTCTTACGAACTCTATGTTTCGGAAAATGAGACTTTCACTACTTATCTCGATGCTTATTCCCCTAAGGTGCTTTCCGCCAATTATGATCTGATCACCGGCTTAGAAACGGCAAGCGATTATTATTATAGGGTTAAAGCTTTAGACGGCGATAAGGAAAGCGATCTTTCCAATAAAGTCCATGTCTCAACAGCCCGGACAGGTTCAGATATTGCAGATATACCGGTTTCTTACGTCATCGGTGAGATTTACCCCAATCCCTTCAATCCGGTATGTGTTCTTCCGCTCACGTTGATTCGGAGTACTGATCTGAACATTTCGCTTTTGGATATCCGGGGAAAAACGCAAAAAAATATTTTTTCGGGTCTACTTGATGCGGGTGACCATGAAATTTTAATTCATGGAAATGATCAGTCTGCAGGTATTTATTTTGTTAATGTGCGTTCACGGAACCATCATGTTATCCGGAAGATCTTACTGGTCAAATAAAAGATCCGTTTTTTTCTGCAATTAACCGTTATAATATAAATTCAGTTGATAAAAACATCATTATGCTTTAATTTTGATGATAAATAAATGAAAGGACAGATGAATATGGCATCAGTAAAGATCACATTTCCGGACGGAGCCGAAGAAACCTTTGAAAAGGGTGTTCTTCCCATTGATATCGCCAGATCCATTTCCGAGGGACTGGCACGCAATTGTGTTGTTGCCGAGGTCAACGACCGTCTTACCGATATGACCCGTCCGGTCACCGAAGATGCCGCTATCCGTTTTATTACCCGTAAAGATCCGGAGGCACATGACGTGCTTCTCCACAGTACCGCGCATGTGATGGCGCAGGCCGTTAAGCGCCTCTATCCGGATGTAAAGGTGACCATCGGTCCCGCCATTGAAAACCGGTTTTATTATGATTTTGATGCGCCGACGCCCTTTACTGAAGATGACCTGGAAAAAATCGAAGAGGAAATGAAAAAGATCATTAAGGAAGATCAGCCGTTCACTCGTCATGAAATATCCCGTAATGATGCGATAAAATTTTTTGAAAAGCGGGGAGAAACCTATAAGGTCGAGATCATCCGCGAGATTCCCGAAGATGAGACATTAACACTTTATTCAGAGGGTGACTTCACCGATCTTTGCCGCGGACCCCATATCAGTTCCACCGGGAAGATCCCGGCTTTCAAATTACTCAGCGTTGCCGGTGCCTACTGGCACGGAGATGAGCGGAACAAGATGCTCTCCCGTATCTATGGAACGGCTTTTCCTTCAAAGAAGGAACTCAATAAGTACCTGAATTTCCTGGAAGAAGCCAAAAAACGCGACCACCGCCGGCTGGGGAAGGAACTGGACCTCTTTGAGATCTCCGAAAAGGTGGGACAGGGATTTTCGCTCTGGTATCCGAAGGGAGCGCTTCTCCGGAAAAATATCGAGGACTACTGGCATGCAGAACACCGGAAAGGCGGATATGATATTATCCAGACACCCCACATCGGCAAAGCCGAACTCTGGGAAACGTCCGGACATCTGGATTTTTACAAGGATGCCATGTATCCGGCGATGGAGGTAGAGGGACAGGATTACTACGTCAAACCCATGAACTGTCCTTTTCATATTATGGTATACAAACGTCGCCAGACGAGCTACAGGGACCTTCCTTTGCGTTATGCGGAGCTGGGGACCGTCTACCGCTATGAACTTTCCGGCGTTCTGCACGGGCTGATGCGGGTGCGCGGTTTTACACAGGACGACGCGCACATTTTCTGCACACCGGAACAGCTTAACGGTGAAGTGGAAAAATTGCTGATCTTTTCTTTTGATTATCTGAAGGCTTTCGGATTTAAAGAATACGAGGTCTATCTCTCTACAAAACCCGCTGAAAAATTTGTGGGCGAACCCCATCTCTGGGAAAAAGCCCAGGAATCGCTCCGGAGATCAATGGAAAAACTCGGTGTCGATTTCAAATACGACCGCGGCGGCGGCGCTTTCTACGGTCCGAAGATCGATATCAAGATCAAGGATGCCATCGGGCGTCTCTGGCAGTGCACGACCATCCAGTTCGATTTCAATGAGCCGGAACGTTTCGATATGTCTTACACAGGTAGTGACGGCGAAGCGCATCGCCCGTATATGATCCACCGGGCGATCATGGGTTCACTGGAACGTTTTATCGGAGTGCTCATCGAACACACCGCAGGAAAATTCCCGCTCTGGTATGCACCGGTGCAGTTGAAAGTTATCCCTGTTTCCGAAAAATTCACGGCGGCAGCAAAAAAGATCGCAGATGCCGCTATCGCAGAAGAGCTTCGGGTGGAAGTGGATGAACGTAACGAGCGTGTCGGCTATAAGATCCGCGAAGCCGAAACGCTGAAGATCCCTTATATGATCGTCGTCGGTCAAAAAGAAGAAGAATCCGGACTCCTTAAGCTTCGCCAACAAGGCGGGAAAGAGCGGGAACCTATGCCGGTCCGCGATATGATCGCTTTTCTGATAGAGGAGAAGAACAGCGGAAAATGATTTTTCAAGCAAAAACCGATAAAAAAACACTATTTATTTCAATAAGCCGGATCCGGTTCTGCGAACGGAAACTGACCGGAAGGGAGAAAGACCAGAAATGAAATTACACGGAACGTCAAAATTTGTAAAGAACAAAGCTATTATCCGTTTACGTGACCATGTGTGCGAAACGCCGGAAGAGCTTATGGAAAGCGAACTTTTTACCGGTGTTATCACGCGCTACGTGAATGATCTGAGACATAAACAGGCAACACGCATCGGGATCTTTGCAAAAAAAAGTTCCGATATCGGTAAGAAAGACATTGAAAAGCTCATTCAGGTGCTGCAGGTATTATGTAAAATGCCGCTTGAAACTGTCCCGAAACTGGTTGAAAACAGTGAGCACTTTATTGCCGATCCCGAGCTCTTGCAGGCTTTTGTGGAAGGTTTGTATAATTACTGGCGCACATTTGAACGTTTTATTATTTGTGACTCCACGCTGTCCTATCTGGATAAACGGCCATACCGTACCTTTGATGCGACAATAGAATCGCTGATGCATCTGGTGCGGCAAACCTACCGGGATATTGAAGAACATATTACCGGTCAGCACCCCAATATTTACCGTCAGGTACATGCCGGAGCGGAATTGGGCGTGATCGCACTTCCGAAGGATCTCCGGATACCGGAAGGAAATTACCGCCGGCTTCGCGATATTCCCGTTATCCGGCAACTCCTCTTATATCCGCCGTTACTTCTGGATCCGCCCATGAACAAGCGATCCGGGAAATTTACGCGCGTTGAACAAAATCCCCTGGAGCTTGTCGATATTAATCCGGATGACTGGCTGTGCTATCCGGCTAAAGTGGGACCTTTGCTTGTACTGGTATATGTACATGAAAAATTTTTTGAACTGGGATTTTCCCTGTGCAATTTGTTTGAGCTGGCGGATGATGAATTTCTGGACCGTCCGGCAGATGCGGTCTATCTTTACGGCGTACCGGAAGGTGAGCTTGATGCGCTTGCGGAAATGCCAACCGTTTTTTATGAAGATCCTGAACGGGACCTGCTTGTCGGGGCCTGCCCCAACGAAGATCGTTTCGGTTATTTCGGCTACTTGAAAAAAATGATCCTGACCCTGCATAATATCAAGGTCATGCAACTGGGAAAAATGCCGTTTCACGGTGCCATGGTGAAGATCCTGACTATGAAGGGAAAGACCAGAAATATTTTGATCATGGGGGAAAGCGGTACGGGAAAATCCGAGACACTCGAAGCATTGCGGATCATCGGGGATGAACAAATAAGGGAAATGACCATTATTGCCGACGATATGGGATCTCTGGAAACGCATGCGGAAGGCAATGTGCTCGGTTACGGTACAGAGGTGGGAGCTTTCGTCAGGCTGGATGATCTTCAGCCGGGTTATGCTTTCGGACAGCTCGACCGCTCTATAATTATGAGTCCCGGTAAGGTAAATTCCCGTATTTTACTTCCGGTAACCACTTATGATGAAGTGATGAGAGGTTATCCCGTAGATATGGTATTGTATGCGAACAATTATGAGGAAGTGGACGAGGATCATCCGATCATTGACCAGCTGAATACACCTGAAAAAGCCATGCATGTCTTCCGGGAAGGAACGGCCATGAGCAAAGGCACCACGAGTTCCACCGGTCTGGTCCACAGCTATTTTGCCAATATTTTTGGTCCGGTTCAATACAAAGGACTTCACGAAACTATTGCGAAACGCTATTTTGAGACATTTTTCGATAACGGTGTTTTTGTGGGACAGCTAAGGACCCGTCTGGGAATCACGGGATATGAACAGCGCGGTCCCGAGAAAGCAGCGCGGGCACTGCTGGAAATGTTCTGACCGGGGATCGTGAAGGTCAGTGAGAGAACCGACCAGACCGGCAATCCCTAGAATCTCGCCTCGATGTACATGGAAAGAGTTGTCATGCCGGCCGTGCTTGTAGCGCAGGCCGTCTACCGAAAAGGCAACTTCTCCCACTTTCACCTGATCATCGAAAGGAAACTCGGATTCCATTGTCCGCCCGACCATCAGTTTTACAATCTCTGGAACAGTAATGCTGTCTACTGCGTGGGTAGAAATCTTATGACCATTGCGCAGGACCGT
>JAWOEU010000071.1:0-23476 GCA_046482575.1 Fidelibacterota bacterium
CATAGCTTGTCTGATACTTCCGTGGCGCTGCGGGCATCTCCGCAGTGGACACTTGGAAACCGATTCTTAACGGAAACGCTATTTTGAGACATTTTTCGATAACGGTGTTTTTGTGGGACAGCTAAGGACCCGTCTGGGAATCACGGGATATGAACAGCGCGGTCCCGAGAAAGCAGCGCGGGCACTGCTGGAAATGTTCTGATCGGGGATCGTGAAGGTCAGTGAGAATAAGAAGAATAAGAATTAAGAATAAGAATAAGTGTTAAGAATAAGAATAAGTGTTAAGAATAAGAATAAGTGTTAAGAATAAGAATAAGAATAAGCGGGCTCTGTCGTGTGTATGGAATATAAATTCTTGTTATTCAAAAAATTAATGGTTTACGGGTTTAGCAGTTTTAAGAGCAGAGAAAAATGACTGTAAATGAGTATTGTTCTGCCACGGCAAATCCGCCGGCCGGCGGAGAAGACGGGTTGATTTGCTGTAATTGTCAATTGCTACTTGTTATTTGTCGTGCTGCGCCCTCCGCCGTATCCATTCCGGCTCCGGACTATAAGATCCGTGATGTATACCGGATCGATACGGGCTTGTAATGACAGTATATTTTTGCTAATTTTAAATACCGAATACTATCCCTCAACACATGGGGTACATATGCTTGCGATCTTATTGGCGGTCATGTCGGGCATTTCCGCGTTGCTGTATATGCGTGCTGAACACGCAGGGAACCGTAAACAAAAGTATATATTTAAACCGCTCACCATGATCTTTATTCTGGCATTGGCATTCCTGGGAGACAGTTCCTCCGCTTTTTACCGCAGAATGATCATTGCGGGACTGGCCGCGTCTCTGGCGGGAGATGTTTTTCTCATGCTGAAGAAAGACCGGTTACTTCAGGGGATGGTGATGTTCTTCATTGCACATCTCTTTTATATTACCGCATTTGCATCGCAAACCGCATCGCTGTTGTGGTGGCCTTTATTTCCTTTCCTGATCTTTGCCGCACTGTTCTACATGCGTTTACGTCCCTTCCTTGGAACGTACGCATTCCCCGCACTGCTTTACGTCCTCGCTGTTACGGGTATGGTATGGATGGCCTGGGAATACCGTTATCAAACAGGAGTGCTGCTCCCGGCTGTCGGAGCCCTGCTGTTCATGATCTCTGATTCCGTGCTGGCTTATGTGCGCTTTCGCAAAACCTTCCGGGGTGCCCGCGCAGTGAAACTGCTTTGTTATTTCGGGGGACAATTGCTGATCGCGGTTTCAACAGGAGCTTTCAGCTGAGAAAGCGGTTCTGAATAAAAAGGATATTACCATATGTCGCCGAAAACGGAGCCTTTTGACCGATACAGTGATGCTTATGACACATGGTTTGATGAGCATGCGGGAATCTATGCCTCCGAACTTGAAACGATCCGTCGTTTACTGCCTTCACGGTCTTTTCAGGGGCTTGAGGTCGGAGCGGGCAGCGGAAAATTTGCCGCTCCGCTGGGTATCCGAACCGGAGTGGAGCCTTCGCAAAAAATGGCCGCGAAAGCCCGGGATCTCGGTATTAAAATCGTTAACGGTGTGGCAGAGGATCTTCCTTTTTCCGACGCTTCCTTCGATCTTGTTCTTATGATAACCACCGTATGCTTTGTGGACGATCCCGTTCTTGCATTCGGGGAAGTGTGGCGGGTATTGCGCACAGGCGGCTGTTTTATCGTGGGATTTGTCGATAAGGAAAGCGTACTGGGACAACGTTACATGCGTAGAAGCGGACAAAGCAGGTTCTATGCGGAGGCCCGCTTTTTCAGTACCCGGGAGATTCTGGACCTGCTTGCGGGATCGGGGTTTCATATTAAGGAAAAGTATCAGACCCTCATTCCCGGCAGATCCGTGAAAATAATCCGAAGAGGTTCCGGGAAAGGTGCTTTCGTGGCCGTAAAGGCAGAGAAACAGGAATCTGCCGGCCGATCTTTGCGGGATTTTTAAGGACATCTGAAAAAATGCTTGTATTTCACCCGGTTCCGTCAATATATTTGCGTCAAATTCCTTGGTAATGAGGAATTTAATTAATTATATTATCGTGTATAATTTCAAAGGAGTGCTATTATTTCACGTATCATGAAGCAGGTAAAGAAGCAGGAGGACAATATAAGGGTAAATGAAGATATACGCGCTGACGAGCTCCGGCTCATCAGTAACGATGGTAAATTAATAGGGATCGTAGGCATACGCGAGGCGCTGGACATAGCTGAGAAAAGCGGTATGGATTTGGTCGAGATATCACCGAATGCCACCCCCCCCGTATGTAAGATCATTGATTACGGAAAGTATAAGTACGAACAGCAAAAGCGCGAGAAGAAGAACAAAAAGAAGCAACATGTCATAAACGTCAAAGAGATTCGTTTCCGCCCTCACACCGATACGCATGATATCAATACAAAGGTGCGTAAGATCCGTGAGTTCATAGAAAACGGCGACCGGGTAAAGATATCGGTTATGTTCCGCGGCCGTGAAATGGCTCATCAGGAAATCGGCATGGAAACGATGCAGAATATCATATCGCTTATTCAGGATGTTGCAAAAGTAGACAAAGCGCCCAAACAGGAAGGACGCTTTCTCACGGCCTATCTCGCCGCCAAAAAGTAAGGAGTAACACAAGATGCCCAAGATGAAAACAAATCGAGGTGCGGCAAAACGCTTCAGGCTAAACGGGAATGGAAAACTGAAACGAAAAAAAGCCTATGCAAGTCATATTCTGACGAAAAAAAGCACAAAACGGAAACGGAATCTGCGTCAGCAGACCGGGGTTGATCCGTCAGACAAAAAACGCGTAGAGAGAATGCTGGGAATATAGTCCCCGTGGCTTTAAAGGAGTAATTATTATGCCAAGAGCAAACAGTTCTGTACCGAGACATCGCCGACATCGCAAGATCGTTAAACTGGCAAAAGGACAATACGGTGCACGCCGTAAATTATATAAAACCGCATCTGAAGCCGTTGAACGCGGATGGCAATACGCCTACAGGGACCGGAGAAATAAAAAACGCAGTTTCCGGAGACTCTGGATCACACGTATCAATGCTGCAGTGCGGCAACATGGATTGAGCTATTCGAAGTTTGTACACCTGCTGGATGAAAAGGGTGTGGACATTAATCGTAAGCAGCTGAGTGAAATGGCTGTCCGTGAACCGGAATCATTTGCAAAACTGGTGCAATCAGTTAAAAAATAATCCAGCTTGACCGAATAATAACCATGCCCCTCCGGCTAAACCCGGACAGGCAGGCAATAAACTGAAAAAAACGGCGTTATGATGAAAGATACGATCATAGAGGTCCGGGAGCAATTTCAAGAAGCCCTGAACAAGGTCAAGGATCCCGCCGGACTCGAAAATGTAAAGCATGCATTTTTGGGACGTAAAGGTAAAGTAGCGGGACTTTTTTCCATGATGGGGAATATCCCTCCGGAGTCACGCAAGGAAATCGGAAAAATGCTGAATGCGCTGAAAAACGATTTCAGCAACGCGGTTGAATTGCAAAGCAAAAAATTTACTTCCAGCGAACAGGAAGAAGAACAGGTCGATTATTCCCTCCCCGGCTACGCGCTTCACCGCGGCTCACAGCACCCGCTGACAAAAGCCGTGGATGAAATGCTTTCCATATTTCAGCGTCTGGGTTTTGATATTGCTTACGGTCCTGAAGTGGAGACGGACTGGTATAATTTTGAATCGCTGAACTTTCCGCCCAATCATCCCGCACGCGATATGCAGGATACCTTCTATACGGAGGGAGGCGGAGTTCTCCGTACTCATACATCACCGGTCCAGACGCGGTATATGTCCGGACATAAACCTCCGGTACGTATTGTCGCACCGGGCCGGGTATATCGGAATGAAGCCATCAGTGCCCGCAGTTATTGTCTTTTCCATCAGATCGAAGGATTATATATCGATGAAAATATAACTTTTGCGGACCTGAAGGGTACGATAGAGCTATTTTGCCGCCTGTATTACGGAAAAAATGTAAAGATCAAATTTCGCGGCAGTTATTTTCCTTTTACGGAACCCTCTGCGGAAATTGACGTTTCCTGTTTTCTTTGCGGCGGCAAAGGCTGTCCGGTCTGTAAACATACCGGCTGGCTCGAGATAATGGGATGCGGTATGGTGGATCCGAATGTGCTCCGGGCGGTAAAGTACGATGCCGGAAAATACAGTGGGTATGCATTCGGTCTCGGAGTTGAACGTATGGTAATGATGCGGCTGGGAATTCATGATATACGTATCTTATTTGAAAATGACGTTGAATTTTTACGACAGTTTTAACCGGAAAAAGAAGTATGATTGTCTCAATAGATTGGCTGAAAGAATACATTGAAATTGATATGCCGCTTGACGAGCTGGCAGAGAAGCTTACCTTAGCGGGAATTGAATGCGTTTTGAAAGAAGCCGGGAAGCATATTCCCGAAGGTGTGATCGTCGGCCGGGTTCTCGAAAAAAAACCGCATCCCAATGCGGATAAATTATCGGTCTGCAAAGTAGATATCGGCAGCGCTGAGAAACTCAGTATAGTCTGCGGTGCTCCGAATGTAGAGAGCGGTCAGCTTGTTCCGGTTGCAACAGAAGGCACCCGGCTGGCACCGGATTTTGCATTAAAGAAAGTAAAGATCCGCGGTGTGGAATCCCAAGGTACGATATGCGCTGAAGACGAACTGGGTCTGGGTGATGACCATTCCGGTATCATTGTTCTTCCCGGTGATTATGAGCTGGGCAGGCCTTATAATGATTATTTTTCCTCCATGATGGTCCTTGATATCGATGTAACGGCCAACCGTCCCGATATCATGTCCCATTGGGGCGTTGCACGGATGGTTTCCGCCATTACCGGTAAGACCTTTAAAAAAGCCGATGCTGATCCGCAGGAAACCGGTCCCGGTATTCATGATATCGCCGAGGTGCATATTGCCGCTCCCGAAGCGTGTCCGCGCTATACCGCCCGGATAGTGAAGAACGTTCGTATTGCACCCTCGCCGGACTGGATGCAGAAACGCCTCGAGGCGGTCGGCTTGCGTCCCGTTAACAATATTGTCGATGCGGCAAATTATGTGCTGATGGAAACCGGCCACCCCCTTCATACTTTTGACCTTGATAAATTAGAGGGAAATACGATAAAGGTCCGTTTTGCGGAAGAGAACGAAAAATTTGAGACACTGGACCACAAAGAACGTGAATTGAGCAAGGATATACTGCTGATCTGCGACGCAGAGAGACCGGTGGCATTAGCCGGAATAATGGGTGGTACCGAATCGGAAGTGGATGAGAATACAACTGATGTGCTAATTGAAAGTGCGTATTTCACTCCCGGCGTGATTCGTACAGGGGCGAAACAGCAGCAGATCGCCACGGATGCTTCCAAACGTTTTGAGCGCGGTACGGATCCGAATGATACGCTGGTATATGCACAAGACCGTCTGGCATCGCTGATCGGGGAACTGGCAGACGGCGAGACCGCAAAGGGAATGATCGACGTTTATCCCGAACCCATAAAGCCTAAAACCGCGACACTGCGTCTTGATTTTGTGAAACGGATCACCGGTATAGAAATATCAATGGAAGAATGCAAGAATACCCTGTCCCGTTTGGGCTTTATTATTTCCGGAGAAGATGACCATTCACTCCGGGTACAGATCCCGACTTTCCGTCCCGATGTTGAACGTGAGATCGACCTGGTGGAAGAAGTGGCAATGAATTACATTGACCGTATTCCTTCAGTATCACGGATGAGTATATCCGTTCCCGAAGCTTACGATAAATTCCATCCGTTTATTACGGAACTCCGAAACTTTTTTATCGGTCACGGTTTTCATGAAGCGGTGAACAATTCACTGCAGAACGAGAAGGAAGCAGAAAAAGGGATCTGGGAATACACGCCGTTGAAAATACTAAACCCGCTTTCCCGCGAGATGGATGTTCTGCGAACCGATATGATACAACCGCTCATCGGCAGTCTGAAGAGTAATGCTGCAAAAAAACGCAGCAGTATACGCCTGTTCGAACTTGCGAATGTCATTAAAAAGAACGATGACCTGGAAACACATGCGGAAGAACACTATAACCTCGGTGTTATCTGTTCCTCACCCTTATGGCGACTGACCTGGGCCGAGGAAGACAAGGCAGCCGGTCTTTTTTATATGAAAGGCGTACTGGACCAATTTTTGGATGAACGGGGATTTACATGCAAACTCAATGAAAATAAGGACCGGGACGAATTTGAAGTATTATATGATATTATTGTCCGAAAATCTGTTGTCGGAAAGATCGGGCAATACCGCAAAGATCATTTTGAAAAACTGCAGCTCCGCTATCCTGTGGTCATTATGGAATTGCAGATCGGTAAATTATTCAAATGGTACGATCCCCGGCGGGATTATACCCCTCCGTCACCCTTTCCCTCGATCTTCCGGGATATTTCGCTGGTGATGGATAAAGACGTAAAAGCAGCAGCAGTTCTTAATGATATTAATCAGCACGGCGGTAAATATCTCGTTGACTGTGTGCTTTATGATGTGTACATTGATAATAAGAAACTTGGTGATGATAAAAAGGCACTGTCATTCCGTCTTGAATTCCAGAGTGACAAGCAAACGCTTAAGGATGAAACGGTTGACAATGTAATGGAGAAACTGTTTAAACAGATAAAGAATCAATATGGAGCTCAACTAAGGTAATGGATATCAGCTCTTTTGAGATCTTAGAGAAAAAAATACACCAAACCCTCGATGTTTTAAAAGAACGGAAGGGATCTTCCGGTGAGGACGACCTGGTCTTAACAAAAAGCCAGGTGAAGCGTATTACCGGTAAATTGGCGGAAATATCGGAGTGGATTGAACATGCAAAAATATGAACCCGACCCCAATACGGTGGAACTTAAATTTCCTGAAAACAAGCCCGTAAAAGTGAATATATACGGACAGGAATTTCCGCTTAAGGGGAAAGATTCAGCATTCATCCATAAAGTTGCAGATTACGTTAATGAAAAAATGCTGGAAGTCGGTGCAAATATGTCCGGCACAACAGCTGTTGAAAAGATCGCCATCATTGCCGCCCTGAACATTGCGGGTGAGTTGTTTCAAATGAAGCAAGATAACCAATCCGTTGAGGAATATATTCAGAGCCATTCTGAATCGCTGATCAAACTCATTGATGAACACCTCGACACCTAAGCGCTCCATGTAGAAAAGGAGTAAAAAATGTTACCGTATATAATTGTTGGTATTATATCAGCAATAATAGCTGCGTTTATTGTGCTGATTATTTACCGCGTAAAATTCGGCGGTCTGAAAAATTATAAATTCGATCTTCTTGAAAGTGCAAGAAAAGAAGGCGAAACGCTGAAAAAGGAACTGATCCTCGAAGCCAAAGATGAAGCTATACGCATCAAGCAGAAAAGCGAGGATGAATATAATGAAAAATTGCGTGATATACGGAATTTCGAGCGCGAGCTCCAGAAAAAAGAAAGCAATCTGGAACGTAAGATCGAAAGCATTGACCAGCGTTATGAATCCCTGAACAAATTCGAGAATGACCTTAAAAATAAAAATGAACAAATACAAAAACGGGAAACGGATATAGAAAAGCTGATCGATGAACAGCAAAGCAAACTGGAAAAGATCGCCGGACTTTCCCGGGAAAGCGCGAAGCAGACACTGAAAGAAAGTCTTTATGAAAAGGCGCGCATTGAAGCCCAGGTGAAAGTCAGGGATATTAAGGAAAATGCAATTCTCAATGCAAATAAAGAAGCAAAGAAAATAATCATTGAGGCGATCCAGCGTTCAGCAGCTGACCATACTTCGGAATCGACCGTTGCTGTGGTTCCTCTTCCGAATGATCAGATGAAGGGACGCGTGATCGGCCGCGAAGGCCGCAATATCCGGCATTTTGAAGCACTGACGGGGATCGAACTCATTGTCGACGATACTCCGGAGGCCGTTGTCCTTTCGGGTTTTGATCCGGTGAGAAGGGAAGTGGGACGTATTGCATTGGAGAAATTGATCCAGGACGGGCGCATACATCCGGCACGTATTGAGGAAATGATCGGTAAGGCCAGCAAAGAGGTTGAAGAATCGATAATTCAGGCAGCGGAAGATGCAACCCTGGAATTGTCGCTGTCGCCATTTAATGCTGAAATGATGCATTATATCGGAAGCCTGAAATACCGAACCAGTTACGGTCAGAACATTCTCAAGCATTCTATTGAGGTTGGCTGGCTTTCGGGACTTATGGCCGCAGAACTGGGAATGGACGGGCAGACTGCGAAACGGGCGGGTTTTCTGCATGATATCGGGAAAGCCATAGACCGTAATGTTGAAGGAACCCACGCACTTATCGGAGGAGAGATCGCCCGCAGGAACAAGGAAAACAAGATCGTTATAAATGCAATTGAATCCCACCACGATGAAGTTGAAATAAACAATCCTATCTCGGCTCTGGTCCAGGCAGCCGATTCAATAAGCGGATCACGCCGTGGTGCCCGCGGACAGACACTGGAAAACTATATTCACCGAATGGAAAAACTTGAAGAGATATCAAACGGCTTCAAAGGGGTGAATAAAACATACGCTATCCAGGCAGGCCGGGAAGTTCGTGTCATCGTGGAAGAAAATCAGATAGATGATGTGGCTTCAGATCTGCTTGCGGAGGATATTGCGGAAAGAATACAAAACGAACTCACCTATCCGGGACAGATCAAGGTTACTGTTCTCCGGGAACATCGATCGATCGGATATGCAAAATAATGAGGAAATATGGAAACGTCCGTACTCTATGGGAAAGCAGTTTCAGAAGCGCTTAAAGCGCGATTAAAAAAACGGATCGGGACATTGTTGCAAAAAGGTATTCGTCCCGGATTAGCGGTTGTCCTTGTCGGTGAAAATCCCGCTTCCAAAATCTATGTCCGCAATAAGGCACGCAGTTGTGAAGCATTGGGAATTTATTCCGAAACGCTCAGACTGCCGGAAAATATTGGTCAGGAAAAATTAAATGCGCACATTGACAAACTGAATGCGGATTCACGTTTCCATGGTATTCTGGTTCAGTTGCCGCTTCCGGCCCATATCGATGAAAAAGAGATCATTCACCGTATATTGCCGGTAAAAGATGTTGACGGCTTTCATCCTGTAAATATCGGTCACCTTGTTCTTGGTGAAGATACTTTTATACCCTGTACTCCCGCCGGGATCATGGAGATGTTGGCGTTTTATCAAATACCGGTAAGCGGGAAACATGTTGTCATCATCGGTCGTTCCAATATCGTTGGTAAACCGATGGCAAATTTACTGTACCAAAAATCCTCAAAAGCCAATGCAACGGTTACCATCTGCCATACGGGAACAAAAGATTTAAAGCACCATACCCTTCAGGCGGATATACTCATTGTTGCAGCCGGCATCCCGGAAATAGTGACAGGAGATATGGTAAAAGAAGGTGTAACGGTGATCGATGTCGGTGTGAACCGGGTTCAGGATGCAACACGGAAAAAGGGATATCGTCTTGTCGGTGATGTCGCTTTTGATTCCGTTAAAAAACATGCTGCCGCCATTACACCGGTGCCTGGCGGAGTGGGGCTTATGACAATTGCAATGCTGATGCAGAACACCGTTAAGGCTGCAGAAAATCATGTTTAATACATGACATAATTATGGCCAATAAACAAAAAAAACATCGCAGGCACTTTTTAGTATTCTTTATTATCCTGTTTATTGGTATTTCAGGTTTATTTGTGACGAAAACGGATTTCGGCTTTACGTTAGCATACCGGATATTGCGCAACCGTCTTC
Source organism: Fidelibacterota bacterium (assembly GCA_046482575.1). GTDB lineage: Bacteria > Fidelibacterota > Fidelibacteria > Fidelibacterales > Fidelibacteraceae > M50B103. Next base: position 9,816 of record JAWOEU010000071.1, read on the forward strand.
TCAAGGACCACAGTTATACCTTATCGATCCGTGATCTGAGCAAGAGTCTTGACACGCGTTTACAGGCGGATCAACTGCAATTCTCAAATGAAGATTCCTCGCTTGTATTCAGTATTGATACAACGAACATTGATTACCGCGGCATATATGAATTGCTGGGTAAGCGCCGGGTTGACAGTATCCGCCTGATGAAACCAAAAATATATATCAGAACAAAAGAAAGAAAAACAACACTTTCGGAAATTCCCGATCTGGAATTTCCCGCTATTTCGATCGGTCACATATTTCTAAAAGATGCTGAGCTGCAGATCCGAACACCGGATACGCTTATCTGCCAGACGGTCGGTCATGCAGAATTTTCTTATTCGGGTAATAATAATAAAGCACAGTTCGACATCCATAGAATGGAACTTGAGAACGAGTCACTTGATCTGCGTTTGTACGACATGAGCAGCGAGGTTACCGTTAATAACAATATTGTAAAATTACGCAATTTACATTTCCGTTTGAATGAAGCGGAGATCAATTCATCCGGGAAGATCCGCTATGTTGAACCCTTTCGATTTAAGTTTTTATTTTCTGTAAAAAGTATGAAGCCGGATAAGTATTATGACCATTCTCTGATACATTACAGTGATAATATTTCGATGCAGCTTGAGATTATGGGCAATTTCAAGGAGTTTTTTGCTTCAGCGGCGGTAAGCGGGATGCTGAATCAGAAAAAGATCGGACATGCAAATATAAATATCGAATATAAAAATGACTATTTACACCTTCTTGAAGCCAGCTTCAAAAATGAGGATATGGATATTTCCCTTTACGGATCTTACGGTATTAAAGACAACTATATTTCAACGACCTTTAACTCCTATGATCTGAATCTCTCAGCGTGGTTTCCCGACGTTCCGGAATTTGCTCTTTCGGGACGGATGCGGGCAAGCGGCTATATGGATAAGCGCCTGAATATAAATTATGATTTTCAGGCCGAAGATCTTTACGGTATGGATAAAAGCAGTTTCCAGGGATGTCTTTTCCTGGATGAGATGCAGGATATTATACTCGACTCGACAAACTATATCTATCTTCCGGAAGGAATACTCAAAGCACGCGGTAAAATAACGGAACTTCAATCCGTGGATCTGGATGTTTACGGGGATATGAGCAATCTGGATCAGCTGAAAATCCCGGGTATCGGTAATGTGGATGCAGAAAATCTTATATTGACGCTGAAATTTCTCGGAGAACTTCAGGATCCGGATGTACAGGTTAACCTAAATCTGGATACGCTGACATACGACAGATATGCCATGAATAATTTAAACCTTTCTTTGTACAGCAATAATATCTTGACAGATCCCCGCGGGGCCTTGCTGGTCTCTTTTGAAAATGCATTTCTGGATTCTTCCCTTATCGGAGATGTTCAGACGTATATCCGCATGGATGAAGACAGTGTGCATTTGGATTATTTTGATGTTACACACGATAATTATTCTCTTTCACTGGCAGGAAATGTCAAAGATTTTACAAAATTTACGATCAACAGCATGCAGGGCCGGTATATGGAAGAAGATGTTTATTTACTGGATAGCGTATCTTTTTCGATCAGTGATGAAGGTTTTTCCCTTTCACGTTTTGATATACTTTACCGCGATGCCCTTCTTTACGGTTCTCTGGACACAAAAGACGATTCTGTCTGGGGAAGCGTAAATATCACCGGTGCAGAACTTAATTCTCTTCCATTGATCTCAACAATGCCGGATAGCGTTGGCGGGCGGCTTGAGGTAAACCTTAATATCAGCGGTTTTCTTGATGCTCCCGATATTACAGCGGAAATTGATGCCCGGAACGTACATGCTTCAGGGCTGGATGCACAGCGTGTTTTTGCAACGTCCCATTATGAAAAAGATCGTTTTTACATTGATGATCTCAGGATAGATATAGAAGACGGCCGCTCGATTGATTTATTCGCCGATATTCCGGTAAATATAAACTTTAATACTGATAAGATCTTTCGGTTTTTACCTCAGGATTCACTGCGCGGTGAATTTAAGGGTAAGAATGTGCAGTTGAAAAAACTTGCACCTTATATAGTTGAAGATTTTCCAATTTCGGGAGAGGCCGGTATTCAGGGAAAGATATACGGAACGCTGAATGAACCCCGGGCGGATGGCAGGATTCTGATACTGAATCCGGAAATTGATGAAATAAAAGCAGATACGCTCAGATCGGATTTCAGCTATAATAACAAGTACATGTATTTTAATAACGGATATTTTTCCGCCAACAACGGTCATTATCGCGGAAATGCTTATTCTTATCTTGACCTCGGGTTTACTCCGGAGGGACCGAGATTCTCAGCGGACAGCACGGTGTATGCCTATGTACAGGGAAGAGATGATGAGCTCATATACCTTACGCCCTATATCCCAAATGTTGAATCATTGACCGGAGACATACATAATGAACTGGAAATAAGGGGTTCGTTCAACGAAACCGTGAAGAACGGACGTGTGAAAATAAGTAACGGTAAACTGATATTAAGCATGCTGGCCAATGAGATCATTAATATTGACGGTGAAGCGGTGATGAACGATAATGTCATTGACATGGATCTCAAGGGAAAATTGCCCTCCGTTTCTTATACACTTGCCGGTGTGCTGGGTTTAAGCGAGACCGAAGATGTCAAAAGACATAATTTCAGTGTTCAGGGTGATATGAACATGCAAAAACTTCTCGAACCCGTATTTGACCTTACCATTGACGGTAATAATGTCTCCATTGTTACCCTTGATGAAGATATCAATATAACAACCGGTAATATTGATCTGGCGGTCACCGGCCAGGATACGCTCATGGTAACCGGTGATCTCGGTATCCGCGAAGGCCAGATAGAAATGGGTTTTAAACGTCCTGTAGATATGAGAGAGCAGCAAGACGAAAATAAGTTATATTCCGAGTATTCTATTAATGCGATCATTGACAAGATTTATTTCCGCAACCAGTTTATTGATGCCACACTGCAGGGAGAAATGAATTTATTGAAATACGCCGATGAAAAAAATGTCCGTTTTGGAGGGGAGCTGGAAGTTTCACAGGGTTTTTTCAGTTACTGGGCATCCGTTTTTGAACTTGAAGAAGGCAGCATACAGTTCGATCAGTTTGAAGGCGACCATGAACTTAATTTTGTTGCATCGAAAAATATCAGCGGCGGTAACCGTATTATTGCATCGATCACCGGCGAACTGAACAACCCTGAAATAAATTTTATTGATGAAAAGAACCAGATGAGCACTGCCGAGATCGTACGCGAACTGACTATAGGTGAGATCGAGAATACCATTTCGGGCATCGGCAACAGCGGGTCTGCCGCACGGACATCAACAGCATTGCTGGCACTGGCGGAACGTCCGCTGGAACAGCAGGCGCAGAAAATCGGAGTTATGGGCGGTCTGGACCGTGTTAATATTAAAGGCGGTGAAGGCACCTATATTGACAGTACGACAGCGGTGGTTGTGGGTGGACGTATCGGGCGCAATTTTTATCTGACCTATGAAGGATCCCCTCAAAGTCCGTTAAATATCGAAATTGAATATCGCATCAATAGTACCTTATCTGTCGTCGGCAGTGCTGATGAAGAAAGTGTATCCGGTGCGGTCCGGCTGAGAGTGCAGTATTGATGAAGCGTGTCTTACTTACATTATTACTGATACTTTTTGCGGTTGCGGCGCCCGCGCAACATGAAGATATGCTCTCCGATTATAAGCTTCGCAAAGTGATCTTTAAGGGCAATGAGCAATTCAATGACCGCCGTCTGAAACAGGTTGTGGATATCGAACCGGTGTTTACACGCCGGGCTATGAGCCGTATCTCATACCGCTATATAAAATCACAAAGCAAAAAACTGAAAAATTATTATATCAGTGAAGGATTTTTGAACTGCAGTGTTCAGGATTCTCTGGTAATTCATGATGAGAAGGAGCTGCATTTATATTTCAATATCAATGAGAAGGAGCGATTCAGAATAAAACAGATATCCGTTGAAGGCAACACATTGCTCAGTGACGGAGAAATACTGGAATTACTTGGTCTTGATATCGGTGATCCCTTCCGGCAGTATATTTATTATAATAATTTTAATAAAATACTTTCCCGATACAGTCAGCTGGGCCATCCCTATGTAAATATCAGGGAAGAATACGATTGGGGTTCCGAGCTTGAAATAACCTTATATATAGATGAAGATAAACCGTACACCATAAGAAATATCAATATAAAAGGTAACAAAGGCGTCATGGAATCCGCCATCAGAAAGCATATCAATATCGACAGCGGGGACCTTTATCAGCTGGAAAAGATAAGCAGTATTCAGGATCGTATATACGAAATGGGAGCATTCAATTCCGTTAATATCGTACCGGTTAATCCCGATTCTTCAAAACAGAAACTTGATCTGAGGGTGGATGTGACCGAAAGCAAAACACACCGTTTTGATCTGCAATTCGGTGCGCGGCAGGGATATACGGAAAGAATCGGATATTCCTCGCTTTTTCTCCAGCCGGAATGGACACATAAAAACATACTCCAGCGTGCTCACCGTCTGCGTACGGGAATAACCTATGAAGCGTTATTCCATAATATTGATATCGATCATGCTGTTAATGCGGAGATCGCCTATACCGTTCCATGGATGATACGTTTCCGGCTTCCGACTACCCTTAAAATTTATTATAACCGGAATGTTTATTCCCCTTTCAGTGATCAGAGTATCAGTGAAGATGATATACTAACGGATTATGGTGTCAATTTATCCAGTATCTGGAGGTACAGCCGGAAAATATACACCCGCGCTTCATTTGCATTAAAAAATGTCAAGAACGAATTATCGGGAGAAGGATTTGAACCGCTGACCGAAGTTACGCTGCAGTCCCGTTATGACAACAGGGATAATTTTATTTATCCCTCAAAAGGCTGGAACATTCTTTTATACAGCGGGTATGTTGTAGGTACCCAAATTGAAACGGAAACCCAGTATTTCCGGCTCGAGGGTTCAGTTAACAGATACAGCAGAATTTTACGCAACATGGTCCTGGCCGGAAGAATAGAAGCCGGGCGGTTCTTTGACAGAAAAACGATCAATCCCGTTTACCTTTATCAGATGGGAAGTGAGACAACCGTGCGCGGCTGGTTCAGATCAATCGGAGATCCGTATATTACCGCTTCACAGGACACGATCTATGCCGGCAAAGCAAGAATAATGGGGAATCTTGAACTTCGTACCGATCTGATATGGAATTTCGGTGTAAATGTTTTTATCGATGCCGGACGGCTTGATGAAGATTTCAGAGATATCATGGAATGGGATGGTTACTACATTAACACCGGTGTCGGTTTATATTATAAAACACCGATCGGTCCCGTGCGTGTTGAATTACCGATCATAATCAATGACCCGAATGCCGGTACCGTTCGGGAAAGGGAAGAAAGTTTTTTTCAGCGCATTAATTTTGGTCTTTTATTTGCCTTTTAACCCGGATGCCATATAAATTACAGACATTGAAAAGAAATACAAGGAGTAATAAAAATGAAAAGGATGCTTGGGATACTGCTGCTGACGGTCTTACTGATATTCTCTTGCTCAGATAACCGGACTGCGGAGCAAATGTTTGAAGATGCAACAGAATTATATGAAGAACAAAAATATGAACGGGCAATCAGGACATTCGACAAACTATCAGGTTCGTATCCTGATGATCCCCTGGCGGTAAGATCAAATTACCGAATGGCTGAGATCTACGGAGGCGATTTGCAGGACTTTGAAAGCAGTATAGAAAGATACTTATATATTGCAGAAAAATATCCGTCCCACCGCGACGCTCCGAAAGCACGTTTTATGGCAGGATATACACTTGCAAACGTCGTCAAAGATTATGAACGCGCAAAAACACAGTACAATACATTTATTCGTGATTATCCAGATCACGACCTTGCGGAGTCGGTAAAATTTGAATTACGGAATCTCGGCAAGGAATTAGAACAGATCGAAGAATTAGAAGGCATTATGAAAAACGCTTCTGATGAATAAAAAGGTGAAACATGGATTTTAATCTTGCGGCACTGAATGAACAGATACAGAAAGAGAGCCGGTTTTTAGATGCCATTCAAAATGAACTGAATAAAGTTCTTGTCGGACAGAAAAAAATGGTGCAGCGTCTTCTGATCGGTTTGCTGTCAGAAGGACATATTCTGCTGGAAGGTGTGCCCGGACTTGCAAAGACCCTTGCCGTCAAATCTCTGGCACAAGCGATAGATACGGTTTTCCACCGTATTCAGTTTACTCCGGATCTTTTACCTTCCGATCTGATCGGAACACTTATCTATAATCAGAAAGAGTCTTCTTTTAACGTCAAGAAAGGTCCGATCTTTGCCAATATCATTCTGGCCGATGAGATCAATCGCTCTCCTGCAAAAGTACAGGCCGCTCTTCTTGAGGCTATGCAGGAAAAGCAGGTAAGTATAGGTGAGACGAGCTACCCTCTTGAAGAGCCTTTCCTCGTTCTGGCAACACAAAATCCCATTGAACAGGAAGGCACATATCCGCTCCCGGAGGCTCAGGTAGACCGTTTTATGCTGAAAGTCAAAGTGGATTATCCTACACAGGATGAGGAAATGCGTATTCTTTCGTTAATGACCGCCAATACCCTTCCCGAAGAAGTAACCGCAGTGATAAAGCCGGAGCAGATCCTGGATGCGCGAAGGACTGTCCGCAGTATTTATGTCGATGAAAAGATCCATAAATATGTGACGGACATCGTATTTGCAACCCGTTATCCCGATAAATTCAAGCTCAAGACCCTGAACGACTTTATTGATGTCGGTGCATCACCCAGGGCATCATTAAATCTGGTGAGAGCGGCAAAATCCCATGCTTTTCTGCAGCACCGCGGATATGTAACCCCGGAAGATATCCGTGAGGTCGGTATGGATGTTATGCGACACCGCGTATTACTTTCCTTTGAAGCCGAAGCAGAAAACGTAACGGTTGAGAATATCATTCATACCGTTTTTGATACAATTCCGGTACCCTGATCATGCTGCCCCGAGAGATCCTTCAAAAAGTAAAACAAGTTGAGATCCAGACAAGGCATATTGTAAATGAGGTATTTTCCGGGGAATACCGCTCAATATTCAAAGGCAAAGGGATGTCGTTCTCCGAAGTCAGAGAATACCAGCCGGGTGACGACGTACGGCTGATCGACTGGAATGTAACTGCCCGCCATAACAAACCTTTTGTAAAGATCATGGAAGAAGAGCGTGAGCTCACGGTATATTTCCTGGTTGATGTTTCCGCATCAGGACATATCGGAAGCACCGAACGTTTTAAAAGTGAGATTGCCGCTGAGATCTGTTCTGTCCTTGCCTTTTCCGCCATAAAGAACGGCGATAAGGTGGGTCTGATCAATTTCACTGAAAAAGTTGAAAAATATCTCTCCCCGCGCAAAGGGAAAGCGTATGCCATGCAGGTAATCCGGGAAGTTCTCTTTGGTGTTTATGAGAATAAAGGTACACGTATCGATAATGCTCTGCAGTTCCTTTCACGGGTTGCACATAAACGCAGTATTGTCTTCATTCTCAGTGATTTTTATGATACGGATTTTGAATTTGCTTTGAAAGCAGTTGCCGGAAAACATGATATCATTCTGGTGCATATTGTCGATCCTCTCGATAAGGCGCTGCCTGATCTCGGGCTTTTCCCCTGTTATGACGCTGAAACCGGAGAGAAAATGCTGATAGATACCTCCCGGAAACATGTACGGGACACTTATGCGCAGCATTATATCGACCGTACACATAAATTGGAACGGATCTCGCGCAGGAACAAAACCGACCTGATACCTATTGATACCAATAGATCCTATGTTGAACCGCTGAACCGTTTTTTTAAAACACGGGGTAAACACCAGTATCGATGAAACGTCTATTGCTTTTGCTTTGTATCGCGGGATTCCTCTTCGCAGAGGATATTGAGCTCAACCTGAAGGTAGCGGAGAAGAACATCTTTATCGGGGACCGTATTCATATTTCCTGTATTTTAAAAGGCCCGGAAAGGATGAAGTTCACACTTCCGGATGCCGGCCGGTATATCCGGGATCTTGAGATCCTGGAACAGAATAAGAGCAGACGCACAGAAAAAAAACAGCAGATATTGCGTCTGGAACTTGAAGCAACGGCTTTTGATACGGGTTTTATGTATATTCCCCCGCTTCCGGTGATCTATGATGATTCGCTGAGTGACGGGAAACGGGATACGCTTTACTTCCCGGACGGATATGTTTATTTCCGTTCTGCGCTGGATACTTCTGCAGCGCCGGTGGCAATGAAGGGTCCTGTTCCGTTAACGCTAATGACCTGGTGGGAATATCTGATCACCGCTGTACTGCTGGCTCTTGCCGTGATCCTTTTGTTTTACGGCTTAAAAAGACATAAAAGTATAAAAAGCAAGAAGGAAAACATCTGGATATCCTCAGGAGAAAAAGCCGGCTACGCGATCACGGAACTGCAGAAAAAGAATTATCCGGAACAGCGCCGGTGGAAAGCGTTTTATCTTGAATTGAGTTATATCTTACGGGAATATTTTGAAAATATTTATTACCTGCATTTACATGAACTGAGTACCTCAGAGATATTGCCGGTACTGCGATCCTATGTTCTGCCGGAACATTACAGCGAATTGCATGAGTTTTTTCATTTTGCGGATCTTGTAAAGTTTGCAAAAACACCCGCAGATAAAGAACGCTGCAGGGAAGATCTGGATTTCGTAAAGCAGTTGATCGAAGAGGACCGTATTCAGAGGGAATCATTTGAAAAAATGACGAAAAATAATCCCGGGGATGCTTTTACGGAAGGTAAAAGCAAATGAATGCTCTTCGTTCAATAAACGCAGTATACGCTTTATTGAATATATTTTCCTTTTTTTAAATTGGAAAATTTACCATTATGATTTATTCTTTGACGGCATTTTAAAAAAGGAACGGTATGCTGAAGATCGACAGGGTCACAAAATCTTTTACAGGTGTTACGGCAGTAAATGATATTTCGCTTGAAATACCCAAAGGAGAAGTTTTCGGATTTCTCGGGCCTAACGGTGCCGGGAAAACCACCACACTCCGTATGATCATGAATATCATTCAGCCCGACAAGGGAATGATCTATATTGACGGTGTTCCCAGTACCCGGTGTGATCACCGCCGCGTGGGTTATCTCCCGGAGGAACGTGGAATTTATCAAAAAGCAAAAGTACGCGATGTTGTTGAATACCTGGCAAAATTGAAGTCCGTGCCATCGCAGGAAGCAAAAGAGCGAAGTGAAAAATGGTTTGCCCGTCTGCATATGGAAAAATTGGCGGATAAAAAGGTTTTTGAACTCTCCAAGGGCAATCAGCAAAAAATACAATTTATTATTTCTGTGATCAATGAGCCGAATTTGATCATATTTGATGAACCTTTTACCGGTCTGGATCCGGTCAATCAAAAGATCCTGCAGGATATAATCAATGAATTCCGTTCGCAGGAACGTACAATAATTCTCAGCACGCATCAGATGGCAAAGGTAGAGGAAAACTGCGAGAAAATGTGCCTGATACACAATGGCGAGATCATCACATACGGTTCTACCCGTGATGTGATGCAGCAGCACGGGGGACGGCTGGACGACGCATTTATTGCTTTAGTGGGAGAAGAAATATGAATAAGATACTGACCATTGTTCAATGGGAGCTAAAGCGCGGTATAAAATCGAAAGCTTTTATCATATCCGTTTTGATGCCATTCGTCATTCTCGCGTTCTCTGTTATCCCCGCCTTATTTTCACTCAATCAGAAGATCCATGAAAAAGAAATGGGTATTATTGATCTCGGTAACGGTATTTATAATGAGATTTCCACCTATATTGATGATTCTTTTATCAATGAAGAAGGCGACCCCGTTTACACTATTCAGGAATATATCTCAACTTCCGAAAATCACGATACGCTGGTGCAGACATTGATACGTGATGAGTATGCAGATATTGTCATAATCCTGGAAGCAGATTTTATGGACCGGGGTGAAGTAAATATTTATCACAGGAATGAAGTTGGCATTGAAGAGATCTCGCAACTTGAAAATGTTTTGGAACAATATTTAATGGAAAAACGCATTATTGCGCTGGGACTTACAAAACAGGACATGGATTATGTACTGGAAAAGCCCAAAATACAATTATATGAGATCGGAAGAAGCGGAGATGCCGTTCAGTCGAACTTTCTCATAAGATACGGGGTTCCCGGCGTTTTTCTCTGGCTGTTGGTCATGGGAGTCGTAATGAGCTCATCCATGCTTATCAGCGGTGTGATCGAAGAACGTTCGAACCGCATCATTGAAATATTGATGTCCAGCATAAAACCGAAAGAATTGATGGCAGGAAAGATCTTCGGAATAGGAATGCTCGGAGTTATACAGATCAGCGTTTATTTGATCATTCTACTGGCATTTACCCTGTTCGGAGGTTCGGTATTGAATATCAACATAAGTCCGGCGGACGTATTTACGACAGACATTATCTGGTATTTTATCTATTTTATTATGGGTTATTTCATGTATGCTTCCCTGTATGTCGGTCTGGGATCTTTATATGACAACGAACGTGATGCCCAGCAATCCGTCGGCTTCCTTACGTTATTTGCCGTATTGCCCATCATGCTGGTCCAGCCTATCATGATGAATCCGGATACCCCGCTGGCGACGGTATTGGCATTTATTCCGCTTACGACACCTTTTATGATGATATTAAAGATCGGAATGCTTTCAGCACCTTTCTGGGAGATCATACTTATGATGTTCTATCTTCTGCTATGGATCCTGCTGATCACATGGGCAGGCAGTAAGATCTTTCGTACGACTATTCTGATGTATGGTAAGCGCGTAACATTAAAAGAGATCACTCAATGGATACGGGCATAGTTTTTCATAACATATCTCATAAATATTTACTATATTGCACCGAAAAATAAACGGAGGACATATATGTCACAATTAACATTTGAAGTCACGGATCAGAACTTCGAGGAAAAAGTTCTCAAGAATCCCCTGCCTGTCGTAGTGGATTTCTGGGCTCCCTGGTGCGGTCCCTGCAAGATGATAACTCCCAAACTGGAGGAACTTGCAAAAGAATATGAAGGAAAAATCGCAGTCGCAAAAGTGAATGTAGATAATTCCCCCATGGTTGCCGGCCAGCTTGGTATTCGTTCGATACCCACCCTGCTTTTTGTGAAAGGAGGACAGGTGGCGGATCAGGTGATAGGGAATGTACCCAAAAGCGACCTTGTAACGCGAATTAATAACCTGCTCTAAACTGAAAAGGACCCGGGGAGACCCGGGCTTTTTTCTTATGCCTTTTAAAACATTAAAGATCGTGATCAGCGGCCGGGTGCAAATGGTCGGATTCCGCTGGTTTGCAAAACAACAGGCTGATATACTGGGCATACGCGGATATGTCCGGAATACGTCACGTGGAAATGTTGAAATCCTGGCAGGCGGGGATGAAAAAGATCTGAAAACATTTATCGATTATTTACGTAAGGGTCCCTCGCGTGCACGGGTTGATGACGTAAAAACAGAAGAAAGTGACGAAAGTATCAGCCGGGACGGTTTTATTATAGAATCGTGAGCATTATGCATTGTAAAATAGCATTAGCCCAGATAAACGTAACTGTCGGCGATATCTCTGAAAACACCCAAAAGATCATAACGGTTATTGATCAGGCGCGGAAGAACGAAGCGGATATTGTTTTATTTCCCGAGCTGACAATAAGTGCTTATCCTCCTCTGGATCTTATATTTGATAACGAATTCGTTACTGCCTGCGGTAAAGCACTCGAAAATATCAGAAAGCAGGTCAAAGATATTATCGCAATCGTTGGTGTTGTTCATGATGACGGAAAGCATCGCTATAATGCCCTTGCTGTTATTCAGGACGGCAAGATCATTGATTATGTATATAAGACCAACATGCCGACCTATGATGTTTTTGATGAACTTCGATATTTTCATTTCAATACAAACCCCGAGCCGGTAACGGTAACTATCAGGGGAAAAGAATGTAAATTGGGGATCCAGATCTGTGAAGATCTCTGGGATGATCTGTACGAAATAAAAGTCACCGATGAACTCGCCCGCAAAGGTGCGGATATTATAGTGAATGCCAGTGCATCACCTTACCATACCGGAAAGATCAAAGAACGCATATCGCTCGTTCGCGCAAAGGTAAAAGCATTATCTCTGCCTTTTGTTTACGTTAATCTGATCGGTGGGCAGGATGAACTGATCTTTGACGGCAACAGTTTTGCCCTGGATGCACAAGGAAAATTTGCCGCTTATTTGCCGGCATCATCCGAAGCGGTGGATTATTGTGAGTTTGAAAACGGATGTTCCAAAAAAACCGTCCCGGAACCGCATATAGATGAAATGAAAGAATTAAGGGCTGCGCTTGTACTCGGGATCAGGGATTACTTTTATAAAAGCGGTTTTCAGGATGCCATAATCGGATTAAGCGGCGGTATTGATTCAGCATTAGTGGCGGTACTGGCTGCCGAAGCGCTTGGACCGGAACATGTTTATACCTATGCTATGCCCTCGCAGTTCAGCTCCTCGCATTCACTTGAGGATGCAGAACAATTAGCAAAAAATCTCGGTGTGTATTATGATGTCATTCCAATAAAAAATATTTATGATGCGTTTATAAAAGGACTGGAAAAGCCTTTTAAGGGTACGTCTTTCGGATTGGCCGAGGAAAATCTTCAGGCCCGTATTCGCGGAAGTATACTGATGTCTGTTTCCAATAAAAAAAATGCGCTTGTACTGACTACCGGTAATAAAACCGAGATCGCCCTCGGATATTGCACGCTGTATGGAGATATGTGCGGTGCATTGGGACCGATAAGCGATCTGAACAAACTTGAGGTATACCGCATTTCCCGGCATTTGAATGAACAATACCATTATGCCGTGATACCGGAAAACACGATACGTAAACGTCCGTCCGCAGAGCTGGCAGAAGATCAGTATGACCCTTTTGATTACAATATTGTAAGTCCGATCGTTGATGATCTTCTTTATAAGAGAAAAAATGTCAGTCAACTTATAAAAGAAAGCAATGAACCGGAAATGATAAGTGAAATATACGATCTGATACAAAAGAACGAATACAAGCGCTGGCAGGCAGCGCCCGGACTACGGGTTACACCAAAAGCTTTTGGTAAGGGCCGCCGGATGCCCATGGTGAATCATTTTACGATTTAAATTCTTTTATACCATATATTAACAGTATGAATATCACTTTCCGGTATTTCAGGAAAGATTGAGTAATTACGACCGGAAATTTCGGTGCTGGATTGTAAATCTCTTGTTATTTTCACTATCAGTATAGCTTTTCCACACAGCCTCGATCTTCTCCTGTCATTTTTCTTTTTACCGCTATAGCAACCGGGTAAATGCAATGGTAACTTTAACTTGGAAAGAGGAAGGATTAAATCAAGAAGATCCCTGATCCACCGCTTTCATGCTGCCGGGGCCGGAATTTATCATTTACCGTTCTGTGATACTGGTCACAACATATTTACCGGAATT
>JAWOEU010000098.1:0-4167 GCA_046482575.1 Fidelibacterota bacterium
TTTTTAAACAGTTGCATGTGTTATTATTAACTACTTTTTTGTACTAAATATCACCTTTCCTACAAGATATTTCCCCCCAAAATAAAATCTTTGAAATTCTCCCAAAATTTACCTAAACTCCAACAGCATTAAGAACCCCTAACCGGGTGCCAACCGAGTAGAAACACCACGGTGGCAAAGCAATGCGGGCCGTTGGCTAAAAATGTTTCGCTTTTTTGTTTCCGGCCAAAAATATGTCTCCCTGCTTCTTAATGCGGAAGAAGAATTAGCCTGTTAACGCAAAAAAAAGGAGCAGCAAATGAACAATCCAAGAATTATTTTGGCAGGGGAGTGGAGCGGAAAACCGTGCATTGATATCTGGATCGAAAGAACAGGGCATATCGGTTTTACGCCCCGTGAACGGAAAGGCTGGAATTTCGCCGCGGGCATGTACTGGCGTTCCGTTATTGACCGCACCTTCGCAGGGTGGAGTCTGGAAAGAAAATTCCGGAAGAGGATTAACGCCGGGATCTCCATTCCCAAAGAAGCAGCAGACCGGGCGGCGGCGAAACTGGCAAAACGCCTGAATAGAAAGAAGATACGGTTCGGAGAGGAGGTACTGGTCCCGGGAGTCGGAGAAAAAGAGTGAAATACATCATAGCATTATCCGGGATCAATAATCTTTTGTGCCACGATGTGTACCTGTGTGCAAAGTGTTTCCGGCCAGCCGCGTTCTGAAGGTAATGGAGGATTTAATTTTTCGGCGTTCGCGACTGCAGTTTTGACAGTTGGAATAAATTTTATGATAGACACTTCACTGGTTTTATTATAACCTCCTATCCTATCGGACAATATTTTTTCAAGATATTTTTTTGCGTTTTTAGCCCGGCTGTTACGCTTATTCTCTTTAACTTTATTTTTTTCTTCCCTGCTGTATACAGAAACGTCATCTTTATGCAGTAAAAGCCATAGCTCAAAACAGGGATTGCTGACAATGAAGGTATATTTTTTTTGAAAACATTCCTTTTCCACATTTGTCAGCATTTTGTGTTTCCATTTATCACGGTCGATCACAAGATAGACGTTATCGGCTATGACATCATCGTAATTGGTGAGCTGCATTATTAGATTATGCATGATATGGGATGGGGAACTGTCTGTACTTTTACGCGGAATAATGATTAACTTGGTTTTTGGATTTCTATACTTCTTAGCAAGCTGTTCGAAATAGATTTTTTCTGTATAAATGCCTTCCACCGCAATGTATAACAGTTTTGCGTCACGAAAGGCCTCCTTACGCACATAGCTCTTTTGCATCCTGCTCATGATTTGCCTGAGTACTTTTTCTTTTTTTCACATACGGCGGAAACCATCGGGATAGCCCCAAAACGACCGGCCATATAGCCTTTTTCTATATCAAGATCTTTGCGGACATCTTTGTACTCCGAAAGACTTTTCAGTGTACTGTATCCCCGGCTGTTTTTTTCAAGATACCATATTTCATCTTTTCTGAAAATATTCTGATCCTGCAGACCTTTGTCATGGGAAGTAAAGATCAACTGCGTGTTTTTTGAAACATCAAGGAACGTGCATACAAAAAATTTGCTAAGAAGAGGATGTAAACTCCGGTCCAGTTCATCCACAATAAAAACAGCATCACTTTTCAATGATGCATTGATCAGAATCGGCAAAAGATCTGTTAATCTCTTTGTTCCGTCGGACTCTTCCGATATTTCCAGCCAGCAATCGGGATCAGCACCTTCATGATGCGTTTTTACTTCATTGATAGTTGTTTTGCTGTCTTTATCTTTAATCAGAAGATATTGATTGTGATTTTTTGTCAGAAAAACGCCGATCTGGCCCGGCTTTAAATTATTTTTGCTGTTGCGGTAATCATCTTCAGAAATATTTTGAAGAAGATCTTGTTCGCTAACGCTTTTAAGGTCAACATTATCAATACCGGTATCAAAGCGCATGATCAAATCTTTGAATTTTGCGGAAAATTTATCCTCAAAAGGTAAAATATAATGTTTTATGTATAAAGAACCCGGGTGAATTATCGTTAAATGCCTGAACCAGTCATATACATCCCGAAGATCCATGGCAATAATTATATCATCAATATTCCGGTTATTGACCGATGTCAAAAACAACTGATTGGGTAGAACATCTGCAGCCATCATCCTGATACGCTTGTACTGATCCGGGGATTCATTGAAAAATGATCCTTCAATGCTGTATTCCCCTTCGGCCGTTTTCTTTTCAAAGATCATTTCCTGACGGGATTTGGTGATCCTGTACAACCATTCCCGTTGAATAACTTCCGGAGTATAGCTGAAACCGTAAGCATAGTTATAAGTGGAGCCTTTAATTTCAAATTCAAAGGTTGTCGGTTTTGACAAGTACGTTCTTTTGAATTTAAAACGCAGGTCTTCGAAGCGGTCTTCCCGCATAGCCTGATGAATAATGATCTCTCTGGCAGTTCTCATCGCCCGGACCAGATTGCTTTTCCCGGAAGCGTTGGGACCGAATATTGCCGCCGTTTTTAAAACGGGAATATCTTCCTTGTTTTTAACGGGGGGAACATGCCGGGGAGGTTGGGGTCCTTGTCCGGGAAACATTTGCAGTTCTGTTTCATTTCTGAAATTCATGAAATTTTCTACTGTAAATCTGATTAGCATGATATTATTCCTTATAATATGCGGTTTCATTGAATTTTAATAACAATGAGCCATCAAAGCAAGAGAATAATACGAAAAAATCGTATAACTATATTTAAGCTCTCAGGGTCTTGATCATATCAATAAAATGAAGATGCGGCTATTCGTGAAACAGACTTATTGGCAAAACGTCTGAATAGAAAGAAGATACAATTCGGAGAGGAAATACTGTTCGCGGGAATGAATTAGACAGGGCATTTATGCCGGGTCATTTATGTTCAACCCCTCCACCGGGTCGGGGCTGCAAGGTATTCATGCTCTCTGAATGCTAAACGGAACTAAGTCGTCAGATAGTAGGGATCCTGAAATGAATTCAGAATGACGCGTTAGCGTGTGTTCAGGATGATGGTATACATTGCATCGCTTCGTTTCGACCACTCAAGGACTCGGGGATCCTCAAGGATGATTTTATCTCGGGAAAACCTTGCGCACCGGAGCAACAGCACGTAAATTGGTGCATGAAACCATCAGGACCTATGATCAAAAGCGTTTGCATATGTCAGAGAATTACCACACACTCAACCGTAAATTCTCCCCCGCTTAAATCGCCACCTGTTTTAGGACAAGATACCTTGTCATCGTGGTCCTTCTGCGTGTCATCAGCGGCCGGAAACCGCTTTAACCTTAACATGTAAGGAGTATTCGTTATGAACAAGATCATATCAGTTGCGCTGTTGGTTGCCGGGATTATATTGATCGTCTGGGGTGTCAGTGCCATGGATTCCTTCAGTTCCGATATGTCACGGATATTCACCGGTTCACCTTCCGATAAGGCCGTCTGGCTGCTTGTTCCCGGGATCGCCGCCGCCATTGCCGGTCTCCTGGGTCTGCTTCGTTCCCTGAAGAAGGGGTGAAGCCAGATGATAATGGCGTGAACTTTCTCCGTCCTTCACGCAGCTGTATGTATGAGTATAAACTGCTTTTTTACACACGTTTTAGTAATACTATTTAGTCATGTAACAAATGACATCCTGATCCGCCAGCCGGCGGACAGAATGACGGTTTGTGAGTGTTCGGGATGTTCAATCCCAACGCGTCATCCTGCCTGTCCCGGTGAATATCGGGGAAAAATCTGCGTTAGCAGATTTATTCAGCCCGAAGGGCTCCGAAGGAGGATCTGCGTTGGGAGTCAGGGTTTGGGGATCCTGATCCGCCAGCCGGTTAACGGGATGACGGATAGTGGCTTTTTTGTTTTGATTCACTTGGAAATGGAAAAACAGTAGATTAAGATTAAGGTGAAGAACAAAGGAGATCCCAGATGAATCAACGGAAACATTACAGTGCAAGCCGCTAGGTGGAGATCGTCCGCTTTTTATAAAATGCAGGAAACATTCTTCATTTTGCGGCAGGCCCGCCGGGTAGCGCGGGTCGTCCACCGCCAGGAGATGATGGTCCGGACCCTCCAGCCAGGCCCGCGCCGCCGCCAGCTCTGGGGGTGGCGGCGCGGTCAGCGCGGCGATGACCTCGC
>JAWOEU010000096.1:0-12185 GCA_046482575.1 Fidelibacterota bacterium
CGTCGAAGATCAGGGTAGGGACCGTAAGGTCATTGTATATAAGTACAAACGTCGCAAGGGGTATCGGCGACGCCACGGGCATCGGCAAAAGTACTCTTTGGTTCGCGTCAAGGAGATCTAGACGCCAACCTTATAGGCCATTTTTGCTCCTGTATTTGTGTGTTTTATTATAAGGAATATAATGGAAATAACACCAAAATGACACCATTTAATTATGTTTGTTATTATTTCCCTTTAAATAAGGACTTTGCGATCGTGAAGCGGAAAGACCGGGATTCGAACCCGGGGTGCCGCGATTAACAGCACACACGATTTCCAATCGTGCACCTTCAGCCAGCTCGGTCATCTTTCCAATTAAGCTGAATAAAATAGCTGAAGCATCGTTCAAAGTCAATGAAAACAAAGCAATTGAAAAAGAATTATGTTTTTATGGGCTTTTGAAACAATATTGAATATATTAGGCAGTTGTAAGAACAACAGGCTATATGAAAACTAATGCAGAAAAAAATTATATATACGGTATAACAGCCCTGGCGGGCATTGCCGCGATTATTTCCCTCGTCGCCCAATACGGTTTTTACCTTAGCCCCGGTGCGCTTGATGCTTTCCGGCATGTGGATCTGGGGATCGCCTTGCTGTTCGTGCTTTCGTATTTTCTAAGGATCCTTACCAGTTCCGAGAAATGGGAGGAGATACGTTCAACGCCCTTTGAGACATTGCTGTTCATTATCTTTGTGCTCTCTCTCCTTTTGGAAGGGATTAGTAAGTGGCAGTTCCTTTCCAGCGATCTTGCCATAAACTATATTAAGATCTATTATATTGTCGTGCAGTTCTATCTTGTGAGCAATATGCTCATTTCCCTGGCACGAAGCCGCGAGAACTGGCTGTTCATTTCCCTGCATCCCTCGCGGGTGTTCCTGTTCTCCTTTTTCATCGTCATCGTCCTCGGTGTACTGCTGCTGAAATTGCCGCGGGCGACCTATAATGATATTTCACTTGTCGATGCCATATTCATATCAACGTCTGCGGTATGTGTAACAGGACTTACGCCTGTTAATGTCGTGAATACATTCACCCCCGTGGGACAGGGAGTGATCCTCTTCCTCTTCCAGATCGGCGGCCTGGGCATTGTTACCCTCACCAGCTTTATCGCCCTGCTTTTCCAGCAGAAAGGTTCGTTCCGCCTGCGGGACCAGGTTATTCTCATGGAGGTCCTCGACGACACCAATCTCAGCAAACTCGGCGACATACTTCGCTCGATCATACGTCTAACCCTGTTCTTTGAACTGGTGGGAGCCGTGATCCTCTGGTTCCGCTGGGGCAATTTCGGGCTGTCACCGGGAAGGCGGATCTTCACCGCCGTGTTCCACAGCGTTTCCGCGTACTGTAATGCGGGGTTCAGCAATCTGCAGAACGGACTCGAGTCCGTGGGCTATAACCGGGACCCGGCGACTATGGTCACGGTCATGATCCTGATCATTCTCGGCGGTTTGGGCTTTTATACGCTGAAAGATGTATTGATCGAAAGAAAATCCAGGTCCGACAACATACACCGCTTTACATTGCAGACGCGGATGATCCTCGGTATATCCGGGGCGCTGATCTTGGTCGGCGGGATCTTTGTGACTGCTGTGCAATGGACCTCCTGGGGGGACATGCCGGGATGGCTGAAGGTAATGAACGGGTTTTTTACCAGCGTCACCAGCAGGACCGCGGGCTTTTCCACGATCAACGTGGGTGCCTTATCCCTGCCTTCCATTATACTGATCATGCTGCTGATGTATATCGGTGCGGCCCCCAACTCCACGGCGGGCGGCATCAAGGTCACTACCTTCGGTGCGCTTCTGGCGGCATCCTGGGCTTTCATCCGCGGGAAAGACCGGGTGGAGATCGGGTGGAATACGCTTCCCATGACCACGATCCGCCGTTCCTATATCGTATTGCTGGTATCGCTTGTGCTGATATTTACGGCCATGCTTCTGCTTAGCTTTGTGGAAGAAGCGGCGTTCACGGACCTGCTGTTCGAGGTGGTGTCGGCCTTCGGTACGGTGGGACTTTCCCGGGGGGTCACGCCTTTTCTCAGCGAATTCGGCAAGCTGGTGATCACGGTGGTCATGTTCATGGGACGTGTGGGACTTTATACCCTGGCTATCGCCATAGGTCGGGAAACTGCCGTACGTCACAATTATGAATACCCGGAAACCAATATTATGGTGGGATAAAAAATAAGGGACATTATTATGCCAAACACCAAGAAATACGTCGTCATCGGCATGGGGACTTTCGGACGCGAGATCGCATCGGTGCTCAAGGATCAGGGTGCAGATGTCATCGTGATCGACAACAACGCTGAAACCATCAACGAGCTGAAACAGGAAGGTTTCTACCATGCCGTCAGCCTTGAGGCTACGGATATCACGGCCCTGAAGCGCTTTGTTTCGGAGGAAGATACGGTCATCGTGGCCATGGGAGAATCCTTTGAGTCCAATATCCTCATCGTGGCGAACCTTAAAGAGATCGGCGTCAAAAAGATCTATTCCCGGGCGACGAAAAAAGTGCACACGGATATCCTGAAAAGCATGAAGGTCGTGGAAACGCTTTTTCCCGAGCAGTACGCGGGCCGGAAGATCGCCCTGGAGATCATGTACGAAAGTGTAAAGTTCATCAGCGAGTATGGAAAGGGTGAGTTCATCAGCGAGGTATCTGCGCCGAAACGTTACTGGGGTAAAAGCATTATCGACATCAACGTACGCAAAAACTTCAATCTCAATGTGGTCGCGCTGAAAGAACAAATGGAGAACGGCGAGGAGGAGATCTATCCCCTGGGATTTGAAAATACACCTCTGAAAAATGCGCACACGCTTATCCTTTTCGGAAAAGAAGAGAATATTACGGCCTTTGCCAAGCAGGCAGAGTAAAAATAATGCAGACCGTCGTGCAAAAGCTCGCCCCGCTGCTCCCCCGTGTGGAAAGGCCGGGACGCTATATCGGGAACGAGATCAATATCCGCAGTATTTCCTGGAAAAAAGCGGATTGCCGGGTTTGTCTCTTTTATCCGGACATATATGAAGTAGGCATGCCTTTCATTGGTTTTCAAATTCTCTACCACATCATCAATGAACGGGAACACCTCCTGGCGGACCGCTGTTTTTCGGCTTGGCCGGATATGGAGGCCCTGCTCCGGGAGAACAACATTCCCCTGTACGGACTGGAAAGCAAGAGACCTCTGGTCGATTTCGATATTATCGGTTTTACCCTGCAGTACGAAATGACCTATACGAACATTCTGAATGCTCTCGATATTTCCGGGATACCTTTGCATGCCGGTGAACGCGGTGACGGTGATCCGCTGATCTTCGCCGGCGGAAGCTGTGCCTTTAATCCGGAGCCGCTTGCGGATTTTATCGATGTCTTTATTATCGGTGATGCGGAGGAGATCCTCCCGGATCTTTGCGATATCGTGCGGGGTCACAAAAAACACGGAAGTTCACGCAAAGAACTGCTGAAAGCACTCGATCTTCCCGGTCGCGGCGTTTATGTTCCTTCCCGCTACGACAAGGAAAAGGACAGTCCCGTTAAAGCGGCAAAAGTCAGAGAGCTGAAAGAAGAATATTATCCTGTGCGGCCCGTTATTCCGCTGATCGAGACCACACAGGACCGCTTTGCCCTGGAGATTCAGCGGGGCTGCGGGGCCGGATGCCGTTTCTGTCATGCCGGTATGATCTACCGGCCCGTGCGGGAACGTGATCCGCAGGAACTGATCCGTCAGGCGAAAAAGACGCTGGAGCATTCCGGGTATGAAGAGATGTCCCTGCTCAGTCTTTCCACATCCGATTACAGTGCCCTGGAAGAATTGACGGCCGGCATCATTCCCTTTTGCCGGGAACACCGTGTGAGCATATCCTTTCCTTCCATGCGACTTGATTCCTTCAATGCCGGCATACTCGATGCCGCGACGGGCCCCCGGCGGTCCGGACTCACCTTTGCACCCGAAGCGGGCAGCCAGCGCCTGCGGAATGTCATCAACAAAAATATCAGTGAAGAGGATATTTTTTCCTCCGTTGAGCTCGCACTGGAAAAAGGCTGGCGCACCCTGAAATTCTATTTCATGCTGGGATTACCCCGGGAGACCGATGATGATCTACAGGGTATTGTGGATATGGTGAGGCGCATTCATGAACGTGTCCGCAAATACCCGCACACGCAGATAAACGTAACGCTTTCCAGTTTTATACCCAAAGCCCACACGCCGTTCCAGTGGGAAGAGCAGGTTGCCCCGGAAGAGATCTCGCGGCGGATTTATTATCTGCGGGACCGACTGCATCTTCCCGGCGTCAAGATCATGCACCGGGATCCGGAATTCTCCATGTATGAGGGTCTGCTTTCCCGCGGTGACCGTGCAACGGGAGGCGTGATATACGATGCATGGCAAAACGGTGCCCGCTTCGATGCCTGGTCGGAATTGTTCCGGCGCAAAGCGTGGGACCGCGCCATGGAAGCGAAGGGTATCGCTATTAAAAAGGCGACAGCCGCACGGCCGGTGAACGAATCTCTGCCGTGGGATTTCATCGATACGGGTATCGACAGGGAATTTCTCAAAAAGGAGATGTACAAAGCGAAAGAAACGGCGACCACACCGGACTGCAGGAAACGCTGCACGCAATGCGGCCTTTGCGACAGGGAGACCGGTATGCGCTTTGCGAAAAAAAGCAAGGAAGACATCCGCATTCCGGAGTATGAATCTGCACAGGAAACGGAAGCGCAGCCGGAAAGCTATTATACCTTACGTATTTACTACGAAAAGACCGGTATGATGCGCTATATCTCGCATCACGACCTGCAGCGTATTATGCAGCGGGTGTGCAATATCCTGCAATGGCCGGTGCGCTACACCCGCGGTTATCACCGCCGTCCCCGCATTTCCCCGGGCTTTCCCGTACCCCTGGGCTACGAGGCCCGTGAGGAGGCCATGGACATGCTTCTCAATGCGTTGGTGGAAGATCCCGCTGCTTCGCTGAACGCGGTTCTGCCGCAGGGTCTGCGGATAAGCAAGGCCGAGCTTCAAGCCGGCAAACGCCCCGCCGTGATGGCATCCACCCGCGAACTGCATTACGTTTTCCATTTTACAGAATCCCTGGAGGTGAAAGCGGTACGGGAACGCCTTGAGCGGGCATTTGCGCAGGAGCGTTGCGAGGTCGAACGTGCCGGGAAGAAGGGAAACAAAAAAATTGACCTGAAGCCGCTGGTAAAATTCTGGAGTGTAGAAGAAAAGACCCTGCAGGTCTGTTATCGTGTGGTTAACGGTAAGACCGGCAGGCCCGATGAATTTCTAAAGCTGGCATTTGATAAAATTATACCCTATTTTACCGGGGAAAGAAAACATGTTACCATAAAGGAATGAAATGAAGAGAAATATATACATCAGCGAAACACCTCTCGAATCGCGTATTGCGATAATGGAAAATAAGAAGCTGGTTGAATTTTACATTGAAACGCCGGAGGATATCTCTTCGGCGGGAAATATTTATTATGCAACGATCGAGAACGTGAAACCCGGTATTCAGGCTGCTTTCCTGGATATCGGCGGTAAACAGAACGGATTTTTGGGGTTTTCAGAGATCAAAGAATTGATCAGTTATGAGAACGGAAAATGGAAGGTGAAATCGTTTTCCGGTGCGAAGGATCTTCGTAAAGATCAGCGTATAGTAGTCCAGATCGTAAAAGATGCCTATGCAAACAAAGGCCCCCGCTTAACAACGGATATCGCTATCCCCGGGCGCTTTGCTGTTCTGACGCCGTTCCATGATATTATTGGCGTATCAAAAAAAATTAAGAATCCTCAGCGACGCAAAAAACTTAAAGATATTGCAAAATCATTAAAACCCGAGGGATTTGGACTTATTATCCGCACCGTAGCGGACGGAAAAAAAGAACAAGATATTAAAAACGACATCAATAACTTGCTTGCTGCCTGGGATCAGATCGAGAATACGATCAAAGGAAATAATCAAAAAGCTATCGAGCTTTTCAAGTCCGAGAACATGACTTCCTCTGTGATCCGTGATATGTTCACAAAAGAAGTGGAGTCTGTGATCGTGGACAATAAACGGAAGTTCCGCACGATTCAGAATTATGTTAAAGACGTCGCGCCCGAACTGGCAGAACGTGTGTTTTATCATAAAGAAGGTTCGCTTTTCGGTGCATACGGGATCACGGAAGAAACGGACAAACTGTTACGCCGAAAGGTCTGGTTGAAAAGCGGCGGACACCTGGTAATAGATCATACCGAGGCAATGTTTGTCATTGATGTCAACAGCGGCCGCTATATTGGGCGCAAGGATCAGGAAAAAAATATTCTTAAGGTAAATCTGGAAGCGGCGGTTGAGATCGCACGCCAGTTGCGCTTACGTGATATCAGCGGACTGATCGTTATTGATTTTATTGATATGCAGATCGCCGAAAACCGCAAACAGCTTGTGCGAACATTTAAACAGGAATTAGCTAAGGACCGCGCTTCCGTGAGTGTGAGCGACCTCTCCCGCTACGGACTTCTGGAGATGACCCGCGAACGCATTCGCATTTCGGTCATGTTCTCGCTCAGCGATGAATGCCCGATGTGTCATGGTTACGGCCGTATACCCAGCAAGGAAAGCATGATAACCAAGATCGACAGCTGGGTGCGGAATTTCCGGCAACACACGCGTGAACGCCGCGTTGAATTGCATCTGCATCCGCTGCTCTATGATTTTATCCGCGACAATAAAAAAGTGCTTCGTAAAACCCAGTTCAGATATGGTATTAAATTTGATTTTATCAAGGATGACAGCCTCAGTGTCGGGAGCCTGCGTTTTATCAGCAAGCGCAACAAACAGGATGTAACCCATATGTATTAAAAATTATGTGTTACCGGCTTCCCGAATGATCCGGGCGGCAATAAAAAGTGAGAATAAAAAAAAACGGGAATTCATTCCCGTTTTTTTGCTATAATAAGAAGTAATACTCTTTAATTCAGACCGAATTTTTCACGGTAATCGCGGATATCGGCATTTTCTTTTAAGTGCTCCAGCCAGCTTTCATAAGCCTGATCCCGTTTTTCCTGAAGCAGCGATTGCCGTATAGCGCTGCGTTCCTGCACAAAAAGTTCTTCATCAATCTTGCCGCGGTGTGTAAGCCGGAGAAAGAGGGAACCGTATTGCCCCGCAGTGAAAGGAGGAGATAGCGTGTTTTGTGGCATATTGCGCACAACATCGGTAAAAGCCTGTGAAGAACTAAAAGGATAGGGCAATTTGTTCAGGGTAAATGACAGATCATTATATTCAAGATAAGGATGCTGATCCGCGGCTTCTTTCAGGGAGACATCACCACGTGTTACGGCATCGTAAGCTTCGCGAACAAGCCGGGAACTTCTTTCCTCCTTGAGTTGCCCGATAAGGTCGCGCTTTACAGAAGCCCGGACATCTTCAAAAGGCGTATGGGACGCTTCAACGATCTTATAAAGCTGTGCAACGGCATAAGCATTTTCATTTTCATAGACCGGACTCAGCTCGCCCTTATCACTGCGGTATACCCATTTTACCAGATCCGGGAAGTAACCCAGATTGCCGACATAGGGAAACTCTTTGGTAAAGCCGCCTTTAAACGTATCGAGCTTTGCATCGACATTTTCGAACGCTTTTTCAAAACCATAACTTTCAACATCCAGCAGAAAGGCATCAGCCTCACTTGCAAAATAATCATAGGTGTTTACCGGATTCAGACGGCGTACGATTAATGAAATACGCACTTCTGTATCACGGTTTTTTTGACGTTTTTCCGTAACTTTTATAAGGTGATACTCATCATCAATAATAATGGGCTGAAGGACATCTCCGGATTCAGCCGCCATTACAGCTTCGCGGTATTCCGGAGGCAGGTCTTCTGATGTGAACCATCCGAGATCGCCGATCATGTTTTCGTCCTGTAATTCCGAAAAAACCTGGGCGAGCTCATCGAAAGATTCTCCCTCTTCGTGCCTAATCAAAATATCTTCAAGCGTACGCCGCACATCCGCGCTGTCCTGTGAAGAAGGAACTTTCGGCCAGGAAACGACACGGATATAACGTTTTTCCGGCCGTTTGTAGAGCTCTTCTTTATGTTCATCATAATATGTTTGCAGATCTTCTTCGTAAATACTGAATATAGAATCGGGCAAACTGCGCAACGGAGAACCGACATAATTTACTGCAAAATCAACATGCTGAGAAATATACGCTTCTGAGATCTCGTTCTCGTCAACTACCACAGAACTCATAACGATATCATTCAGTTTTTGATAGGGCAGCACCTGGTGCCGAAGATAATTTTCTATCTGAAGCCACTCGCCGCCCTGGGGGTTATAAAGAACATCCAGATATTTTTGTTTATCAAACTGTCCGTCCGTAAGAAAAACTTCCTGTTGTTTAAGGAAATCCGGAGGATTGTTTTCCAGATGGTAAAAAAGTTCTTCGTCGGAAACGGTAATATTTAGACGGTCGATCTCCTGTTCCCACAAAACCTGGCTGACAACGGTTTCCCAGGTTTGCTGAAGTACGGTTTCCCGGGTCTGCGCATTCAGTTCGATGTCGGCATCACGATATTGATCAAGTGCCATATTATAGGTTTCATAAAATTCTTTGATCGTAATCTTTTCTCCGTTCACCAATCCGACAACATCCCGGCCGCCGGTAAAGGTTTCTATTCCTCCGGCGCCCCAATTAAAAACAATGGTTATAACAAACGCAGCAATGAGAATGATCAGAACAATCCCCATTTTCTCGCGCATTTTATTCATAACTCCCATTTGGATCTTCTCCTTTTTCTAAATAAGCCTACGAATATACAACAACAAGGATGGTTTGGCAAGATAATATCTGGTGTTCAATGCTCGTGAATCGGAATACAAATCCCCCGCAAAACAGCAAAAAAAAGACACGGGAAGCGCATTCAGGGATTATTGGCGGAACAGGATCAAAGGTGCGAAAAATAAAAGAGGTTTTCTTTGCGGCCGGTGGGATTTAGACCGGGTGAAGTCTTTTTGAATAATTCTTTATTGTTGAAAAGTATAAAAAAACCCGGTATTATTCCGGGCTTTTTACTTGATCATACCTTGAAATTAATAATTTTCAACCCAAAGCTCAAAGTGTTTCTGCGGATGTGCACAAACGGGACAAACATCCGGTGCTTCAATATCCTCAACGATATGTCCGCAATTGCGGCATTTCCAGAACACCTTATTGTCCTTTTTGAAAACCTTATGTTCTTTAACATTCTTGAGCAGTTTACGGTAGCGGTTTTCATGGCGCACTTCAACTTCTGCAACGCCGCGGAAGATATTTGCGATCTCCGGGAAACCTTCTTCTTCGGCGGTTTCCGCAAAAGACGGATAAAGTTGACCCCATTCTTCTTTCTCACCGTCGGCCGCATATTCCAGATTTTTCACAGTATCTGCAAGTCCAACGGGATAATCAGCATTGACAGTTACGGCAGACTCATTCATACCGTTTGCCAGTAATTGTTTATAGAACAATTTAGCATGCTCTTTTTCGTTATCGGCGGTTTCCAGAAAGATTTCCTCGATCTGCAGATAACCTTCTTTTTTTGCCTTCGAAGCATAATAAGAGTAGCGCATACGGGCCTGACTTTCACCGGCAAAAGCATTCATCAGATTTTGTGCTGTTTTCGTGTCTTTAAATTCCATGAAGTTTCCTTTATTTATGATTCCCATAAACCGTGGACGTTGCACCATTCACGTGCTTTAACAATATCTTCTTTCTTTACGGGAAATTCAGCCTGGGGATCATCACCGGGCTTGAGTTCCGCTTTCAGCACCATGTCCTTTGTATGGACCTCAATAAATTTGATATGGTGCTCTTCGGTCATGGGATGATCTTCATTCTGTCCGATCTTGACCAGTACGCCATTGTCCGTTTCCTCAACATAGGGAACATGTTTTTCAACACTGGTATCCTTTGTCTTTGCCTCAAGTTTCTGCATTTTCTGATTGCAGCAAACCAGAGCGGAAGCTCCTTCATTGAAGATTTCAATGACATTGCCACAGATTGTGCAATAATAGATCTCACGTAAATTTGTCATAATAACCTCGCGTTTTTGATGTTTTATTCTTCTTCGGCGGGCGGAGTAAAAGTCCTTAAGCCCAATTCCTTGTCGAGCATAAGCATTCCGTGTCCTTTTCCGCCGATAAGTTCGAATTGATCAAGAATAGTATTGAAAGAATCCTCTTCTTCAACCTGTTCGTCAACATACCAGTTCAGAAAACTTCTTGCGGCGTGGTCGTTGACGCTGATCGCCGTGTCCATCAGCTTGTTGATCAGGTCCGTCACCACTTTTTCATGCTCCAGACTTTCTTTGAAAACCGCTAACGGGGAGTCGAAATCCGTTTTCGGCTTTTCAATGGCATCAAGCACAACCCGGCCACCGCGCTCATTCAGATAGTTGAACAGCTTCATGGCGTGGAAATGCTCTTCTTCCGCCTGGACGCGCATAAAATTTGCCATGCCGGGCAGCCCTTTGTCTTCCAGATAGGCGGACATGGACAGGTATAAGTATTCGGAATACAATTCACGGTTGATCTGATAGTTGATCTTCTCCTGTAATTTCTTGTCGATCATATTATTTTTCCTTTCGTTTTTTTTAATATAACCAATTGCTTCTTTTAATTCAATATTTGCTTTTTATGAATGTTCCTTAAAAAAAGTTGTGTTTAAACTTACGGGGACTGCGGTAATTATTTTACACCTTTATCGTTATACGGAATTGATATCTTGTTACCGTGATATATTATTTATTATATTACCGCCGGAGAGGTGGCGGAGTCCGGTTGATCGCGCCGCACTCGAAATGCGGTGTCCGCTTTCCGCGGACCAAGGGTTCGAATCCCTTCCTCTCCGCTCTACTGCGCCCCGAGAGATCGGGGCTTCGTACAGCAGCCGATTAAATGGTTATATTAGGCGAGCCGGTAAAAATTTTACTCTCCGAAGCTTTAGCGAAGGAGAGCCCTTCCTCTCCGCAACCCCCGCATACCGGATACTGCCGCGCCGGGTTTATATATCTATTTAATAAAATCCACGAAATTCATTTTTTATACCGCATAGAATTATACTATATTGTATTATACATAGTGGTATAATTTGGAGAAAAACATGAAAAGGGACATAAAGCGGTCTGCCGGCTTGTGTATAGTTACACTGCTTATTATCGGACTTTTGGGCGGATGCGGCTTATTTCAGCCGGATACTCCGCTTATGGCGGAAGAAGAATATGCGGTCATAAAAAAGATCATGCTGAATAATTCCCATTATTTGCCGGCAGTACATGTCGTAGATCGCACGCGCATCGTTCAAGACGGTGAAGACATGGAGGACCAAATGCAGGACGCGGATGATATTGCGGATACCGGGCCCTGGCACGATCTGATGGATCTTTTTTTGGAAAAGAACAGGACCGGTGCGGTCATTGATTCCTCCTTTTTATACGAATGGCTGCAATATATTTCCCCGCAAGAGGTCGAAGGATTTGAAAGCCTGGAGGACTATCATACGCAATATCCCGAAAATTCCGGATATCTTTGGCTCACGCGGCCGGTATTTAACGACAGCGGCGACAGCGCAATTGCCGAACTGAGCTTTTACAGCGCCCTGATGAACTGCCCATCGCCTGTCCGCCATATGTATCTTCTGGTCAAAGACGAAGAATGGCAAATTTTTCGCGCATTCTCTTATTACCCCCTGTACCCCGGATCCAACGGATCCTGGCTTCAGGCGCTGATCGATAACGCAGAAAATACAACAGGTCCTCCTTACACGCAGGCTGTCTGGAGCTACGAATATCAGGGAGATCTTGTGTATTATGCCCTTGCGCTTCCCGGTCACGACGATAACTACGTTTACGACAGCAGCGGGACCTGTCTTGGCGCTCCGGACGGCGGCTGGAATAACCTCGGAGACGGCAGTCTGAAAGAACATGAAGAGCGGTTGGATAAAATTGAGAAAAAGAGAGCAAAAGATAAAATAACTGAATTACGTAATGGAATTATTATAGCGATTATTGGTGGTGTTGCTGGAGCATTCTTTATGTGGTTATTTTTACCTAAATAAAAACGGCTGATAAGCACGGAAAATCTAAGGAGTTGATAGTTATTAGTCTTTTTG
>JAWOEU010000123.1:0-3683 GCA_046482575.1 Fidelibacterota bacterium
GTTACATCAAACAATCCTGATCCATCATTACACGGTAAAGGGTTCTTTGCAAGACTCAGTGGTTCAACTGTAGAAGCAGTTAATATGTGGTCTGTAATGATGCAAAGAACGATCCACTGATACATAAAAAGCCCCGGCGTTCTATCATACCGCGGGGCTTTTTATTATTGTGATCGAAAATCATATAGAGAAATCAGGCGTAAGTTATATTATGCAGAAACAGCATAAAGAAAAAAGTTTACCGTTCACTGTAAAATTGTCAAAAACATCATAGCTTCCAAATTTTCGCCAGAAACTTCCGAGTGGAATTTTCGACATGAAATAATATGATTACATATATTCAGGCGCCAGTGTTATTCAGCACTTTCCGGGCAAGCTTTTGAGCGAGTACCGTACAGTTTTCAAGATCATTTTTCCCGGCGGAATATTTCGCTTCAACGGATTCGCCAACAGCTTCCCAGCCCAGTGTTTCGACCAGTTTATTCAATGTCCTCACCCCGCCGCCGCTCCAGGTGGCCGTACCGATAACTCCGACATAGCGGTTTTTCATTTTTCGTTCCAGAAATTTTTCAACCACATTTTTTACGGAAGGAAAAAGATCATTGTTATAAGCGGGGGAGGCCAGAACAATACCGGTGTATTCCCAGACGGTACTCAAGATGTAAGAAGCATGGGTTTTTGAGGCATCATATACCTGTACCTCGGGGACGCCGGCCTCTTTCAGTTTCCGTGCCGCATGTTCCGCCATTGCTTCTGTATTTCCGTACATAGAACCGTAAACAACAACAACTCCGGCTTTCGTGTCTTCCCGGCTCCATCGGTCGTAGCGTGAAAGGACCCAGTTGAGATCAGTGCGGAAAACAGGTCCGTGTGTGGATGCTATCATTCTGACCGGCACATCTTTCAGTAACTTCAATGCGCGCTGTACATTTTTTCCGTATTTTCCGACAATATTTGAGAAGTATCGCCGCATCTCATTCTCAAAATCATTCAGATCAAGCGCATCGTCAAAGATCGCACCGTCCAGTGTTTTAAAGCTGCCGAAAGCATCTCCGGAAAACAAAACACCGTCATTTTCATCAAAGGTCATCATGGTCTCCGGCCAGTGTATCATGGGTGTGGAGTAAAAGCGCAGTTTATGCGTACCGGTGTCCAGAAGATCTCCGTTTTCAATGATCTTTTTATGTTTCCATTCTCCGTAAAAGCCATCCAGAAAGCGGAAGGTGGTCTTATTTCCCACAATACATAGATCCGGCCAGGTTTTTAGCAGAGCATTAATTGCACCTGAATGATCCGGCTCAGTATGGTTGACCACGAGATAATCCAGATCCCGGTCGCCGAGGATAGCTTGTACCTCTCTGATCAGATCATCTGTTTTGGAAATTTCCACCGTATCGATCAGTATATTTTTCTTGTCCCGTATCAAATATGCATTGTAGGCAATTCCTTCGGGCAGCGGCCAGAGATTTTCAAAAAGATGTGTGCGGCGGTCATTAACGCCTACGTAATGAATGTCTTCCGAGAGTTTTATATTCCGGTTCATAGCAACTCCTCTTTATTAAAGATTTTCATGTGCGCACCAAACAAAAAATTTTAAGCATCATGCATTATGCAGAAAAACATAGGTCACGCCGGTTCCTCCCTGCTCGGGCGGAGCGAAATCATAGCGTAGAACCCGCGGGTCTTTTGAAAGAAAATCATGGATCACTTTCTGAAGAATGCCCTGGCCGGTCCCATGCAGGATCTCTAATGTGTATAAACCTGACAGGACAGCGTTGTCGATAAATTTATCTGTCTCTTTCAATGCTTCTTCGGCACGTTTTCCACGGAGATCCAGATGATAATTTGAAGTATGTTGAGAGTATATTGCTGATGAATGTGTTTTCTGCTTTGTTCTTCGCGCCGGTTCAAGCCAGCCCGGCTGAAGACGTAATCGCGAGCCATCGACATCAACCCATACTTTGTTGGTCTTCGGATTAATTTCCAGGACCTTCCCGTTTTGCTGCATACTTTTGATGTAAACCGGCATGCCGATACGAAGATCCCGGAGCTCAAGCTCTTTTTCAGAAGAACGATGTTCCTTGTGCGCCTTCTCTTTGATCATTTTTTCTGCGTTCCGGAAGCTGCCTTGCGCTTCTTTAATGGAAGCCTTGCTGGCCTCACTCTCCCGGATACTGCGAATGTTCGCTTCGAGTTCTTTCCGCAGGTTCGTGACCATTGCTTCTGCACGTTTCATCGCATCTTTTTCTGCACGTTTGTGTTTTCTGTCGATATCTTTTTTACTTTCTTCGATAGTCCTCAGCTTGTTTTGATAGTCTTCTGCCTTCTCTCTGGTCTCACGCAACAAGCTGTCATAGCGGGCGATCTTGCGCTGAAGGTCCACAATAAGGCGTTCCAGTTTCTCCCGTTGTTTACCCAGGCGTTCACGCGCATGCCGGATCACATTTTCATCCAGCTTATAGCGTTTTGCGATCTCAAGCGCATAAGAACTTCCGGGGATCCGCGGAATAAATTCATATGTCGGTTCCAGATTCCGGTCATTAAAACTCATACTTCCGTTCTCAAAAAGAGGATCTTCAAAGGCAAGGATTTTCAATGCACCATGATGCGTAGTGGCGATCACCGTTGCACCGCGTTCGCTGAGGATTTTCAGTACGCCTTCGGCAAGAGCTGCTCCCTCATCCGGATCTGTACCGGTACCAAGTTCATCGATGAGTACAAGACTTTCGGGACCGGCATTTTCCAGAATATGTTTTAAGGATAGAATGTGGGAGGAAAAGGTTGAGAGTCCTCCATCAATGGATTGCTTATCGCCGATATCTACAAAAATATGGTCAAATTGCGGCAGGGAAGTAGCAGCTTCAGCCGGGATCAAAAAGCCGGCCTGGTTCATCAGGGCAAGTAAGCCGATAGTTTTCAGTGCAACGGTTTTTCCTCCGGCATTCGGACCGGTGATAATAATACCGCGTTTTTTTTCTGACAATGAAAGGTTCAGGGGTACCGGTTCCCGTGAAAAATGAAGTTCAAGATTGCGGCCGTTCTTAATACGCAGAAGATCTTCAACGAACACCGGTTTGTCACAACGGTAATCCAGCGCAAGTTTAGCGCTGGCCTGAAGGAAATCGAGAACTTCCATCATGTGGATCACATCCCGTAACGGTGAAAGGAAGGGACGGATCTCATCGGTTTTTTTTATCAGAATGCGCCGTATCTCATTACGTTCTTCCCGCCGTGCCTGATAAAGCTCATTATTCATTTCAACGATGACCATGGGTTCGATATAAACGGTTTGTCCGGTTTGGGACTGGTCATGTATAATGCCGGGAGCTTTTGCACGGCGTGACGCCCGGATCGGGATAACCTGCCTGCCGTTACGGAATGCAACTGAATCGTCCTGTGCAATACCGTCTTTCAGCCATTTTCCGGCAATATTGCGTACTTTTTCATTGATAGATCTTTCCGTTTTTGCAACATTCCGGCGCAGAGCGTGTAAAGCGGAGGATGCATTGTCTGCAATATTTTTTTCTTCATCAAAGATTTTGACGATGGATTTCTCCAGCTTTTCGGTCGCAACGAACGGGGACAACGACCTCGGCGGCGATGACTGGGACGAGGCGATCATCGACCACCTCGCCGAGGAGTTCGAAAACGACCACGGAATTGACCTCCGAGAGGACCGTCAG
>JAWOEU010000136.1:0-21517 GCA_046482575.1 Fidelibacterota bacterium
CGTAAAGACTGTAGATCGGGGCTCGGGTCTGCGGATCGATATTATCCTCCAGGTGGAGACCGCCTTCGACGTCGCCGCGAAATCCATGTTCGGGAGCAAAGATCGCTTTGACCTTCTGAATGAAGAAGAAGGTCAACCAGATGATCACCGTTCCGGTCAACGGCCGTATGATTTGTAACAATGCCGACAGATTTCCCTTTGAACATGGGAAAACCGTCAATACGAGCGTTATCAAGTCCGGTATTTACTTCCGGTTTTGACGAACAGGAAGCAAATAAGAGCATCGTGATAAAAATGATGGATATGGTTTTTCGTAATTTCATGTTTTTCTCCTTCTTATTATTTTTTTGAGTAAATTTTATTTATAAAGCGGCCGGCGGAATATGCGGAGGCCAGCAGTCCGAGCACAATGCCGAGACTTATTGTATTTATCCATAAAAGCTGATAAACACGAGGTGAAAAATTTACCAGAGTGAAAGTACCGGCAATAAAACGATGAGTAATGATCAATCCCGAAGCTGAAAGGATCCCGCCGATAAGCCCTTCGACCGCCCCTTCCAGAATAAAGGGCATGCGGATCAGCAAACTGCCGGAGCCCAGGATCTTCATGACCATGATCTGGCGCTTTCTTGCATAAACGGAAAGTTTAATGGTGTTCCGGATAAGCAGGTTCATGGCGAAGACCAGAATGATCAGAATAAAGATCCCCGCTACAACAACCGCTTCAGTAACATTCTCCAGTTTTTCGATTATGGAATGACGGTAATGTACTTCTTCAACCTCCGGCATTCCCTCAAACTGCCTTTTCAGGATACTCATGTAATCGGGATGATTGAATTCGGGTCTGAGACGTATCTCAAAAGAAGGGGGCAGGGGGTTCTTATCAAGGATCTCGTTAATGTCCTCTCCGAACTCTTCCTGAAAAATGCCCGCCGCGGCATCTTTGGAAATATATCTGATGCGGTCGATAGTCTTGTGATCTTCCAGCCTGCTGCGGATCCGGGCGGTTTCGGATTCGCTGATCGAGGATTTCAGATAAATTTCAACAACCATGTTCTTTTTCAGATCGTGCAGCTGGTTGTAAAGTATCCAGCTGACCTCAAAAAGCGCAATAAGTATACTGAGGGCAATGAATATCGTCAGGATAGTCGCAATTACCGGCGTACGCTCGCGCCACAGATTATTAAATGTCTGACGTAGTACGAATAAAAGTTTCATTCTTCCTGTGTTAATAAACGGATTTTTTGTTTTCCGAGATTAATTGTACGGTCCGGCGGAAGCAGCTGTCCGTTCTCCATATAGATACGCTTATAAGGAGTATCCTTGATCAATTCATAATCATGGGTTGCCATTAAGACGGAAGTACCGTTCTTATGAATGCGTTCGAGCAGGGAGAGGACATTTTTGGATGCCTCGCGGTCAAGATTGCCGGTTGGTTCATCGGCGATAACGATAAAGGGATCTTTGCTCATGGCGCGGGCAATGGCCACTCGCTGTTTTTCACCCAGGCTTAACGTAGATGCCCGCTGTTCACTGCTTTGAAGCAAACTGACCTCATCGAGCAGCGTATATACCACACGCCTGATGTATTTCCGCCGGTAGCCTTCAATGATCAGCGGCAAAGCGACATTATCGAACACGCTCAGGTTATCAATCAGTTTGAAATCCTGGAACACCACGCCGATATTCCGGCGCAGTAGATTGATCTGTCGTGGTGTAATGCGGTAAGAAGTCCATTTCCCGACCGTTACAATACCGCTAGAAGGCAGAATATCCATATAAATAAGCCGTAAGAGGGTTGATTTCCCCGATCCGGTGGGTCCGAGTATCAGAGTGAAATCACCGTCGCGCAGCTGCAGATTGATATCTTTCAAGGCGCCGGGTACATAGCCATAGTTGACGGTCGCGTGACTGAATTGGATCATCTCATTATTACAATTATGCGGTTTGAAGCTTCGTGTGCTTCCTGAAAACTGAATTCTTCAAGAAATATAAATGTTCTGCGGGGAAATTCCACAGACAATTTTATTATTTCCCGGTAATCATATATGTATTCCACATGCCTTTCATGATATGCCCGTCCGTCCGGGTAATAAATATAAAGATCGGTAATGGCGCGCCGCCGCTTTTCGTCGTAAAAATTTTCGCGTTTAAAAGAAATCCCCTCGGGATTTGTATCCTCCGGGGAGTCCTTCAAAAAATAATTTTTCATGACCGACGGCAGTGCGAAATCGAAAAGGTAAAGTTGTCCGCGTTTCAGATTTTTATCCATGTAGGACAGGTGGGCTTTGACGGCGCTGAAAGATGAGATATAATTCAATGCATCATGGAGATTGAGATAAAGATCGACATCCTTTAGCGGCGGCCGCAACATATTTCCTGCAGCGAGCCGGAGTTCAGGGTACGTTCTTTTTGCTTTTGCTATCATTGACGGGGAAATATCCAGTCCGTATTTTTTCTTTGCCGGGAATAAATGCAGAAAGGTACCGGTACCGCATGAAATATCATAGACGGAACGGGTCGTAAAATTAAATTCTTCGGCGAGATCGAGGATATAATCACACCAGCCGGCATAATCAATATCCGCCATGAGTGTATCGTATATAGAGGCGGACTGTGTATAGGGAGCTGCGGGAAGGTAATGCATATCAGCGCCACAGATAGGAGATGACCGTGAAAACGATGTACAGGAAAAGCAAAATGGCCGCATGACCGCGGTGAATGCCTTTGCGTATGAAGATAATGGGGAAAAGCAGCATGGTAAATATCAGCATGAAAGGGACTTCAAAACGGTAGATGGAAATATCAATAGGCAGTCCTTTTATACTTGCGGTGCCGCCGGCAACAAAGAACATATTAAAGAGATTTGATCCGATCACATTGCCAATGGATATGTCCGATTCATTTTTTAGCTGCGCCATGATACTGGCGGCAAGTTCCGGAAGAGAGGTTCCGACAGCCACGATCGTCATTCCGATAACGAGTTCAGAGATCCCGAAATAGACAGCGATATTCGATGCGCTTTCAATAATGCCTTTTGAGGCAAAGACCAGTGCTGCGATCCCTCCGGAGGTGAACAATACATTCCGTATCACCGAGTTATCCTTTTCGGGAAGTTCACCGGCAAATTTTTCTCCCCGTGTGCTTTTTACCAGATAAAAGATATAAGCGGCAAGGAGAAACAGGAACAGAAGTCCTTCAAAGCGGGAGAGTCCGTCATAAGCCAGTAAACTGAACAGCAGGGACCCCAGAAAGAGAAGCAGGAGCTGTTTCCGGATATTGTGATATTTCAGGGCGATCGGTGCGATGAGGCCTGAGATGCCGAGGATAAGACCGATATTGGCAATATTTGAACCGATAATATTCCCCACGGAGATATCGGAAACTCCTTGCAGCACACCGAACATGCTGACCATGAATTCCGGCATGGAAGTACCGAAGGCAACGACGGTCAGGCCGATCACAATGGGTTTAATACCCAGAATGCGGCCAAGATTCGCACTGCCTTTTACCAGAAAATTTGCGCCGACGTACAGGAGCAGAATACCGGCAAGCAGAAGAAGGAATTGTAAAATGACGTGCATATTAATTACCTGTACAGTTCGTTTTCATAAATGTAATCATTTATCGCCCGCGGAACAAAAGCGGAAATGGATTTTCCTTCGGCAATCCGTTTCCGTATTTCCGTGGAAGATACCGGCACCGTATCGGTATAAAGAGGGTGCAGTTGATCGCTGTGGGGGTGCCTGTCAATACGTTCCGCCAGGTCATCACCATGGTAACGGGGAAGTATAATAAAATCGCAGTAACGAAAGTGTTCCGGATATCCTTTCCATTTATGCAGCAGCTCAAGATTGTCATCTCCGATAACCCAGAAAAGCCGGGAATCCGGATAGGCGGCGTTAAAAAACATCAGGGTATCAAGGGTATAGGATATTCCTTTTCGGTCGATCTCAGCACGGGAAACACGGGA
Organism: Fidelibacterota bacterium; assembly: GCA_046482575.1. GTDB lineage: Bacteria > Fidelibacterota > Fidelibacteria > Fidelibacterales > Fidelibacteraceae > M50B103. The sequence continues at coordinate 3,974 of JAWOEU010000136.1, forward strand.
AGCCGGCACCAGCTGCGAAGCGATCCTGAGCATATCCAGCCGCGCGGTATCGCCCGCATGTTTCCTATCCTGCTTAAAAGGGGAATAACTGGCCGGAACAAAAAAAAGACCGTCCGGCAGAAACGCTGCAACGATCTTTTTTGCAAAATGTATATGTCCGTTATGGACGGGATCAAACGTACCGCCGTAAAGACACAGGCGTTTCATTGCACCGGTTCCGGTATTTCTTTCAGTAATTTATTATATTCTTGTCTGTTTGAAGCGGATAAGGCATCAACTTCAATTTTATCCAGCATTTTCAATGCCTTTTCGGGTTCATTCATTTTACGGTAGCTGCGGGCCGTCTGCAGGTAGGTCTTGTTAAGCAGAGGAGTATCATAATAGCTCTCAATGATCTCTTCAAAAGTGATCACGGCCGCTTTCCATTCCCGCAATACCATATAAAGCTTTCCGGCTTCATATATTTTTTTTGCCTGCCCGGTGCGGAGTTCGCGAATGCGTGCTTCGGCCTGATCCCGGTATTCACTGAAGGGATATTCCTGAATAAAATCCTGATAAGCGCGGATCGCCCTTACGATATATTCATCATCCCGTTGATAGCCCGGACTCTGCCGGTAGTAGCATTCGGCGATCTTAAAGCGGGTTTCTTCATGGAGATCGCTTTCCGGCCATCTCCGCAACAGTTGCTGATATTTGTCAATGGCCAGAAGATATTCGTTAAGTTCATAGTGGCAGGATGCAAGATAGAATTGTGCATCATCGGCAACTTCACTTCCGGGTGCATTAAAGACAACGTAGTTGAAATCTTCGATACCCCGGTAATATTTTTTGGCTTCGAAAGCCTCAACGGCATCCTCATAGCGCTCAAGATAGCTGCGTTCCTGCTCTTCATTTTCGTTCCTTCCTGCCTTTCCCGTGGAACATCCGGAGATCACAATGCTGATGATCAGGACCGTGCTTAATAAAATGTTTTTTTTCATAGTACCCTGTGATTTAGAATGAAATGTATACTCCTGTTCTCATCCCCATGTTTTTTGATGTGCCCCAAAAGGGAGCACAGTATAATGTAGTCAATATTTCCCGGTCGTCATTATACTTTTTTATGCGGAAACCGGCATCAATCGCAGAAATGAAATGATTGAAAAACAATGCTGTTCCGAAATATCCGCCGATTTTTAAAAGATTGTTGGCTTTGCGGCGCATGCCGGCATAGGCATACTGGTTATCGGAATATTTCGGGAAGACGCCTTCCATGGGATCGCCGGGATCTTCGCCGCCGGACGTCCAGTCATCCCAGCCGGACCGGAATTGTTCATATTTTCCGATATTTTCATAAAAATGGTAATCGCGCTCAATACGCAGATTCTGGTAGCCGTCCTCGATATCGGCCATCATATCATTATAACTGCTTTCGTTCTGCGGCGAGTAGGTGCGGTTGTCTACATACACAATGGCCGTATGTGTTGTGGGGTCGTTTGCGGGATCATAGTGGGAGAGCCAGTCTTCGACGGACCAGTGCACGTCGGCATAGTTTTCATAATTTTCCACACCCGTATTTCCGCGCCGGACAAAATAAATATTGCCTCCGATGAATGCGGCTTCCAGAGTAAGGTACAGAGCAGCCATGCCTTTGTTTTCGGCGTACCATTGTCCCGCTCCGGGGAGTGCAAGTGACAGTCCCACCCCCAGCGGTGCCGACTTCGAGTGGATCTTTTCCGGCGGCTGTGCCTGCAAGAGGGTGAAAATAACCAGCAATGTGATGATAAAACGTTTCATATGCATGAAATACTAAAAATCGAACAGAATAGTCCAGTAAAATCTGAAATTATGTCCAATGGTTTTTATCTCGTCATATTCCTTATATTGGATCTTGTTCAGAGCATATACGATATCAAAGGTCAGGGCCAGGGGGAATCCGTACCAGGAGTGCCCGCCGATACGCGCTTCAATACCGACATCCTGTTTCCATGAAGGGGCGCTTTCCCCGGAGGTCCAGGCATCTCCGATCTGATGGTAGACACCGAGATACAGATTTTCAAACGAAAAGGGTTCCAGGTTCAGGCCCAGTTTTTTGCTCACGGGGAAACGCAGGGTCGTAGAGAACACCAGCTTATGTGCGCCTTCGACCGCATAGAAGGGATATCCCTTCAGTCCCGGCATCCCTCCGGCGAAATAATTAAAAAAGCTGTCGATCTCCGTATTGAACATTATACCGGCATCCAGATTGAAAGAGAGTGCGCTGTGATCCGTCCACGGGAGGGGAATGAACACATCGGCATCCAAATCGATCCGCGGAGTATAATGATCGGTATAGGTTTCGGTATAGGTTCCGTAATCCGTGACTTTATAATCATCGATGAATTTATTGAAGTCGTAGGCAATGGCCGCATTATTGATACGGAGACCGCGCGTGGGAGAAATATTGCTTTGCCAGTGCGGCCGGGTAAAGTCAGCCTTATAACGAAATTCAACGCGCTGGCCCTTGTAATACGTGGCGGGAACGAATTTTATCAGTCCCCAGTCACTGGATTCACCTTTGATATTGGAGGTATAACTGCCGGTGGTTGCGGAAAGTTCAAAATAATGTTTTGCCCGCCAGGTGTAATGCATGCCCACCGACAGCTCGCTGAGGGAAAAACGGACCCTCTGTTCCATGGGCCAGTATTCGTTATAGCGGATGGAATCGGTCCTGGAGAGACCCACCGCATAGACCTCCGCATAAAACCGCGGGAGAAACTGATTGAAGTCCAGACGGGCATTGATATCATAATCGCCGCGAATATTGATGTCCGCCATGGCAAAAAGACTCATTTTATCCAGCATTTCGTTCTGATAAAAAATAAGTCCCGCCTTCATTGCGTCATAATCGTACTGGAGAAAAGGCATAAAAAACAGGTTACTGAACTGGAGTTCATAATCTTTTGCATCCAGGGAGGTTTTTGCAGGAAGCGTCTGCATCACCGTAGGGAAGCTGTAATCCTTGTATTCGGCAAATTCAGCAGGAATGCTTTTTTCCGTACCTTGTTTGCTGAGGATGAATTGTGCTTCTCTGAACAGCGTATAGACAAGCGTGTCGTTTTGGGGATGGACCGCCGGATACATAGCGGCACCGCGGACATTGGTCATCAGTTCGCTGCCGGTATCCTGTGATGTAAGATCAAGCCGGTAAATATTAAATATTCCGCTCCGATCAGAGGCATAATACAGGTTTTTTCCGTTATTTGTGATAAAAGGCGTACGGTTGTCATGCCGGATATCAAAAACAAGGGGCTCAATATCGCCGCTGTGAAGATCAAGCCGGTAGATATCTCTTCCGTGATTTACCGCCATATCGAAATAAATGTAGTTTCCCTGCGGATCGCTCTGCATGATATAGATCTGTTCGCCCTTTGTAAAGTCGGTAAGCGCTGTCATGGAAGAAGTTTCGGTTTCATACCGGTAGATATTATGGGTGCCGTCATGAACGCGTATTACGTACATCCCCCCGGTGCTGTCCGTACTGACGGAATAGATGCGCGCATTCTCGGTCAGCTGCGTACATTTTTCCGTACGAAAATCATAGGCCATCAGGTCGAACCAGGTGGAACCGTAAATGTCGGCTTTCTGAAGCTGGGCAAAATAAAGGATATTGCCGTCCGGAGACCAGGCGGCATTTCCGCGCACACGGTCACGGGATATCATTTTTGCGTTGCCGTCTTCAAGGGAGTACAAATAATTATAGCTGATATAATCAAAACCTTTACTGGAGTGGAAGACGAAACGATCTCCGTCCGGGGACCACAACGGCAGAAAATTTCCCGGTCCCTCGGAAAAAAGCGTTTCACCCTCCTGAAGATGTTCGCGTATCGTACCTGTGCTGTTAAGATAATCCTGCTGAATATGGTCCGTAAAGTCGTTATAAAGTTCTTTGCCTTTGACACCGGTCACATCCCCGAGAATACCGTTGAAAGAGACCCGCAGTTTATTGCGGGCGGCTTTTGCGATCTCTGCATGAATACCACTGCCGTAACGTTCAGCCAGATAAGAGGCGAAAGCGTAGCCGGTATTGTAAACGGCCTCATTGCCGATACCCGGGTGTCCGAAATGACCGATCTGACCCCACGACATCACGCTGTTGTTCAGGGCCGCATCCCGCAGGATCATATCCCGGTGGGAGTCCCAGGTATCGTGATGTGCGTTCTCATACTGGTACTGGGCCACACCTTCCGCCCACCACATGGGAACAATGGAATTGGCAATGGGAACGGAAGCGATACCCTTTGGATATTCCAGAATGATATTTTCCTTCATCGGCTTCTCGCGGTCGATCCACTGCAGGTAGAACATGGGAATTGTGATGGGGTATTTCATTGAAGCACCCAGAGAAACAATGTGAGAGAATTCGTGGGTCAGCACATTCCACATCCACTGGTGATTTCCCCGCAGATCGAACTCCAGCGGTGAAGCCCAGATCAGGATCTTGTTGTCGAAATAGTAGGCTCCGCCGTTGGCATAATCATCCGTGTCCTGTATAATGATATGCGTTCTTTCGCGCGGTTCCCAGTCATACAGACCGGTAACGTAGGGGTATATGGTTTCCGCGACCTCCATAGCCGTGCGCACCGACCATTCCGTGCCTTCATGAAAATGGAAAACGAAATGTTCTGTTTCAAGTGTCTGCCATTCCAGTTCCGGGTGATGCGGTTCGTACTGTCCGGCCAGAGGCAGTGCCAGCAGAAGCATAAAAACGAGGAAGATCGTATATTTACGGTAGTTGAGCATCTTACTTCAGTATCGCGGGTTTTACAAAATAGGTTTCCGTCCGGCTTCCGTCGCCGACACTAATTCTGGCGATGTAAACGCCCGACTCATGGTCGCTGACATCCCAGCGGATTTCATTCCATTGCTGGTTTACGGCCATCTGCGTAAGGGTTTCCACGTGCCGGCCGTTTAACTGGTAGATATTGATCGTAACGCTGTGCGCTCCCGTGGCAAAATAGCGGAATTTTGTCATTCCGTTCTCGACGGGATTCGGGTAATTATAGATCAGTCCGTCCCTGATCAGTGTTGTGGAGACGACCGGTGTGGCGGATTGTAAAGTCCGGTGGGCATTGCTGTGAACGGCGTCCTTTCCGCGGTAACCCCAATACACCGAATCGCTGCGGACAGTATAGATGCTGCCGTCGGCGACCAGCCAGGCGCTGTCGGCGGATACCTGTTCCATGAACAGAGAAGCCGCATTTACCGGGGCGGGAAGGGAATACAGGAGTTCTGCAGATACCGAATAGGCATCAATGGTTCCCGAGGGGTCGTAAGCGAGGATCTGCGGATCGCCGTCAAGATAATAGACCCGGAGCTCCCGGTAATCATTGAAGACCGGAAAACCGTCAAGCAGGTAACCCGCATGGGTGAACGCGGATAATGTCGACCGGCCGTTAAAGGTGGTCAGGGCGAGAAGTTCGAAAACGCCGTCCTCGTTGAGATGGACCGGGATCAGCTGCCTGATGGTATGCTCCTCCGCCATCGGTCCCGCCGTTTCTCCGGACGTTCCGGAAACGAAGCTGAACCCCGGTTCATTATCGGCAACGATCAGCGTGTCGTTCATGACCGCAGCTTCCCGGGCCTTGATATAAGCGAGGAATTCTCCGTTACGGATGTAAGGAACAAATCCGACGGCGGAAGTATCGATATCCGTCAGCGCCCATGTACTGCCGGTGTGGAGGAATTGTGCAGGGTTCTCCGCGGAAAGGGCCGGCAAAAAGAGCGAATCTCCGGACAGGGCCAGATGATCAAGATCAAGTTCGTAGTCGAAACGGAATAAATTTTCCGCAGAAAGCATGCCCGAAGGCTGATATCTAAGTTTTGTGATCTCCGCGCCGCCGTCCGTATTGAGTACCTGCAGCAGCGCATTTCCCTGTGTCAGCAGGGCGGTTTGTTGCTTTTCGTATGCTTTATTCTGCGAGTAGATCTTACGGAGGCCGTCTTCGGCGCTGTAGAGGAACAGACTGCTGTCGCGGTACCCGATAAGGGTTTTAGGGGAGGTGAAAACAGCGGGAAGTGCGGTGGTAAATTCATCGAAGACCGTGTTGGAAACGTTCTTTCTTACGGGTGTGTCCATTTCCAGTTCCAGGACCACGGAATCGGTATAAAAATGGAAATTCTGTATGGCTATACCGCTGGGAAGATCATTCACACTGCGCGTATCGGGGTGACTCTCATCATTGAACTGCATTCGGTAAAGATCGGGATTGTTATCGCTGAATGCCGGATTATTTCTGAACCACATATCCCATTTCCAGCCGTTATTGACCGAGGGATCAAGGGTATTGTAGAATTTGCCGATATCATCGCCGCCGTCGGCTTCCACAAGGTCCAGAAAAGGAGATCGCTGACGGTTGGGATTTTCTCCGAAAGTTTCGGGTTCTACAATATGCCAGATCAGCAAGCCGGAAGCCGGGAGGCTCACATCATGATCACTGACATGTGTTAACACGCCGTTTTCCAGGCGGTAATCCAGCACACCCAGCGAATCAAGAGCGGAAAGGACATCCAGATGATTGCGGATGTCATTGCGTGACCATAAAAGGGAATCGGCCCAGAAGCCGGTATTTTTCCGGAATTCGATCAGAAAATATTCATTGGAGCTCAGGGGGATTTTATATACCTCATCACGCAGGATACGGAGACGCTGACTGCGGATGATCTCGACCGGTTCGGCAGAACCGAGGAGGAAGCGTTCATAAGCGGAGGGTTTGACGGGACAGAGACCGCCTGCACGGTTGGAGCCCTGGTCCATCAGTCCGAAGATACCGGCACCGGAACGGCCTAACTCCGTATCATAAAGCGGCGGAAGCCCCAGAAGCATACCGGTCATAAGTATCTCCGTACCGTTCAGTGCGATATTTTGTTTCAGCTGGTTCTGCGATTCCGGGAGTACAATTCCCTTACTGCATCCGTTGGATACGAGCCGGTTGAATTTATCTGCGGACAGATATTCGGATAAATAGTTTTCATCAAAGTAAAAAGAAGGGATATCAAAAGGAGAATCGTCAAGATCAATGTTGAAATCCTGTCCCACACCGGCGTGATAGATGATCACGCCGTCATTGTCTGCAATGGAGCCGGAAGCCTCGATAGCCGCGTTCACGGATTCATACACAAGTGCGGCCAGGCGGTGATCAATACTGTCGGGATCGGAATAATAGCGCATTTTACGGTTCAGAATGTAAGGATCCTCTTCCGCGGGAAGCAGAAGAGCGTCGGCAGTATCTATACGGATACGGCCCTTACTGGCCTCAGACCAGTAATGGTCAATAAATTTCAGGTGAGAATGGAAATAGGAGCGGTCATGCGGAAGTGGATCCACGACATAGGTCGTATCATGTCCGGTCCATTCGTTTATCATAAACCGACCGTTGCCGGTAGTGACACTGTGATCATCCTCTTGAAATTCCACGCGCAGAACAAGATAACGGCGGGTGCCGGGTTCGATTGTTTTTGGCGTCAGTAATTCAGCTTCAAGAGCAATAGAGCTGAACAGTATCCAGGCAAAGAGAAAATATTTTTTCATATTCCTTCCAGCGGAGACGTTTAAAATTCATAGCGAAGGCTGTAGCGCATGGTATTTGCAAGCGGATGGCCTTCTTTTCCGCCGGTATAGGCAAAATCAAATCCAAGACCTTTCCAGATAAAGCCGAAACCCACGGTCGGATTCATCACATCGCCTTCACGGTCGTAAATAAATCCTGCACGAAGGGCAAACATTTCATTATACACATATTCAACACCGGTGTTCAGGATAAGCTCACGAAGTTCATTCTTAAACGAACCGGTGCTCTGAGAGCCCACTTCGGGTGTGGGATCACTGAACTGACCGGCATTATTGCCGAATTCTCCCCAGCCGACTTCCGTTCCGCCGGCCGTATAGGTCCCGGGTCCGTCGACAATAGCATCGGTATCCGTATTTATCCAGTAAGCGTTTCCGTCACCGGTACGGACATAGTCGATCAGTTCTCCCTGCGCATTGTACCAGCCCTTTTCATTTCCGTCTTCATCATATCCGCCGATAACGCCGTCACCGCTGAAGTCAATGTCGCCTTTGTATTTCCAGTTGTCCGTAAAGGAAGTAAAGATACCCACAAACCAGTTGTCGGTGTAAGCTTCCTCTCCGTAATCATCGTGTAAAGGATTTCCGCGTTCAATAATATAATTGTTATTTGCATCCATGGAGGGGTGATTACCCGCCAGGATCTTGTTGACATCAAAAACAACGGAAAGTTCATTGTGCTCCATCTGGAGCAGATTGAGATTGATACCCATTTTCAGGTTCGTAGGCTGGGGATCTGCCTGTGCAACGTCGACAAAGGAGATCTTGGGACCGATATTGGAAATTGCAAATCCCAGGTCAAGGTAATTATTCAGTAAACCGCGCAGTTGATAACCAAAATCAAAGCCGAAATGAAAGGAACTTCCGTTACTTTGTTCCGACCCGGTTCCCACGGGACTCAGCATCTGGTAAGCTATTTTTAAATTGACCCCGATAGCCTGATTATCACGGATTTTCGTGGCATAGGAAGCATTTGCCGCTGTCATGTAACTGTAAAAAGTACCGAGACTGTTACCGTATTCATCTGTCCATTGCTGTTCACCGAGGTTCAGATAGATGGCATGTCCGCCGAACGTTCCGACATTCTCGACATGATATCCGCCGGATAAAAACGTATAATACATGTCGTTCACAAGATTCGGCAGCCATTTTGAATACATGGCACCGATCTGATTACTTCCCATGAACGCCAGGCCGGCCGGATTATAATAAGAGGCATAGGCATCATCTGCAATAGCAACCTGTGCTTCCCCCATGGCTTCTGCACGTGCACCGGGGGCGATAAGGAGCCATACGGCGCCGGTATTTGTGATCCCGTAAGCAGAGGAAAAGGTAAGCGTGACGGTCAGAATAACTGCAAGTAGTTTTGTTTTCATAAAACATCTCTCCTAATAAAAAAAATGAGCGGTCTTATAACGCTCAGCATCGTGTCGTTATAAGATGTGACATCTTTCATTTTCGTTGTTTCTCTTTTTGTCAAGCACCTTTAACGAACAGATATGTCTTTTGTTACCTCTTTTTTTTATTGTCTTGTTAATATTATCATTATAAACAATAATGTCAATTAAAAAATCGTATCAGAGCTTATTATTGCTGTTTTCAAGGTCCTGAATACGCCGGTGGAATTCATCCACACTTTCAAAATCGTGATAAACAGAAGCAAAACGGATATAGGCAACCTTGTCAATGTTCTTTAAAGCATTGATAACCAGTTCACCGATGGCGGTTGACGGGATCTCACTGAGACATTCCGTCAGTATCATATTTTCCATCTCCTTAACGATGCTCTGAATACTTTCAGCGGAAACGGGACGTTTTACGCAGGCAAGCTTGATACTGCGGATAAGTTTCTCCCGGTTGAATTCTTCACGGGTACCGTTGGATTTGATCACGAGAGCTGTGCTGAGGCTGACATATTCATAGGTGGTAAAGCGGTATTTGCATTTTTCACATTCGCGCCGCCGCCGTATGCCGTTTTCCTTGTTCAGCGGACGCGAGTCAATGACGCGGTTTTCTTCATACCCGCAGTTTGGGCATCTCATCTATCCATATCCTCATAAAGAGGATGTGCGGCGATAAGTGTCTGCACATCGATCTTTGCACGTTTAAGGACATCCTCACTGCTATGATTGGCGATGACCGCGTGAATGATCCCGGCGATCTTCTGCATATCCTCCGGCGTAAATCCGCGGCTTGTCAGTGCCGGTGTTCCCAGGCGTATTCCGCTGGTGATAAAGGGACTGCGGTCATCAAAAGGCACCATGTTCTTGTTACAGGTTATGCCGATTGATTCAAGGACTTTTTCCGCTTTTTTCCCGCTGATCTCCTTATTGTGCAGATCAACAAGGACAAGGTGATTATCGGTGCCGCCGGATACAAGATCAAAATCATAGTGCATCAGGGCATCTGCAAGAGCTTTTGCGTTTTCAATGATCCTGCGGGAGTAATCCCTGAACCCGGGCTGCAGCGCTTCACCGAAGGCAACGGCTTTCGCCGCAATGATATGCATAAGCGGACCGCCCTGAATGCCGGGCATGACAGTGGAGTCATAAAGTTCGGACATCATTTTTGTACGTCCGGATTTCCGTGCGACTATGCCGAACGTATTTTCACTGTCTTTTCCCGCAAGTATCATACCGCCGCGGGGACCGCGAAGCGTTTTATGCGTGGTGGTGGTGACTACATCGCAATAAGGAACGGGGGAGGGGTGCAGTCCGGCGGCAACCAGTCCGGCCGGATGTGCAATATCGGCCATCAGGAAAGCACCGGTCTCATCAGCGATCTCGCGGAATTTTGCAAAATCATAATGGCGCGGATAAGCGCTGGCACCGGCAATGATCAGCCTGGGCTTATGTTCGCGCGCCTTGCGGGCAAGATCATCATAATCGATGTAACCGGTGTCCCTTTTAACGCCGTAACTGACAATATGATAAAGTTTTCCGGAAAAGTTAACGGGACTTCCGTGGGTCAGATGGCCGCCGTGGGAAAGATCCATGCCGAGTATGGTGTCTCCCGGTTTGAGCAAGGTAAAATATACCGCCATATTTGCCTGACTGCCGGAATGCGGCTGTACATTGGCGTATGCGGCGTTAAAAAGTTTTTTTGCGCGCTCGCGGGCGATATTTTCAACGTCGTCAACGTGTTCGCAGCCGCCGTAATAACGTTTGCCGGGATAGCCTTCCGCATACTTGTTGGTCATAATATTTCCGGAAGCCTCCAGAACGGCCGCGCTGACAAAGTTTTCCGATGCGATCATTTCCAGGGAAGTACGTTCACGGTGAAGCTCGTCCTTCAGGGTCTTAAAAACATCCTTATCCTGCTCTCTGATGTTTTTGTACATAATGCCACCACTATTTTTCGGTTAAAGAATGTATTCTATCTACACGGCGCTGATGACGTCCGGCTTCAAATTCCGTATTGAACCATACATCAATGATGGATTCCATTTCGGGTAAGGTGCTTGTGCGGCCGCCGAGAGCAAGAATATTCGCGTCATTGTGTTTTCGTGCCATTTCAGCATGAAAAGGAGTGGTGCAAAGGGCTGCACGGGCGCCTTTGACCTTGTTGGCGGAGATACTGATACCGATACCGGTGCCGCAGAGAACAATACCGAAAGCATGTTGATGATCGTGCAGTGCTTTTGCAACGGCGACGCCGTAATCCGGATAATCCACACGATCAGAAGAGTGCGTGCCCAGATCAATAACGGACTCCGCATATCCTTTTTCACGGAGATAGTCAACAATATGGCTTTTTGCCTCAAAACCGGCGTGGTCGGAACCGATGATGACTACTCGACGGTTACGGTTCTGTCTAACCATGAATATTCTTCTCCCAATGCCTTAAAGGTGTTGTCGCCGACCTTGTTTGCATCACCGACGAGAAAGCGTTCTTTTGGTTTTGCTATTGTAAGATCGTTATCATACAGATATTTGATCCTGAACTGAGCATTGAAATTTCCCAGTTCCCTGGATTTTTGATAATCTTCATATGCCATGTGATAAACGATCCTGTCATTAACATCAATGTTGTTTTTTTCGAAAGCAACGGTTTCTGCAAATTGTTCAAGGATCTTCCCGCGTACGGCATATACTTCTTTGTTCTGCGGTGCGACTTTGATAGCATTGGAAATAATATTGTATGCTTTCTGATAGTTTTCGAAATCCAGGTTTTTCAGCGCAACATCGATCTGCATATTGATATCGCGGGGATTTTTGCGCGCATAATCTTCAAGTGCTTTCAGTGCCTCCAGCATCTGATTATTATATTCATAGGCCTGGGCAAGTTTTTTTACCAGCGTTTCATTCGATGGATTGTATTGCAGACTCTGCTTAGCAACGCGTATAGCCTCACCGCATTCATTGTCGTTGAGAAGTGCATTGATGTATTTCAATGCTCTTGAGGCACTTGCAGTATTGTTTTCCCATGCCTTTTTGTAAAAATCCTTCGGGTCCTTGCCCATTTTTCCGAGTACGTCGATAATAGCATTTATTGCATCATCATCATCAGGTTCTATCTCAATGATATATTCCCAGACCTCCAGCTCATCTTGGTAACGGCCCATTTCGTCAAGGAGGTTTGCCTGTTTCTTGAGATATTCGACATCGTCCATATAGAGGGCATTGTATTTCTGATAAGCATCTAAAGCATCTTCGTAATCAGCTGCACGCTCATTATAGTAGCCGGCGAGCTGGAGCATGTGCTTGTCCGTGCCTTTGTAACTCAGTCCCTGTTCAATATAATACGCAGCGGAATCCGGCATCCCGAGCTTCATGTAGGATTGGGCAAGGTCCTTGAAAAGAGGATCCGCAAATTCTTCGGCTAAGCCCTTTTCAATGACCTGTTTAAAATTGCGTATAGCGTTTTCCCATGATTGCTGGATCATATATTGCCGTCCGTTGCTGAGGTAGAACTTACAACGGTTCAGCGTTTCTTCCTGATCTGCCTTTTTTCTGGAACTGATATCATTATTATCGGTCTGTGCCTGGGGAGATGCACAATTATATACTCCGAAAAGCAGAACAATGCCGAGTGTCATCGTTAAGAAGTGTTTTTTTATTTTTTTCATCTTTTTTTTTCTCCTATTCTGTTATCTGTATTTGCCTTGCGTATGGAACCATGTTTCAGCTATGGTAATGCTCAGGGTAAAATGGTAAACAAATTCATTTACACGTATTGCATCAATTCCGTCCGCTTCGAATATCGTACCCGTATTGTATTCACATACAAAAGCTGCATCGATCCGGTTCCGGTATTCCGTGAACGGAAGCCCAAGTCCCAGCGTAAGCCCCAACGTCCGTACGGGCAGTCCCTGAGAATCTGCCATATAATGCTGCTCATAAAATATCCCTCCCCGGTAGGTCAGAGAGCGGTAGTAGGGAAGGTATTCACTTAGTGTGCCCTGTTTTTCAAAACCAAGTCCGTAATGATTGAAGGATCTTATCTGAGCACCTTCATAAAACGGATTAAAGGAAAAATCGGCTGCAATATCCGTAAACCGGTACTGCATCCAGTCAACAGTTAAAATATAACGAGGAGCAAGCGTTAATGCAAGTCCCGCACGCAACTGGGCGGGAAAAACATCGGAGTCCGAATAGGCGGCGCTGTCGAGATATGAATAGAAACGTGAAGCCGCTTCCGACATATAATGGGTGATCTCGCGGCGTGAGGAGTGGTTGACATAGGTGTAAGCAGCACCCAGTGTGAGTTGCGGAATGGGGGTGATACTGATCCCGCCGGAGAACTGACTTCCGGTAAAGCTTTCGTTTTTTTCAATACTGACATCAGCAAGAGTGACGTTTTCAAAATCGATATTCTTCATTATCATATATCCGCCGATGAGGAATTCTGCTCCCAGTCCCAGGGCAAGCTGACCCTTCTTGAAAAAGGAATATGCAAAATTCAGGGAGGAGGAATAGATATTGCCCTGTAAATAGGTGGATTCGCTGTATTGCTGCGCTTCATCGACTATCTGATAGGAAGCGTTCGCCGTTGTCAGCGGGGTTATCCCGAGAGAAAAAGCACCCTTGCCGGCAACCGGGAATTTCAGAAGACCGTAGGAAAAGCCGGTGTAATTATTCGTATTCCCTGTGCCGGATATGTGGTTATGATTGCTGTTCATGGACATTTCCATTCCGGCCTTACGGATATAAGCGAGATTCGCCGGGTTCTGGAGATTTGCCGTCAAACTGTCCGAATATGCTGTTGACGCCTTTCCTCTTCCGGTAGAAGCCACTGAATAATTCAGTCCTACTTTCCCGATCCCGTAGAGTTCAAACACCCCCGCAAGAGCGAATGAAAAAGTGAATAAGATCATAGCAATAAGCAAGTGGATTATCTTTTTATTCATCGTTGACCTTTGTGTAAATCAAATCCAGACTCGAATGATCGGGATCAATGGTAATATAGTTAAAATCATTATATTCGTTATTGAGATAGAAAAAGATGCCTTCATAGGTGGTTTCTTTTTCATTTGAGACCATATACTGCAGAAGCCGGGAAATATCGAGACGTATCGTGTCGTCTGCGCCGCTGAAGACATTCGAACGCGTTGTGAACATATAACGCAGACTGTCTTCCTCCCAGCTGTCCGTTTTAAAGAGCCGGGCTGTGAGATACAGCGTATCTCCGGGTGCGATCTTACTGTAGTTTGGTTTTATTACAAAGCGCTGTTCCGCCTTGTTGATAAGACGCGAAGGTCCCAGCAGAGTGTCCCGGCGCAGACTGTCCATCATAATGTAAGAACGGAAAATGTTTCCCTGGGACAGAAAGAAGCGCGAATCGTCAATATCGGTATCGCTTTCAGTTTTCTGAATATCTCCGCTGCCGGCAATATGAAAGATACTGTCTTTCAGATAAATATCATTCGTATCGTAAAGTGAACACTCAAGAAGTAAATACGGACGTTTATCGGATCCGGGATCAAGGTAGTCGATGGAATAAAAGGCTGCCATTCCTTCCGAACCCGCATTTTTGCGTACGATGAGACCGTTATTGGAGTAATCGGCATCGCTCTGCCGGTACCAGTCCTCTACGGTTTCCGTTTCGATGGGAATGCGCACCGAATCCGCCGACGGATCGATCACCGCCGTGGAATAATATTGCGTTTTTCCCTCCAGAGTATTAAAAACCTCATCGGGATCGCTGATATTTTCCCAGTAGAGTGATGTATCGGTGTCGACCAAATCAAAATCCAGGGAAAATGTGCTGTTTACGCCCCAGCTGTTTGACGGATACAGAACGATGTCTGCATTGTCGATGCGGAGTTCAACGGTATCGGGAAGGCTTCGGAGGGCAAGGAAATTCGTGAATTTGATCAGGAATTCCGCATTGAGAGCATGGTATTCTCCGGCTTTGTTTTCACTGAGCATGCTGCCGGAAGCATCGGCATTGATATTTTTTATCTCCGTTATGATACGGTTATCATAATGGAGAGTGTCGATGGACAGGCTGCGGTTCCCATAGGGGGACTGAAATATGTTTTCACTGCAGGATGTCAGGATAAATAAAAGAATGGCAAAACAAAAAAAAGTCAAAGTAAAAGTACTTTGACGAAGTGTTGATCTTGTCAAACCCGGATTAAAGTGTGTCGAGAAATTCATATAGTTCTTTTGCAATTGGACCCCAGTATTCGATGTTATTGTTTGACGTATTTATGTCAAATATCTTATAATGTTCCTTTTTATCTGATAAAACTTTATTGATATCTTTCTTTTTCAGCAGAGGGTCCAGCTTGCCGTTTTTTTTGGATTTCAACTTGATAACGGCATCAGAGAAAGAAAGGCTGGTTTTCAGAAAATCTTCGGCATCGCTCAGCCGGCCGCTGTCATCACCGATATGAAAACGCTGAAGGGAATCCCCGGTGAATGCAAAGAAAGGTTCATCCGAACTCAGCACAGAGACCACCTTAATATTCCTGAACCATTCGTGATCTTTAAAAATCGTTTTTAGGATAACCGGGATCATGGCGCTCTGCCAGTTGTAGCATAGAATTACATCCGGCTTCCAGTAAAGGCGTTCGAGGGTATTCAGGGATGCAAAGCTGTACATAAGAAAAGTATTGTATACGTTCGGATTCCGGGGCTTGAGATAGTTACTTGTAACCTGTTTACTGATCTCCCGGTAGAAATCAGGATAAATATGGAAGTAGACCTGCACACGCGAATCGGGGATAAAAGCGGACTTAACCGAGGAAATGGTCTCTTCGCCATCTATGGTGACCCGTATCTCTTTAAGCCGTATCACTTCGCGCAGAATAAATTTTCTTTCGGAAATATATCCGTAACGGGGAAGAAAAACACGGACATCGATCTTGTTTTCATTGAAGATCTTTGCGGTATGATTGATAAAATCACCTTCGGTTGATGCCGGGGTGAATGGGGTGGTCCGTTTTGAGATATTATATATTTTCAGCTGACTCATTTTTCCATGTCTTTACATAAAAGTATCTACGTAATTTACAAAAATATTTATCTTGTGTCAATCTTTAAACTACCCAGATGATTTATTAAAAAAATGTTATTATTCATGCCTCAACGCAGAATAAACGTTTATTCCCGGCAGATAAAGAAAAAATATTTTTTCCCGCAGCGGGAACCGATGTGAAAATAAACTTGTATAAGCGTGCAAATATACTAAATTTTTATTATATTTCAAATGTTTTGAACCGGTAATTCGAAAGAGGGAAAAATGAACCGCATTCAGCAGCAGAACAATAAGGAACGTCATCTACGGAATTTGTTGATACTCGCAGGTTTTTGTATTGCGATATTTTTCATGCGGGAATTACGCCATATATTTATCCCGCTTACGCTAGCTGCCTTTTTTGCTTTTTTATTCAGTCCGATCACCGGTTTTTTTACCCGGAAAAAGGTGCCGGATTTTCTGATCATCCTATTACTGCTTGTTATCGTAAGTGTTGTTCTTTTCCTGATCGGCATTGTTGTGTATGCAAGTATCAGTTCTTTTATCAGTGAATTCCCAAAGTATCAGGAAAGGTTCATTCTGGCCTTTCAGGATATCCTTCTGCAGCTGAAGATCCCCATGGAAGATGCGGAATATTTTTTCAGGGATAAAGTCAACTGGTACGAGCTGGCGGACAGGGTCTCTTTCCAAAAGGTCATCACATCCACAATGGGGAGTTTTCTGGACTTTATTGCTTCGGTCCTCCTGGTGATACTTCTTTTGCTTTTTATCATTGCAGAAAGGAAAAGCCTTGAAGAGCGTCTGGAGGCGGTGATATTGAATTATAAAACAAAAAAACGTCCGGAGATCATCCCGGAGATCAAAAAAAAGATCCAGACCTTCATATCCCGGAAAACCATTATCAGTCTCGGAACAGCCGTTTCGGCTATGGTCATTGCCTCCTTTTTTAAGCTGGATTTTATTATTGTTATCGGTCTGATAACGTTTTTGCTTAATTTTATCCCCAGTATCGGATCGTTCATCGCGACGATCTTCCCGGTACTGATCTATCTGCTGCAGTTTGGTTTTGACAGCAAGTTCATTCTTCTGACTATTCTTTTGACCGCAAGCCAGTTTTTATTCGGAAATGTTCTTGACCCGCGTTTTCTGGGACACGGTTTAAAGCTTTCACCGCTTTTTATTGTGGTATCCTTATTTTTCTGGTTTTGGCTCTGGGGTCCGATCGGAATGATCATCTGTGTTCCCCTTCAGTCGATTATCGCGCTGATCCTGCAGTACACCGGAGGTTCCCTCATCCTGCGTGCGATTATGGGTGAAAAACTTCCCACCGACCGCGGATAGGACGGGCGGAAGATGTTGAGTCGTTGAGTCGTTGAGCTTGCTCTCCGAAGCTTGACGAAAGGAAGAGCGCAGGAGAGATTTGTCGAGATCTTTGAGAACGCAAACGACGCCATTTATCTCTTCGAGCTCAACGAGCAGGGTTTACCCGCGCGCATCTTAGAGGTAAACGACGTTGCATGTCGCCGACTCGGCTA
>JAWOEU010000046.1:0-11359 GCA_046482575.1 Fidelibacterota bacterium
ATTCATCACCAGGCTCTTTATACGTTTCAGAGCATCTTTATCATTTGCCTCGAAACGGGTGACAATGACCGGCTGCGTATTGGATGCACGGACAAGTCCCCAGCCGTCATCAAAGCGAATGCGCACACCGTCAACCGTAATACAATCATAATTTTCCGAAAAGTACGTAAAGGATCTTTCAGCTATCTCGAATTTCGCCTGATCGGATTCGGCCATAAGGCGGATTTCCGGAGTAGAGACAAAGGTGGGCAAATCATCCAGATAATCACTGAGAGGTTTTTCGGACCGGGACAGCATCTGCAGCAGGCGTGCAGAAACATAGATAGCGTCGTCATAACCGTAATAGTCGTCTGCAAAGAAAATATGTCCGCTCATCTCGCCCCCGAAGGGTCCGCCCAGCTCCCGCATTTTTTGTTTTAAAAGACTGTGGCCTGTTTTCCACATAACGGGTTTACCGCCGTTCTTTACTACCGCATCTTCCAGCACCTGACTGCATTTGACATCAAACACAATGGGAGTACCGGATTCTTTAATAACTTCCGGCAGAAAGAGAGCCATCAGCTGATCCGCCCATATAATACGGCCTTTATTATCAACGACGCCGACGCGGTCCGCATCTCCGTCATAGGCGATGCCGGCATCATATTTGCCGCTTTTCATCATGTCGATGAGATCCTTCATGTTCTTTTCAACCGTCGGATCCGGGTGATGATTGGGAAAACTGCCGTCTATCTCACTGTATAACTCCGTCAGCTCAACGTTTTTCATAGACTTAAAAAGTTGCGGCGCCACCAGTCCCCCGGCGGCGTTCCCGGAATCCACAACCACCTTTACGGGTCTTTCAATATCTATTTTTGCACCTATTTCCCGAAGGTATTCGTCCGTGATCTTTTCGTCCATTTCAAAATTTCCCTCTCCGGACTCGAAATCTTCATTCTCTATCAGGGTTTTAATATCCTGGATCTGCCGGCCGAAAAAGGCCTGCCGGTCGTAGGATAATTTAAATCCGTTGAATTCCGGCGGATTATGACTGCCGGTAATCTGCACGGCCGCATCTGCATCCCGGACGAACTGACTGTAATAGTTCAGGGGTGTGGGGACAATACCTATATCGAGGACATCGATACCTGCAGACATTGCGCCTTTGGCAAAAAGTTTTTTCAGTCCCGGTGTTGTTGAACGCACATCTCCGCTCAGCACCATGCGTTTTGCATTATGCCGACGCAGCCAGGTCCCGAACCCTTTCCCAAGATTGATCACTACATCGTCGGTAAAGTCCTTCTCCACAATCCCGCGGATATCATATTCACGAAAAATAAAGGGGTTCATATTATTTCCTTTCACTTAATTCCGGACAACCTTAAATATACACAGCGAGAGACATAAATTAAACAAATTTCAATATATAAAAAAAGCCCTGTCCCGGACAGGGCTTTAATATATTCAGATGTTAATGATCCGTTTTTTTAGAATTCAAGAGCGTAGGAAGCACCGATGTTGATGTAAGCCAATCCCGTCGCCACGTTACCGCCTTCATCAACAAAGGTCCCGGAAACGTCAAAGTCAAAGGTCTGACCAAGGGTCAGTTCGACACCAAGGCCTTCTACCGCGACATCGCTCAGGTCGTAGCAGACCATGACGCCCGTCTGCAGACCCAGCAGATGTCCCGTGTAGCTTTCAAGTGAACTGCTGTACATCTGCGCGTCATATTTAATGCCGAGAAAAGGATTGACCCCGACGTAGGGGATCTCAACGACCTCGTTCAGATTGTAAAGGGCGTCAATATTCAGGGTAACGGCATTCAAAACTTCACTCCAGGCACCTTTAGCAGCATTCCTTTGGTATCCCAGAGCGACCTGTGCCGTCAGGGGCAGATATTCCGGAAGTTCGAAAAAATCCGACAGGGGTTTCCGTGCGCCCAGCTTGACATCGAATCCGTGCCCCGTGCTATTATGATAGTATGCGAGAACGGACGTTCCCAAAAAACCCGGTTCGGCAAAACCGCCGGAAACAAATGCTTTCAGACCAAAACCTTCCTGGGCAAAAGCAGAGGTTGCGAGGCAGAGAGCTAATAGAACAATAGCGATACGTTTCATCTTAAGTTCCTCCATTTATTTTTTTATCGTTATTCTTGTTTTGTTTAATGCAAATATACCTTTGATTATTCTTATTGTCAATACATTTTACTTTAGACAGAAAAATAAATGTATTAAAAGTTAAAAACATCTTTTTTATAATTTCAGCGCAATGCCCAGGCGCAGACCGATTTCCATATCCAGAGCATTCAGAAGAGAAAGGTCGGGACGGACTTTCATTATATCGGGGCTGAATGCAAGGTTCTGATAGAATTTCAGGTCGAAAATATAAAAATAGATCCCCTGCGCCAGACCAATTCCGTACGACAGATGGTTATTCCCCCAAAGGTTGGCATTCGTGTGCCGGTAGCTGTGCACGCCCAGTCGCAGACTTTCCATAAAATATATACCTGCCTTGGGCCGTGTTTTTTTTCTGCCGGTCAGGTCCTGCTGAAAATTCAGGCTGACCGCATAACGGGAAGCGTTGGTGGTATCATTTTCAAAACCGGCAAATACGCTGTCTGGACCCCATTGATCAAATTTTGCATGATCAAAGGTCAAGCCCCACGAATTACCGCTTTTGCCCTCTTTCCCGTTCCAGCCATAGGGATGCAATGCAAAACCGATTTCCCATGTACCGGCATCACCGAACAGATCAAGTCCTTCATCGCGCTTTATTTTCCCGAGATTTCCGTACCAGCCCTGTTTCCCTGTTACGCCCTCGGGTTCGACAATCCCGTAAGAACCGTGCAATTTGAACAACCATGAATGCGGCTTTTTCCCCTTTTCCGGAGACCGCTCCGCTACTGCCTTTTCTTCTTTTATTTCAGCTTGCTGTCCAAGATGGCGATTGACATATTCAGTAACATCCTCAGCGGTTTTAAAATTCTCCTTTTCAGATTCGGGAATATCAATATTGTAGCGTTCTTCAAGTTTCTTAATTACCTCTGCAAGATCTGCCGCGGCTTCCTCTTCCGTACCGATCTCTATATCCGATGAACTTATGAACGTTCCGTAAAACTCTTTGAAAAACTCCGCGCGGGATTTACTTTCCTGGGCAAATATGAATGTAAACAGCGTGAGAAATATTACTGCACATAATATTTTGAACCGCATTATGATCTCCTCAAAATTATTATTGTCATTACCAATAAGACAATATTACTGAAAGCTAACAAATGTAAATGAGCATGTCAATTTATTTATACAGCTTTAAATACCCGCATAAATTTCCCGGCATCAAGTGTTTCGCAATGAAAGACCGTTTCTTTTAACTGTTCCGGATCAAAACCGCTACCGCATAAAGCAGCCACCTTGGCATCCAGATCATTCTGCGTCATAGGCTCCCGCGGATCACCTTTGGGGTATTCCAGATAGACACTGTGTTCTTCTCCATTCCGCAGTTTTATACGTACCCGTGAGGGTTGCTTGGCGGGAAACATCTTTTCAAATTCTTCCGATGCCTCTCCCTGTATTTTATCAATAACTTCCCAGATACGGGGATCATTGAGTTTTTCATCATCAAAACTTTGTGTCGTCACCTGTCTGTCGACCAGTGCACAGGCAATACAGTACGGCAGACTGTGATCTGCGGTTTCCCGTGAATCGGGACGATATTTGTGCGGATCAAAAAGAATATCACAGGCACGGGCTATGGTCGTGACCGTAACGGATTCAATATCGTTGTAATCAATGTCATGCTCTTTTACTATCTTGATCGCGGCAGAAATATGGGTGTGTGTCAGAGCCTCCGTCGGAAAGGCCTTCATGGAACATTCCATGATCTTGTAATTATTGCCGAGATCCCTGAACAAGGCGTCTGTATCCCAGTCCGGTCCGAATACATCCATAAATCCTTCTTTCCCTTCAAAGACCGCGCCGGTTCCGGTGTACCCTTTTTCAGCCATCAGTGCGGCCAGAACACCCGATTGTGTGGCCATCGGATCAACGGTGTTTTTCATCATGGTGAGCTTTCCTGCTGTCGGACAGCCAATAGTGTGATTGTGACATGCGCTGATCCCGATGGCATTGACCATCTGATCAACATTCAGTCCGAGCACTTTCCCCGCAACGATGGGTGATACGAACTGCGTTAATGTTGCATGATGCCATTTGCGTTCACGCACCCCCGGTTTTGCAAACTCACACATCCGCTGTTCAAATTCGTAAGCCAGGACAATGGCGACAATAACATCTTTCATATCCGCATCAACGCGTTCGGCTATCGCCAGCGCCGCAGGTATGATATCGGAGGGATGGGAAGGATCTTCTTTCCAGTAAATATCATTATAATCCAGCGACCGTATCATCAGCGCATTTAAAAAGCTCGCATTTACGGCGGGAATTTTCATATCGAAACCTATCACCGTGGCTTCTTCCCTGCCTCCCATTTCTTTATAGAGATCCTTTATGATATTTACATCACGTGTATGCATACTCCCGAAAGCACAGCCGAAGGAATCATATAAAAAGCGTTTTACCTCAAATATAACTTCTTCGGGCAGGTCCTCATACTTCAGATCCACTGCAAATTCCGCTATCCGGCGGCTGATGTTTTTTTCCATAAAAATCCCTTTTTTGATTATTTTTCAGTAAACAGAACTTAATGGATATTTTTTTTAATTTCCAATATATTTTCCGCAAGATCAATATTTTTCGGACATGCTTCATTACAGTTAAACATATTGTGGCAACGGAATACTCCGTTTTCTCCTTTAACCATGGATAAACGTTCTCCGGTAATGGTATCGCGATCGTCATGCAAAAAACGGTTCAGCACATAATAGGATGCGGGTCCGTGAAATTCGGGGTTTTTAGCGGTCATCCTGCATGCCGAGTAACAAGCGCCGCAGAGTATGCAGTCGATCATCTTTTCCAGTCCCTTGCGGTTTTGGTAATTCCGGCCCGCTGTTTTGGAACTCCGGATCAGATACGGCTTGATGCTTTCATACTTTTCCCAGAAAGGTTCCATATCGACCATTAAATCCCTGATAACCGGAAGTTGTGCAAGCGGCCGTATAATGTTTTTTCCCGGCTTCAGGCGCATTTCACAGGCCAGACCGTAACGTCCGTTATGATGTACTGCGCAGGAACCGCATCTTCCCTGCCGGCAGGAAGAACGAAAAGCCAGTGTGCCGTCTATGTGATCACGGATATACAATAACGCATCCAGAACCGTTTTAACTTTTGAACGGGAAATCTTATAAAGTACAAATTTATGTTCGGTGTCCTTAAGGGGATCAAAACGAAAAACGTAAATTTTGTATATTTTTTCTTTCATAATTTTTCTATGAGCGTTTTGGGAGAGATCTCCTTCAGCCATTTATGTCTGCTTTTTACGCCGGTGTAACGGATCTTTATCTTGGTTTTCCTTATCCTGGTCAGAGAATGCCGGTGGCGCCCCCTGGCTGACGGAAAATCATTTCGGAAATGCACTCCGATGCTTTCATTCCGGCTCAAAGCGACCTGCAAAATAATTTCTGCAATTTCCAGGCTCCCTTTTAACTCCAGCGCATCAATAAGTCCGAAGTTGGCTCTGGGTTCCGTACTGTCGATTTTAAGATCGGCATGAAAAAGTTTTTTCAGTTCTCTAATGCTTTTTGCGGCTTCCACAAGCCCCATCCCGTCCCGGAAAACCCCGGCATGACGGTCCATGATCTGCTGCATTTTATTCCGTAATACCGCAGAACGTATCTCACCTTTCACCGAGACCATCTTTTGTAATTTTTGTTTCTCTTCTTCAAAAGCATTCCGGAAAAGCGTTTCATTAATATTTTTTTTATTGTGATGCCGTGATATATATTTTGCTGCACTTTCCGCAGCGATCTCCGCAAAAACAAGCGTTTCCGTAAGTTGATTACCCTCACAAACATTCGCACCGTGTACACCCGGATTTGCACATTCGCCGGCAGCAAACAAGCCGTCGATATCACTTTCCGCTTTTTCGTTTGTATGTATCCCTCCGATAAAATAACTCTGTCCCGGACGCACTGAGATCAACTGAGAGACCGGATCCGCTCCGGCATGTTTTCTGCAAAGTTCCCGTGTAAACGGCAATGCCTTACTGATCTTCCGTTTGCCTGTTGTGCGCATATCCAAATAAACGGAACTGGCGTCAATGCCTCTTCCCGCCAGGATCTCACGAAAAATATTTCTGCAGATCACATCCTGGGCCGATAATTCCATACCTTTTCCGGAATCATTATATGAGGCTAAAAAGCGTTCACCTTTGCGGTTCAGCAATAATGCCCCTTCCCCGCGCGCCGCTTCCGTGACCTGAATGTGAGAACCGGTCAACTGTGTCGGGTTGAACTGTACAAACTCCATATCTTTCAATGTAACCCCGGCAAAAACGGGTACTGCCAATCCCCAGCCGCTGCTTGTCAGCGGATTTGAAGTATTCCCGTAAATACGTCCGCTGCCGCCGCTTGCCCAGATAATACTTTTCGCGCGGAATTTCTCCATCTTTCCACTGCTGAATTGCATTGCAATAACACCTGCAGCCGTGTTGTTCGACACTAAAAGTTTCAGGACGAACCATTCTTCAAAAAAGCGCAGATTTTCAGGCTTATTCCGGCGCAGACGCACACACTGTTCATAAAGTGTATACAGAACGGCATGCCCTGTTTGATCGGCGATATGAATATTACGCGGCCGGCTTGACGCTCCCATTCTGCGCATGGAATATGTATTGTTCTTTTCCAGTGAAAGCGGGCAGCCCCAGCGTTCCAGTTCCCCGATTACGGCCGGTGCACGCTGTACCATCGTTTCAACTGCCTCATCGTCGGAAAAACGGTATCCGCACTCATGAGTATCGTTACTGTGCATATCCAGCAGATCCCGCCGGGTTTTGCTGTCTTCGTTTTCCAGAACGGCATTCAGTCCCTCATCCGCAGCAACGCCCGGGGAACGGAGGGGATGGACTTTCGTAATAACGGCAACGCGCAGGTTACGCTTGACAGCTCCTATCGCTGCGCGCATTCCGGCGATACCGGCCCCCACAATAACAACGTCAAATTCTTTCATATTCTTGTCCTAGGAGGGAAAAAGGTAAATATAATATAATACTGCAAGTGCCAGAAAAAGAACATTCACAAGCACACTTAATAATTTCTGCATATAGGCTGCCCCGAAAAGATCAATGATAAGTATCCTTACTCCGTTCAGCATATGCCAGATCAGGGCCATAAGAAAAACGGACGAAATAAAACGGGGAACCGGTTGCTGATAAATGATCAACATTTTATCAAAGCTGAGGGAGCCGAAGAGAACAATCCCCATGGAAACAAGAAGGACCAGGGTAAAGAACAACAACATCATTCCGGTTATACGGTGCATGATGAAAGAAAACATGCCCAATTGAAAATTCATCCGGTAATTACTGAAAATCTTTGTATATTTCATTGCAGCCCCAACACAATGATGGTCCATTCACTGAAAATGATCAATACGGCACCGATAACGATCAGGATGATCTTCAGATTCTTTTTGAAAATTGCCGAGGGGTTATGATCAGTCATAACGGTCCATAAACCCGAAAGGCCGTGCAATACCGCAAGAAGGATAAACAGGGAATAGAACAACACCCATTCCGGTCTTGCGAACAACTGGTTTATCTGTTCGTAACGCAACGGTTTTTCCAGTTTAAAAGAAAATATCCACACATTCAATATAATGCATACGGCAAGCGGTATACCGCTTACACGCTGAAAGACCCATCGAAGCTTTTCCGGACTGTGCTTTTTCCTGAACATAATTTTTAAATGTATTGATAAAAAGGACAAGAAACAATTGTTTAATCACGGCAGAACCTGCAAAACGGTTCAAGCATTATTTATTCTGCTGTACCGTAACCAGCTTTTCCAGCCGTTTGACGAAGGCGCCGGGCCGCTCGAATCCGTGCAGCCGCAGATCCCGGTATTCTTTACCGGAATTGTCATAAAAAATGATCGTTGGCACACCGACAATATCAAATGCTTCTCTCAGGCTGTCGGTCTTTGTATTTGCTACGGTAAGATCCACTTTAAGCCGGTCAAAATCTTTTAATATCTCCTGAACGGCAGGATCGCTGAAGGTAATATGCTCCAGTTCTTTGCAGGGATTACACCAGTCCGCATAAAAATCGATCACAAGCGGCTTTTCTTCGGAAAGTGCTTCATGATAGGCACTGCGGGAAAAACTATCCCAGGACAGTTCCCCGGTCTCCTGTGATACGGGTTCCAGCATAATTATACCGGCGGCAAGCACAATCATGGATAAAATGATCTTCAGGCGGGTAAACCAGAAAACAGAGAGTCCCGAGCGGTCGATAACGGCATAATATACGGCAGCCAAGATCATATAAACCGGAAGAAGGAGCCCGGAGGCAGGTCCGGGAATAAGCGGAAGTATAAAATAAATTGCCATCCCGATAAGTGCCAGACCGAAAAATTTGCGTATACCGATCAGCCACTCCCCCGAACGCGGCAGTTCGGAGATCTTTGTGGAAAAGATCCCGAGAAAAAGGTAAGGGAGCCCCAGACCGAGAGCCAAAATGAAAAAAGTAGAAAAACCAATGAACACGTTCCCTTTTTGTGCAACAAAACCCAGCAGGCTTACAATAAAAGGACCGATGCAGGGTGCTGCCACAACTCCCATGGTCAGTCCCATGATCAGGGCACCCGGCGCGCCGCTGCGACTTCCGCCGCTGGCCCGGGTCAGACTGTCCGGAAGCTTGAATTCATATAAACCAAACATACTCAGCGAGAGAGCGAGCATCAGCAGGGAGAAAAAGATAAGGGTTGCGGGATGCGCCAGCAGGGCACCCATCATACTGCCGCCGAAAGCCGCCAGCGTCCCGATTATGGAATAGGTGATAGCAAGTCCGATCACATACATAGCGGCAAGCAATACCGGTGACCGTGTATCTTTCTGTGCAATAAAAAACCCCATTGTAACCGGTATCAGCGGATAAACGCAGGGAGTGAGGTTCAGGGCGAGTCCCATGATAAAGACGAGAAGAAAGATCAGGAATAAACTTTTATTTTGAAAGGGACCGTTTGCTTGTGTCCCTTTATTATTATCATTTACGGCTTGTTTGTTAAGGTCAATTTTCTCATATCCGGACCGGATTCCCCTGTTTTCGTCCGTATGAATGGAACCGGTTGCCGCTTCAGAAGCTGTATCCCTGATCTGATTCTCCGCGTTGACAATAATTGAGGTGTGCAGTTTTACCGTATCAGGCCGGAGACAGGTAATATCATTACAGCCCTGATATGAAAAGGATAATTGAAGTTCATGTTCACCGGGCCGGACATCCTCCTTTACATCAAGGACCAGTGGTATGCGGATATCACCTTCATACAGCGACATCTTACCGCCCCATTCGGTGGAGAGGACCTTTCCTTTGGGATAATTGATGTCAGCAATATCAAAAGATGCGCTATTTTCCAGAGTTAGCTCTGCAGGTATAGTATAATCATCCGGCGTTTCCGCACTGTTAATATGCCAGCCTTCTTCAATATTTATTTCAACAACGAA
The DNA here is from genome assembly GCA_046482575.1 of Fidelibacterota bacterium. Taxonomy (GTDB): domain Bacteria; phylum Fidelibacterota; class Fidelibacteria; order Fidelibacterales; family Fidelibacteraceae; genus M50B103. The sequence continues at coordinate 9,594 of JAWOEU010000046.1, forward strand.
TTCCCGGGATTCGCCGGCTGTTATTTCAGGAGTTATACCCGGAAATGACAAGCGTACAATTTCCTCCTGAGAAAAAAGAAAAACGGATAAGGTTATTAATATAGCGGTAACGGCTGCTTTCATCGATGTCCTTTCATTTTTTCGTAATAAATTAACGAAATTAACCAGCATTTAACACATTTTTTTATTGCATATGGGAATATTTCGCTTTATTATTTTTGGCTTTTTGATCTGCGAGAGTAGCTCAGTGGTAGAGCCCCACGTTGCCAACGTGGCTGTCGCGAGTTCAAATCTCGTCTCTCGCTCAAGCGCCCCGCTTTCCGGCGGGGCTTTCATTTTGTATCCGGTATTCTGAATGCCTTTTTGGGTATGTTCGATTATCATAAACCTATTTACCTTGACATTATAGCAAATGTTTCATTAAATTTATTGTTTATTAATAAGAGGTTAACCATGCAGAAAATCATACCGGCTTCCCGGGTTAAAAATATCCGTTACGCCATTCGTGAAGTAGTGAGCATTGCAAACGAGGTCAAAGCCAGCGGAAAAGAGATGACTTTTCTGAATATCGGAGATCCCAATATTTTTGATTTTCATCCGCCGCGGCACATGATCGAAGCCGTATATAAAGCTATGCTTGACAATATGAATGGTTATTCGCCTTCTCCGGGAATTGAGGAAGCGCGGGATGCCGTACGGCGTCAGGCAAAACGCAGCGGAATTAAAAATATACAGGATATTATTATTACTCACGGAGCCAGCGAAGGAATAGAACTTTGTCTGACAGGATTGTTGGAAAGCGGAGATAACGTTCTGCTCCCGCAGCCGGGTTATCCGTTATATTCTTCCATTCTGGCAAAATTAAATGCCGATATTAACCCTTATTATCTTAATGAAGAAGACAACTGGAATCTCGATGTCGAGGATATTGAACGCCGGATAAACAGTAAGACCCGTGCAATAGTCGTGATCAATCCCAATAATCCTACCGGTGCGGTTTATCCCAAAGAAACCTTGTTACAGATCATTGAACTCGCCAGGAAATACAATCTGGTCATTTTCAGTGACGAGATCTATGATAAACTGCTTTTCGACAAGGAACAATACACTTCCATGGCAAGTCTTTGTGATGATATACCGGTGATGACCTTCAACGGCCTCTCCAAATCCTATATTGTTCCCGGATTCCGGATCGGCTGGACCATTTTCAGCGGTCCATACGACCTTATTGATGATTATCTCAACGGCGTAAATAAAATGGCACGAGCCCGTCTCAGCGCAAGCCATCCGGTGCAATATGCCATTAAGGCCGCTCTGGACGGACCCCAGGACCACATTGACGAAATGCTTAAGGCACTTACTGTCCGCCGGGATATGACGGTCAATATGCTGAACGGGATCGAAGAGATCGACTGCAAGATCCCCAAGGGCGCATTTTACGCCTTTCCCCGTTTGCATATCCCCGATAAAGATGAAGATTTCGTAAAGGATCTGATCCGTGAGACCGGCGTAGTGACTGTTCATGGCAGCGGCTTTGGTGAAAAAACCGGTACAAAACATCTACGCATCGTTTTTCTTCCCAATGAAAAACGCTTAGAAACAGCTTATGAAAAGATCCGCACTTTTGTAAAAAAGCGCTATCATTAATGCTTTTCCCGGGTAGCGATTTTCACAATCTTACAGGACGATAAATCCAGCGGGTGTAGTTCAATGGCAGAACATTAGCTTCCCAAGCTAAATACGAGGGTTCGATTCCCTTCACCCGC
>JAWOEU010000035.1:0-59578 GCA_046482575.1 Fidelibacterota bacterium
ACTCATTCCTATAAATACTTCAAGTTGCTTCCATTCTTCATCGGATGGGACATGCCATCCGATGAAGAATGGAAGCAACTTGAAGTATTTATAGGAATGAGTCAGGCAGATGCTGACAGCATTGGTGAAAGAGGTACTATTGCGCCAAAACTTAAATCTTCTAGTGGTTGGGAATACATTATTGATGGTCGATATTATGATGAAAACGGAACAGATGACTATGGCTTTTCGGTGTTACCTTGCGGTAACAGGCACTATTGGACATCAAGAACAACTGAGTTTGTAAATCTGAATTACGGTACTGAGTTTTGGACCTCAACTGAAAATAGCGATATTTTTGCTTGGAGTAGACGTTTTAATTGGTCTACTTCATCAATCAGACGTGGTGGATACTGGGTAGGAAAAGTTAATGGTTTCTCTGTAAGGTGTGTTAAAGATACCGAGTGATTTTACGCCTGTTAAATAATACTATAATTTGACCACCGGGGACGTGCATCATATTGTCCAAACGTCCTTTCAACCAACGTGCCCCATATAGCCCCAACCCCTGGCAATACTGATTACCGCTTCCCATTTTGCCTCGCTGTATGTAGATGGTTCTGCAATATACGCAATTTAATAGATATTTCAAGGGGTCATTATAGGTCTTGCGGGTTTTAACCGGTGGCTTTTTATGTGTCCTATTTGTGTACCCCTAGGTCTAAAAAGCACCGTTTTTCACTACTTTTTCAGTAAAATTAAGGCAATAAAAATACCCCTGTAACTACAACGTTAACAGGGGCTTAAATGGTACGCCGTCAGGGACTTGAACCCCGAACCAACGGATTAAGAGTCCGGTGCTCTACCAATTGAGCTAACGGCGCATGAGTCAGAAGCCAGAAGCCAGAAATCTCCTTCGTTCGTTAGCTGAAGGACTTCGGAGGGCAAGCCGGAAGCTTATGGCGATGGGAATAAGTTATAAGCACATATGGACATTCTGTCGGATAACTCATAACTCATAACTCATAACCCATAACTCAAAAAACGTACGCACGGAAGGATTTGAACCCTCGGCCTTCGGAACCGGAATCCGACGCTCTATCCAACTGAGCTACGTGCGCTCTTATCAACAAGCCAAGCAATATAACAAGTAGCTTGTGGTTTTCAAAATTGAAAAATGCTTTTTTTGCCGCCGTGTTATTTTAAGGTCATCCGGTATACCGAACTTCCCCTGACCAGCTGTTTGCTCACGAAATCTTTCCGGTACTGCCCGTCGAGGAAAAGTTCTGTCTGATCACAGTAGTAAGCGCTTTTCGGAATGCCCGAGGTGCCCGTGGGGATTACGGAGAGTGAGCGGTCCCAGTCGTCCGTGGTATAAATATGCCGCTGGGAGGGCCCGTGTTTGACCTTGAAGGGATCATAATAGCGGTATACAAAGGGCGAAGGATTGAAACAGTCGCCGCCGACGGCATACGGTCCGCGGTTCAGGCTGAAAAAGCGGTTCAGGATATTCACACCGCCCATGGGATGCTCCAGTGTCAGCGTATGGATGTCTCCCCATTCCCATTTTTCAGGATCGTCTCCCAGTTTTTCACTCAGTTCGGTCACCGCGGCCTTGAAAGCGATCTCCACCATGTCGTCAAACTGCTCAATGACATTGGGGGTATTCACGTTGTCCAGCCAGGGGGACTGCGGATCCCGCCAGACATTTTCCATGTAATTTCGGACAAAAGAGCTGCTGCGGAGCAGCATGTCGTAATGCAGGCTGTCGAGTTCGTCGCTGACCGTCTGTTTGAGGAACTGCATGTAAAAGGTTTCAAGAATGCAGGGTGCGGCCGCCTCTTTATCCAGGACGCCGTCCCAGGTCTTCAGCAGTGCATAGGCTTTTTGTTCCGTCTGGCTTAAGTCCGCATGGTTCAGTGCCGTGCTCAGGCCGGATTTGAAATTACGGAAAAGCAGGGACTGCTGGTCAAGCTGTACATTTTTCATATCCACGACACCCAGGTAATTTTTCTGTCCGAGTAATTCCCGTATGCGGTCAATACGGTACGGAACCTCCGGCCAGTGACTGATGGGCTGGCCGTATCGGTCATCGGCGATGCGGTTGTTTGCGGAAGAGACCATCCCTGACTCCGGGTTATAGCTGTGAGGGAGTTTCTCAAAATCCATCAGCCCCGTCCAGTCGTATTCATCCGTTTCTCCGGGATAAATTGCATAAGAATGGTCTTTTTTAAGCGGTACGCCGGCGGCGGTCTGCAGACCGATGTTTCCCTCAACATCCGCGTAGCAGATGTTCTGGCTGACGGCCTTGAAATGGCTGCAGGCCTCGCGGAAATCGTTCCAGTTACGGGCATGGTTCAGGCGGTAAACTCCCAGGATCTCATTGCTTCTTTCGTTCCCGATCCAGCGCATGGAAATAGCCGCTTCGTCAATGTCCCTGAATGAAGAAATGACCGGCCCCCGGTGCGTAAAGCGCAGGGTGCGGGTATGCGTGTCCCCGGATTTTGTTTTAATGGCCTCTTCGCGGACATGCAGGTCCACCCAGTTGCCGTTGAAAAAATATTTTGTGGAGTCCGGACTCAGTCGCTCGATATAAAAATCGGTATCATCAATACCTACATTGGTCATGCCCCAGGCAATGTGATCGTTGTGCCCGCAGATCACAAAGGGCTGGCCGGGTACGGCGACGCCGGTCACATTGACCTTGTTCTCAACCACGCAGTGCATCTGGTACCAGATGCCGGGTGCAAAATACCCCAGATGCATGTCATTGCACATGATCGCTGCTCCGCTGCGGGTCTTATAACCGTTGACCGCCCAGTTATTGCTTCCGTGAAAGACCCCGGTGAGGCCGATATCCCGCATCTTTTCAAAGGCCGTATACAGGGGAGTTGATATAACGGTATCCTCAAGACCGGGATAAACCAGGGTCTGGTGTACATCCGGGTCGGGCAGGAACGCGCGGATCTTTGCTTCCCCCACTTGCCTGCGCAGCTGATGGAGGGATATCTTGCTGCGGTATCCGCCGGTCAGGTCCCAGGACATATATCCTATCATATTCACGGAATGCTTGGGTTCCCAGGGTTCCGGCTCATAGCCCAGGATGGTGAATTCCGGGGGCAGTTTTTTCCCAAGGCTTTCAATATACTGATTGACGCCGTCGGAAAAAGCAATAAGCGAAAGGCGTATTTCGGGATCCAGATCTTTCAGTACCTGCTCCGATTTGTCCTCAATACGCAATGCGCGCATGATGAGATCGGTCTCCAGAAGGTCTTCGCCGAAGATCTCGGAAAGGCGCCCTGTGGTCCCCCGGCGCATCAGGTCCATCTGCCAGAGACGGTCCTGGGCCATCACATATCCCACCGCGCGGTAAAGATCCTCCTCGGTCTGTGCATAAATGTGGGGGACGGCATGCTCGTCGCGGAAGATCTCCACGCTTGCCGTCATATTCCGCAGATCAACGTCTTTGTCATAGTCCGGCAGACCGCGCGAGGCGATCCGGTCGACAAGAAAAAGTCCGGATAAAAAAACAACCACCAGAATAAGCAGAAGGATCTGCAGGACGCGCAGGAAAGTTTTCATCTTATACTCCCGTTATCAGTTATGTTCTATCACGATGTCAGGAATTCATGGTGCGGAGAAATTCTTTATTGCTTTTCGTATGCGACATCCGGTCGATCATGAATTCCATTGCCTCCATCGGGCTCATTTCGTTCAGGAATTTCCGCAGTATCCAGACGCGTGCAAGTTCTTTCTGGGAAAGCAGCAGCTCTTCCTTTCGCGTTCCGGAACGGTTGATATCGATAGAAGGGAAAATGCGGCGGTCGCTGAGACGGCGGTCGAGCACGAGCTCCATGTTCCCGGTTCCCTTGAATTCCTCGAAAATAACGTCATCCATGCGGCTGCCGGTATCGATGAGGGCGGTGGCGATAATGGTCAGACTGCCGCCGTTCTCAATGTTTCTTGCCGCCCCGAAAAAACGTTTGGGTTTGTGCAGGGCATTGCTGTCGATCCCGCCGGAGAGGATTTTGCCCGAATGGGGGACCACGGCGTTGTGCGCGCGGCCGAGGCGGGTGATACTGTCCAGAAGTATGACCACATCCTGTCCGTATTCCACAAGCCGCTTGGATTTTTCAAGGACCATTTCCGAGACCTGGACATGACGTTCGGGGGGTTCGTCGAACGTGGAGCTGATGACCTCGGCATTCACATGGCGTTCCATGTCCGTTACCTCTTCCGGCCGCTCGTCGATCAGCAGAACCATGAGAATGACTTCCGGATGATTTGCAAGAATACAGTTTGCGATCTTCTGAAGCAGAATAGTCTTACCCGTTTTGGGCTGAGCGGTTATCAGTCCCCGCTGACCCTTGCCGATAGGAGTCAAAAGATCCATGATCCGGGTCGAATAATCATTTTCGTCGTAACGTTCAAGATGCAGCCGCATTTCCGGATACAATGGTGTCAGATTTTCAAAGGCTTCCAGGCTTTTCGCCATGGAAGGATCCTGATTGTTAATGGCTTCCACTTTCAGCAGAGCGAAAAATTTCTCTCCTTCTTTCGGGGGACGGAGCTGCCCGGAGACCATATGCCCCGTTTTGAGTCCGAAACGGCGTATCTGGGTGGGGGCTACGTATACGTCAAGTTCACTGCTCAGATAACTGAAACGCAAGCTGCGCAAAAAACCGTATCCGTCGGGGAGGACTTCCATAATGCCCATTTCAAATACATGTCCGCCGCTTTCTGCCTGAGAGGCGAGGATCTTAAAAACCAGTTCCTGTTTTTTCAGATTTTGCACGCCGGGAACTTCAAAATCAATTGCCAGTTCCTGTAATTTTTTTAATGTAAATTCATGAAGTTGAGAAATCGTATAATGTGCCGTTTTCTCTTGCTCGTTTAATGTAATAACTGTTTTTCCCACAGAGATTCCTATTTAATTTTGGTTTGAGATATTAAAGTACGATGTTGTGCTGTAACATAATTAAGTTGTTACACCTTGTCAAGCTGAAAAATAAAAATTGTTTTAAAGATAATTCCGCAGATGATGTCACCGTAAAGGGCTTAGGCGGATAATAATGACACTGGTATTTTCCGGGATCGTACGGAGGGACCGTACGGGAATGTGGTAAGATCAGGAACGGAAAAAGTCCGTCACGATACAGGAAAACACTTTTTTGTAACGCTCTTTTACAAACAGCAATATTTTTCCCGGATATAAAAATTAATTATTCCCCTAAGAAATTGTTTTTTTTGAAAATGAATGCAGGAATAAAAAAATACACAAAAAATTGATTTGATTTTATTTTCTACATGTTGTATAATAATTTTCGCGCGTTACACTATATGTAGTATAACTAGTTATTAACTAATGCAGATTGGGGTGCAGATGTCTTTCAAGAATATGTTCAAATATCGCGGTAAATTCTCAAAAATGGTGGGCGAAGACAAGATAAAAAGTTATCAGAATCTGTATGAACATCTTCGTGCAGAAATTGAAATGAAGAATCTGCCGGTGCACGAAAACTATTTGAACGATAATGAACTGGCGGAAAGTATCTATAAGAAAAAGTATTATCTCCGCGATCATGAGGGAAAAGATATTGAACATTGTCCCGAAGATGTTTTTGTGCGGATAGCATCTTTTGTTGCGGCACAGGAAACCTCAAAGATCAAGCAGGTCCAGTGGGCGGAGCATTTCTATAATGATCTTTACAACGGGTACTGGATCCCCGGCGGCCGTGTGCTTGCCGGAGCCGGTGATCTTTACCGTTTGAAAACGCTTGCCAATTGTTTTGTGACCGCTATTGAAGAGGATAATATCGAATCGATATATAAAGCCGCCTCGGAATGTGCGCGCACCTACTCGTACGGCGGCGGTATCGGTGTAGATATAAGTCCCCTGCGCCCGCGTGATTCTGTCGTGCATAATGCTGCGGACAGTTCAACCGGTGCGGTATCATTCATGGAATTGTTTTCCATGACCACCGGTCTTATCGGGCAATCCGGACGCCGCGGTGCGCTTATGCTGACACTCGATGTCAAACATCCCGATATCTTTCACTTTATCAAGGTAAAGAAGATGCCGAACTGGGTGACCAAACAGGTTGTTGAACAATGCCGGTGGAGTGGAAAATTCACAGGAGAACAGCTTTCGGAAATACGGCGGCAGGTAATGGATAATACGCAGATACGTTTTGCAAACATTTCCATTAAAGTTTCAGACGAGTTTATGCAGGCTGTCAAAGAGGAAAATGAATACAAACGCGATACGATCCTTATTTACCGGAAAAAGCACAAGTTCCGGCTTACTGAAGCGCTGCAGGACAAAGGTCACTATTATTCCCTGGGTATTCCCAGCAAAAATATCGATGACTATGAGCTCCTGAAAACGTTTTCCGATACGGAAAAAATGAACGAATGGCTGGAAGAACATTTCGGGCAGTGTGTTCAGGAAGAAAACCTGAAAGACGGACAAAAACGCGATGTTTACGGCGATTATTTATTGGATATCGGGAAAAATGACTGGGAACTCGCTATAAAATACTCAGGCGATTTCCTTCTTTATTTTGCTTCCACTCCTTCCGGAGAGATACGCAAGCTTATCAAAGCGCGTGATATCTGGAATCAGTTTGTGGAATCAAATTATCATTCGGCGGAACCCGGACTGATATTCTGGACCAAAATGGGCAAATATTCGCCTTCCAATTATGTGGATCGCCCTGTGATCTCAACCAATCCATGTGCAGAAGTACCACTTGAAAGCGGTGGCGCCTGTAATCTGGGTTCGGTCAATCTCAGTCGTTTCGTGATGGAAAGTTTCACGAGAAAAGCGAAGATCGACTGGGAAAAGTTACGGATAGCCACAGGCAATTGTGTGCGTTTTCTTGATAATGTTGTCAGCTGGAATGAAATGCTGAATCCCCTGGAAAAGCAACGCGATGCCGCAACAGAAACACGCCGGCTGGGACTGGGTATTATGGGAATAGCGGATATGCTTTTTCAGCTGGGGATCGATTATGATTCCCCGAGAGGCATTGAGGTTATGGAAGAGGTAATGAGTTTTATTAATGACACGGCGTATCTGACCTCCTCTAAACTTGCAAAAGAAAAAGGGCCCTCTGATATTTTTGATGTTGATAAATATGCCCGGTGCCCTTTCTATCACGACGCACTGTCCGATGAAAGCCGTGAACATATTCAGCAGTTTGGTCTGCGCAATATTGCCGTTACCTCAATTGCTCCCACGGGAACGATCAGCAATATTGTAAAATCTTTTGAGATAGGAAAAAATAACTATATCGGGGTCAGCGGCGGTATTGAACCGCTTTTTGCGCTTTTTTATACACGACGTGCCGAATCCTTCGACAATCGCTTCTTTCAGGTTTTCCACTCCACCCTTCAGGCCTATCTTGATCTGAACAATCTGAATGACAAAATACAGGACGTAAAAAAAGAATTCGATCTGGAGGATGTTCTGCCTGCATGTTTCTTTAAGACGGCTCACACCGTATCTTATGAGAAACGTCTTGATATACAGGGGGTGTGTCAGCGTTATATCGACCACTCCATTTCTTCCACTATCAATCTTCCCGAGGATATCGAACCGGAAGTCATTTCAACCATTTATCTGGAAGCATGGGCAAGGGGACTTAAGGGCATTACCATATACCGGGACGGGAGTCGTTTTCCCATCCTGAGTGTAAAAGGTGAAAAAACGGATTTTCAGGAATTCCGTGAAAAACACTTTGAGATGGAGATCGATAAGGACAAGGTGGTTGAATTTACCGGAGACGAAATCATGGTTCTGGAAGACGGTACGCTTTCCACTCCCTTTCACTATTTCCGTAAGACAATGGGAGTGAAGGACGCTAAAGAGATCGAGGTCGTATAATGTTAAACTACAGCAAAGAATACCGCATACGGGAAAAGAAAATCGAGAAAAAAGAAGAAAAGCCCCCGCAACCGCTTACGCTTAAAAGACCGGATGTGGTTGATGCAAAAGTCTATAAAATTAAAAGTCCGTTCGTAAAATTCAATGTCTATGTAACATTGGGTTATATCATGGAGTACGGCCGGAAACGCCCTATTGAAATATTCATCAATTCAAAAGATCTTACCCATTCCGCGCAGTATGCCGTCTTGACCCGCCTTATTTCCGCGATATTCCGCCGCGCGGGAGATGCGCAATTCATTCTGGAAGAGCTGCGCAGCATCTATGATCCGAACGGCGGCTATTTCAAGGAAGGCAAATATATTCATTCGTTCTATTCCGAAGTTGCGGATGTGATCGAGCGGTTTTTTCGCGATGAAGGCATTCTGAATGCTCCTGAACAGGGCGAGCAGATCAACATTCCGATAAAAACCCAGTTAACGGCGCAACATACGATCACCGACAATGAAAATGATCCCACAAATAACAACACTTTTAAAATATGCCCGGAATGCAACAGCCGGGCGCTGAAATATGAGAACGGCTGCGAGTTCTGTGTGCAGTGCGGGTATACGAAGTGTGACAAATAGTGATTCGTGAATCATAAAACGGCAATCGGGATTCGTGAAACATACCGCCGATGCATCCCCAGCCTGAGATCTGCTGTTCCCATCCTTAAACGCTAGCATTATATGTCACCAAAACGTTTCGGTGATCTTATTGTTTTCCATTGAAATATTACGTTATCCTGCGTAATTTCCATTATGGAACTGATACTTTTTCTGCTTAGTGTTTTCGTTATTTCTTTTACGGGTGCAATGATGCCCGGACCCGTTACTGCCGTTGTCCTTGCCAATGCCGGAAGATCACCGTATGCGGGATTTATTGTAGCAGCCGGACATGCGGTGATCGAGATTCCGCTTATCCTGTTTTTAGCGGTATACGCCGCAAATTTTATGGAAAATCCACTGGTATATGTGATCATCGCTTTTGCAGGCGCCGCTATGCTGGTCTATCTTGGTGTGGAAATGATCCTGTCCGCCGATAAAGAAATAAATTTGCAGAAAGAAAGCAGAGGAGCCTTTATCGGCGGGATAATAACAAGTATTAATCCCTATTTTATTCTGTGGTGGGCGACGACGGGACTCGCGTTGATCCTTCAGGCACGGAGTTTCGGTTCATGGGCACTGATATTTTTCATTGCCGTCCATCTTTCCGTCGATTTTATCTGGGACGGCGCGCTTGGCTGGCTGACAAACCGTTCCGGGGTTTTCAAATACCGGAAAGCGCAAAAGATCATTTACATTATCCTCGGCATCTGTCTGATTCTTATCGCCGTATATTTTGCCCTTACCGGCGTTAGAGCGTTGCCGGGAACGGGAATATTTGCAAATAATCGAATAATTATTTGACTTTTTGCTATATTTGACAGATATTACTTTGCTTTGTGGTTGTTCTTTATAAAAGAGGTGATTCGGAACATTGAATGCATTAACATACATGGATGCCCAAAGGGACCAAAATCATAACGCACATTATTAAATGTGCGTTTTTTTTATTAAAATAAATTTACAATAACGGAGGTTATTCAATATGCAGAAAGTACTTCAACAGCTGATAGAGCTTCAGGAACTTGATACGCGACTGGATATACTGGTCGCAAAACTGGGAGATCTTCCCGAGACGGTCAAAACCCTTGAAAAACAGATCGTCAATGAAGAAGAACAAAATAAGATACGCGAGACCAGTATCGAGGAGAATGAAGCGTTAGAACGGCGAAACTCAGCAAAAGTTGAAGACTTGAAAGCCAAGATCGCAAAATACAAGGAACAATTATTCCTGGTTACGACTAACCGTGAATACGACGCCTTAACTGCAGAGATCGAGTACAACGAAGAGGCAATAAAGGAAGCTGAAGATCAGATCCTCCAGGCGGAAGAAGAAAACGAGCATCTCAAAGAGGCGTATGAAAATACGAAAAAAAATGTTGCGGAGATGAAAACGAAGCTGGAAAAAACAAAGAATTCTCTGGAAATAACACAAAAAGAAACTGAAAAAGAAAAAGCCGAACTCGAGGAAAAGCGCAAGGTTCTGACATCCAAAATACCGCGCAATTATTTATCGGTATATAAACGGGTTCGTCATGCGCGTAACGGTCTGGCGGTTGTACCGCTATTGCGTGATGCATGCAGCGGATGTCACAACCGGGTAATTCCACAAAAGCGCGTTGATATTTATAAAAAGAATCAAGTAGTAACCTGCGATTTTTGCGGCCGTTTCCTCTACGCACTGGATGAAGAAGAATAGAAATAGCTTAAAGCCGGCGGGATGACCGCGTCCCGATATCCATCGGGATGAGGAAAGTCCGAACTCCGCAGAGCATGACGCCTTGTAACACAAGGAGTCCGTGAGGACTGGAAAGCGCAACAGAGAGCAGACGTCCCGGCTTGCTCCGTTCATGGACGGACAGGCAGGGTCAAGGTGAAACGGTGAGGTAAGAGCTCACCAGTTCCGGCGGCAACGCCGGAAGCTAGGCAAGCCCCGTCAGGAGCAACACAAATATGAAGGTCCGGTCTTGCTCGGACCTATGCCTTCATGGTAGTGGCTTGACCGGGTCGGGCACGATCCGGCAAGATAAATGGTCATCGGTTTTCCGCCGTCCGGCGGAAAATGACAGAATTCGGCTTATCACCGGCTTTGAGCTTTTTGAACTACAGAATGAGAGAACAAATTATGAAATGGGTTTATCCCGAAATCAGCGGGGACGATGTTCTCGAGTACAGTAAACAATTCCGCCTGTCGTATCTGTTTACAAAAGTTATCCTTAACAGAGGCATTCGTTCAAAAGAAGCAATGCAGCGCTACATCGATAAAAGCGCGTATTCCCTTTATGATCCCTTTTCCATGCTGGATATGGACAAAGCCACCGGTATATTGGGAGCGGCGCTGGAGAATAAGAAAAAGATCATGATCTACGGCGATTATGATGTGGATGGCGTTACCTCTGCTTCAATTCTCTATCTTTTTCTGCGCACACTGACGGATACGGTGTATTATTATATACCCGAGCGGGAAAAAGAGGGATACGGACTTTCGTGTGAAGGTATAGATTATGCCATTGAGCGCGATATCGATCTGATCATCACCTGTGACTGCGGGATCACGGCGGAGGAGGAAGTTGCATATGCACGTGGGAAAGGCATTGAACTGATAATCACCGATCACCATGAACAAGCCGGCACGCTGCCTCCGGCTTCCGCGATATTAAATCCCAAACGTCACGAGGACCGCTATCCGTTCCGTGACCTTTGCGGAGCGGGCGTGGTTTTTAAACTTGTCGAAGCCTATTGTATCAAGCATTACGGTTCCGGGGAAACAGCCAGACAATATCTGGACCTTGTTGCCATCGGCACCGCAGCGGATATCGTTCCGCTTAAGGATGAAAACCGCTGTATGGTGCGGGAAGGTCTTGAACGCATCAGGAACAGGGAATGCCGGTTGGGAATCCTTGAACTTTTTAATGTTTGTAAAATGGACACCGCGAAGATCTCCGTTGTTAATATTGTTTTTGGACTTGCACCCCGCCTGAATGCAGTGGGAAGGATGGGCAGTGCATCAAGAGCGATCATTCTTCTGACGGCGGATGACCGCCGTATAGCACGGCAGTACAGCATTATTCTGAACCAGGAAAATGAAGAGCGGCAGAAAGTGGAACGTTGTGTTACGGCAGAGGCTGTAAAACAGGTGTATACGAAATATGGAGAAAATATTCCAAAAGCTCTTGTCCTTTCGGGAAACTGGCATCCCGGTGTGATCGGTATCGTTTCTTCAAAGATCAAGGATAAATTCAACCGCCCGGTATTTCTGATAGCAACCAAGGATGGCGAGGGAAAAGGAAGCGGAAGAAGTATAAATGACGTCGATCTCTATGCCGCCCTCACTCACTGTAATAAATATCTAAGCGGCTACGGAGGACACCAGATGGCGGCGGGACTTACTATAGATGAAAAAAATATACCGGCTTTTGAAAAGCAATTTCTGGAGTATGCGGAAGAACATATCCTTCCCGATATGCTTAAACCGGTCATTTATATCGACGCTGATCTCGAGTTGGCGGAGATTAACACCCGCCTCATGGATTTTCTGCATGATATGGAACCGTTCGGTCCCGGAAACATGCGTCCGAAATTCAGTTTGCGCAATGTCCGTGCAAGGAATTCTGTTCTGTTGAAGGATAAACATCTGAAATTCAATATCAGGGAAGGCGGTCATTCACTGCAATGTATCGGCTGGAATATGCTGAATCAGTTTGAACTTGTTATGGACACTTCTCAACGGGTCGATATTGCTTTTGTACCTACCGTTAATGAGTGGAACGGTATAAAACGCATCCAGCTGGTGATCAAGGATATTCGACCCCATATCGTATAAGTTTTCATTGTTTACATCATTAATCTGTTTTATTTTCTTATTATGAGCTTGCGAGGTGCAAAGATGGCAGGAAAAAAGAAAAAAGAGGAAACCGGCCCGAAAATTTCAATATGGGTGATCCTGATCCTTGTATTTTTAGTCCTCTTTTCCGCCGTTATGGCACCCAAAAAACAGACCTATCAATATAACTATGAAGTAGGCGACATCACACGGATGGATATTATCGCCCCTTATGATTTTGATATTCTGAAATCCAAAGAAGTTATACAAAAAGAACAGGAAGAAGCGATAAAAAAAGTCCCCTATGTTTTTGTTCTTGATGAGGAAGTGGTCAGCGAGCGGATCGAAAGAACGGAACTTTTCTTCCAAATGGCAAAGACCCTGAACAATCGCTATCAAAAGTATCAGCAGTCACGCAGAGTCCGGGAAATGCAGCGGTACAGCAGTGATGACTTTAAGGCCCTTAACGAAACCGTTCGTACTGACAGTAATGCATATCTGGCGGTGGTGAATGCTTTTAAGGAGCAATACGATATACACGTTGAAGAATCGCCATTTACAGAGCTTCATAAACCCGCCCATGAGCAAAAACTGGATTTTGATAAACTGCGTTCACAGTTTATAACGCATATGACATCATTGTTTGAAAGCGGGATTACGGACATTCCTCTCGACCTTATCCGTTCTACCCAGATATCGATCAGCTTCCAGGGAGTTGAAACTCCGGCCTCGGTAAAAAATATTTATGACCTTGTATCGGCCACAGAGCAGCTGACGGAAAATCTATCCAAAAATTATGATATTCATTCGCAGAAAAATCTCATTTCACGTATTTCTCATTTAATGCTGAAACCGAATCTTATTTATGATAAGGAACGCACTGTGGCACGGCAGAAAGAGGCAATAAGCCGGATTCCGCTTGTGGCCGGAAAAGTCTTCAAAGATGAAAAAATAGTGGGGGCGAACACACTGATCACGCCCGAGATCTATCAGAAGATCTACTCCCTGAATCAGGCGGAAGAACAACGCAGCTCGAGCATGCAGGGCCTGAACACGGTTTTTAAAATAACGGGGGATATTCTGGTCATGAGCATATTATTCATGATCTTTGTGCTTTTTCTTCTGCTCTATAACCGGTCGCTTTTTACCGAAGTGAACAAATTTCTGCTTTTGATCATATGTATGGCGCTGAGTCTTGGACTCGGATCGGTAGTGGCGGTACTGGCTCCCGCGCAGATGGCGCTGGTGCCGATCACAATAACCGCAATGCTGTTGATGGTGTTTTTTGATGAGCGAATTGCACTCCTCGGTTCTGCAATTGTTCTTCTTGTGCTTACCTATATTATGGGAGGAGCCTTCCGTTTTATTCTGATCCATGCCTTTCCGGTCATGATGGCGATTATTTCCCTGAGAATACGCAGAGCCCGGGAAAATGTCCTGCGCCCGCTTCTGTTTGTGCTGGTCGGTTATTGGGCCTCTGTAACAGCCGTCGGCATTTCTTCCCTTGATTCCGTTTCGACCATTCTGAACACACTGGCTATTGCATCGGGCAACGCAATTGTATCCGTATTGGTTACCAACGGCCTGATGATGGTTATCGAACGTGTTTTTGGGGTAACAACAACCTTATCATTGCTTGAACTCTCCGATATGAACCGGCCGTTGCTGAAACGCCTTTCTCTCGAGGCTCCGGGAACATTCAATCATTCCATTGTTGTCGGTAATCTTCTTGAAACGGCTGCGAAACAGATAGGTGCTGACAGCCTTCAGGCCCGCGTGGGAGCATATTATCATGATATCGGGAAACTATCAAAAACCGAATACTATGTGGAAAATCAAGCCGATATTGAAAATAAACTCGACCAGTTAAAGCCGCACATGGCTGCAAAAGTTGTGATCAGTCATGTACGAAACGGACTTGAACTTGCCAAAAAAGAAAAACTTCCGGATATTATTAAAGATTTCATTGCTACGCATCACGGCACAATGACGGTGGATTATTTCTATCAAAAGGCAAAAGAAGAATCCGGTGATAAAACAATAAATGAAAGCGATTTTAGTTATCCCGGTCCAAAACCGCGGACGAAGGAAACCGGCTTGCTGATGATCGTTGAAGCGGTGGAAGCTGCCGTACGTTCACTCAACAAACCGAATGCAAAAAAAATTGAAGCAAAGATCGATGATATTATCAACAAACGGCTGTATACCGGGCAGCTGGATGAATGTCCTCTGAACTTTGCGGATCTTACAAAAATAAAAAATGCCATTTATCCTATGCTTGTCGGCCTGTATCATGAGCGTTTGCCTTATCCCGAAGATAAAGAGGAAAAGAAAGAAGAAAAGCAGGGCAAAACGGAAGGAAAAAATGAAGATGAGGAGAAAGAAAAGCAGGATAAAGATAATGATACGGCGGAAAAAGCAAAAAAATGAGCAGTTCGGTACGTTTTTTTAATGAAAGTCCTTTTGACCTTCCGATGAAAAATGATTCAGCCGCTGCCTTGTTGTTAAAAGTAATGCGATCACTGGGCAAAACGGAAGTAAAGGTAAATATTATAGCAAAGAGTGATGAAGAACTGCGGGAAATGAAAAAAACTTATTTTGGCAAAGATCTTTATACGGATGTGATCACCTTTACAATAGAAGATGAACCGGTTCTCGAAGGAGAGATATACTGCAGTCCGGAACGTATCATAAAAAATGCCGGACGCTTTTCAGAATCTCCGTCGCGGGAATTCGCCCGTGTTCTGATACATGGCGCGGCACATCTTTGCGGCTACAGGGATTACAGCGAGGAGGAACGCCGGGAAATGCGGCAGCTGGAAAACGAATTTTTAACGCAATTTTATGATGAATGAATATGTCTGTTTCCGTTAATATTTTCCTTTTTGTCATACTGCTGATCTTTTCCGGACTTTTTTCCGGGAGTGAAACGGCGCTTTTCGGTGCACGAAAGGAAAATCTCCGGAAACTAAAAAGCATATCTTCACGCCGGACGCTCAAACTGTTGAGCAGACCCCAGAAACTGCTTATCACCATTCTTGTTGGAAATACGCTTGTAAATATTGCGCTGGCCACTATCGCATCGATCACTACCTACGAGTTGGCGCAAAAGTATGGATTTTCTCATATTCTGACCGCTTTTCTCGAGGTTGCCGTTGTAACCTTGATATTGCTTATATTCGGCGAGATCATCCCGAAAACCATTGCCCTGCACAATGCAAAACGCGTCAGTCTGGCAATGAGTGCTTTTATCGGTGTCTGTTATACCGTTTTTTTTCCGCTGACCATCATTCTTTACTATCTGGGGAGATTACTTGAAAAATCCCTGAAGGTAAGGGAAGATAGAATTATCCACAGCGAGGAAGATATTAAAACCCTTGTGCAGATCGGTGAAGAACGCGGTGCGTTCGAGGAAAAAGAGATTGAAATGATCACCTCTCTGCTGGAGTCTTCCGATACCTGCGTGCGGGAGATCATGATACCGCGCCCGGATATGATCTCTGTGGATGCAGGCCGGCCGATCGGGGAAATATTTAATTTTGTCTGTAATCAGCGTTTTGCACGTTTTCCCGTATATAAGAATGACCTGGATAATATCATCGGATTCATTTTTGAAAAGGATGTTCTTCCGTATCTGGACGGGGAGAAGAAAACAGATATTGAAAGTCTTTTACACCCCCCGCTTTTTATTCCCGAAAATTCAAGTATTTCTTATACGATCACACTTTTTCAGGAAAAAAAGACCAAGATCGCGATCGTGGTGGATGAGTACGGCGGGACCAGCGGAATGATAACGCTGGAAGATGCCATTGAGAAGATCGTCGGCGATATTCAGGATGAAAATGAAGTCTCAAGTTCTTCAATCAAATGGCTGACAAGAAATGAATGTGCGGTAAATGCCAGCGTCAATCTGGATGAACTTGAGAACGTATTGAAGATCAGCTTTCCCGAAGAACGCGTTTATGATACACTGGGGGGATTTGTTATGGACCGTCTTGGACGTATACCTGCGAAACATGATGCCTTCCGTTATAAAAATCATATTTTTATTGTGGATGAAATGGAAAATAAACGTGTACAGCGGATCCGTATAACACGCGTTCACCGGAAAGCACAGCCCAAAAAATGAAATTATTTGATGAACTGATCCGTATTGTACGCATCTTGCGTTCTCCAGAAGGATGTCCATGGGACAGGGAACAAACGCGGGAATCTCTTACGCCCTATTTTATTGAAGAAGTCCATGAAGCAGTACAGGCGAATGAAGAGAAAAATACGGAACAACTGAAATATGAACTTGGCGATGTGCTTTTGCACGTTGTTTTTCAGACCGTGATAGCAGAAGAAAATAATGAATTCGGTTTTGAGGATGTTCTTAAAGCCGTTTGTGATAAAATGATCCGACGCCATCCCCACGTTTTCAGTAAAGACCGCGAGTACAGCTTGGAGGAAGCCAATCGTATCTGGGAACGGCAAAAGAGCAAAGAGCCGAAAGAAAACCTTCTCGACGGCGTGCCCGGGAGTTTACCGGAATTGCACCGTTCATTACGCCTGCAGCAAAAAGCCGCTGCCGCGGGCTTTGACTGGGACAATGTGGACCGGGTCTGGGATAAAGTGGAGGAAGAATTCGCAGAATTCAGACATGCGCTTGAACAAGGGAATAAAAAAGATATTGAAGATGAGTTTGGTGATATTCTTTTTGCACTTGTCAATCTCAGCCGCTTTTATGATCTGCATCCCGGGACGGCGCTAAAAATAAGCAATGAAAAATTCTATCGCCGTTTTTCTGCAGTGGAAAACCATTACCGGAGTAAAGGGATCTCCATGCACGGCGCCACACTCGAGGAGCTGGATGCTGTCTGGGAAAAGGTTAAAGAAAAAGAGAATAAAGAAGACGGAGAAAAAGATTCCTGATCTGTGAATTTGTCGATCCGGTTCAGCCATCAGCCCATGGGCTTTCATTTCCGATACATATACGTTGTGAAAATAAAAAATATCTGAAATTCCTTTTTTCTGAGCGCAGATGAAGGATCCATTCGGAAGTTGCGCGTATTTTCCGCACAGACAAGCATTTTGAACAGCATTGTGTCCCGATTTCTTACCTCTGAGCTATGTTCTCTTTCCATTCCGTACAAAACGAAAAAAAACCTTGAATTTCAATAGGAATATTGTAAATTATAATTGGCATATGCCAAAATAGGAGAAGATACAGATGCCGAGACCATTTAAGGCACGACGGATTTACGGTGAATTTGCAGCGGAATACTTCAAGCCCAGGGGGAAACAATTGGCCGCTCTGGAAGAGGTGCGCCTGGAAGCTGATGAAATAGAAGCACTCCGGCTGGCCGATCTTGAAGGAGAATATCAGAATGATGCAGCTTTGAAAATGGGCGTTTCACGGCAGACGTTCGGAAATATACTTAAACGGGCACATCAGAAAGTTGCAGATGCGCTGATCGGCGGGAAAGCCATTCGTTTGGAAACCGCAGTTTCCGGCGCTATGTGGTGCCGGCAATGCGGAAGAAGCTGGATGGATACAGAATTAACGCCCGGTTACCGCCAATGTCCCGCTTGTTACGGTGAAACAAAACAAATGAATGTTTCAGCAGGACGCGGACGGAGAAGAAGCAGGGGACAGAAGTAATAAAAAAGGAGGATATTATGCCAAGAGGAGACAGAACAGGACCTGACGGATTAGGAGCAATGACCGGAAGGAGACTCGGATTTTGCAGCGGTTATGACAGTCCGGGTTTTACAAAATGCTCAGCCGGTTTCGGCAGAGGAATGGCTTACGGACGCGGAGGCGGTTATGGATATGGATACGGAAGAGGCTTCGGCCGGAGGGCAGAGCCCGTACCCTATCCTCCGGAAGCACGCGATGATAAGAACGATGAACTCCGGACCTTAAAGGATCAGGCGCGGCAGATGGAGGAGAATCTTAATGCCCTCAACGCCAGGATCGGCGAACTGGAGAAATAACGATGGTCTATGTTGATCCGGATCTGTGTACCGGTTGTGAAGCGTGTGTAAATGCATGTCCGGATGGCTTTGTCATGGAAAACGGCATTGCCATTATCAAAGATCCCGGTATTTCCTGTATCCGGGAAGCGCAGAAGATATGCCCCGTTTCGGCCATTAAGAACGCCGGGTTTGGAAAGGAAGTGTCAACGACATCACAGGATTCCGCGTCCCCTCCGGGAAATGATTTTGCCTCCCAAAGGCGTTCCGGAGGCGGTTTCCGCGGCAGGGGACCCGGAAAAAAGGGCGGTCCCGGCGGATATTGCGTATGCCCGCGCTGCGGGCATAAAGAGCCGCACCGGGCGGGCCGGCCCTGTTATCAGCAGCGCTGTCCGGAATGCAATGCCTTGATGACACGGTAGGGTAAATATACAAAAGATCAGGATGTGGATCGCATCGATGCGGTGACAGGGAGAATATCTATTTATGAAAATTGCTGTAGCAAGCGGAAAAGGCGGAACAGGAAAAACCACGTTGTCAACCAATCTGGCATCTTTTCTCGCCGAAAGCCGTGAAACGGTTCTGGCCGACCTGGATGTAGAAGAACCCAACTCGGGCCTGTTCATCCGGGCACAAGCGGGCGGGGAGGAAGACAAATATAAAATGATCCCGGAATGGGATGCGGGAAAATGTACTTTATGCGGTATTTGCAGGGAAGTGTGCAATTTTAACGCCGTTACGCAGATCATGGACGAGATCATGGTCTTCCCGCAATTGTGTCACAGCTGTTATGCCTGCTCGGAACTGTGCCCCCGTGACGCATTGCCGATGAAAAAGCAAAAGATGGGGGTGCTCCGCTATTTTAAGCAGGGAAATCTTTCCTTTGTTGAAAGTGAACTTGACATCGGCGAAGAACAGGCGGTGCCGCTGATAGCGCAGACCATTGCATACGTGGACAGGCATTGTCCCGGGGATGTCATCAAGATCTTCGATGCCCCGCCGGGAACTTCCTGCCCGGTGATCGAGGCGACAAAAGATGCCGACCTCGTTATTCTGGTTACGGAACCCACGCCCGTGGGACTGCATGATCTCAGCCTGGCGGTTGAGACCATGAAAGCACTGAAAAAAGATTTTTGTGTTGTCATCAACCGTGACGGTCTGGGGAATGCCGATGTGGAAAACTATTGTGTCAGGGAAAATATCCCCATCATTGCGAAGATCCCTAACCAGAGGAGCATCGCGGAGTTTTATTCCGACGGGAAATTATTGTATCATGACATTGATGTGGTGAAGGATGCCCTGGATATGATCATTGCATACATTGATAAAAGATCCGGGAAGACGGGAACGGATAAGGATCGCAAATGAAAGAGATCGTGGTCATATCGGGAAAAGGCGGTACGGGGAAAACCTCACTGACAGCTTCTTTTGCATATCTGGCCGCCGGCGATATTATTGTTGCCGACTGCGATGTTGATGCGGCGGATATGCACGTGTTCCTGCAGCCGGATTTTGCAAATGAAAAGGATTTTTACAGCGGGCAGGTGGCGGTCATTGATCCCGGTATATGTACGGATTGCGGGAAATGCGTCCGGACCTGCCGCTTTGACGCTATCCGCATCATTAACGGCAGGCATGCCGTGAACGCCCTGGATTGCGAAGGCTGCGGCTATTGTTCGAGGATCTGTCCCGTGAACGCCATTACGGACAAGGACAATCATGTGGGCTGGTGGTATCGTTCCGCGATCAAAACGGGGACAAAGATGCTGCATGCAAAAATGAAGGTCGGCGCCGAAAATTCCGGAAAGCTTGTGGCGAAGGTAAAAAAGGAAGCAAAACGTATGGCCGAAGAAGGAAAAAAGAAGCTTGTGCTGGTCGACGGTTCGCCCGGGACAGGCTGTCCCGTGGTTTCATCGCTTTCGGGAGCAAGTTATGTTATCCTGGTCACGGAACCTACTGTCTCCGGACTGCACGACCTTCAGCGAGTCTACGAACTGGTGGAGAAATTCCGGATCAAAGCAGGATGCATTGTGAATAAGGCGGATCTGAATCGGAACAAAAGGGATGATATCGCCGCCTATCTCAAGAAAAAAGGTATAGACCATCTTGCCGACATACCCTATGATGAAACCTTTACGCGGGCGATGGTCAGCGGTAAAACCATGGCCGAATTTACCGGGAGCAGAGTACGGAAAATTCTGGTAGAGACCTGGAATAAGATCGTTAATAAATAACATAAACGTAAAACCCAAAAGGAAAAACATGAAAATTGCATTTACATCAAAAGGAAAAGACTGGGATGCACCTGTAGATCCGAGATTCGGCCGCACAGAATATTTTTTCATTTACGATGAAGAAAAGGATGAATCACGGATCGTAGACAATACGGAAGTCAAGAACGAAGCCCACGGTGCAGGACCGAAAACCGCGCAGAAGCTTTTTGAAGAAAAGGCGGATGTGCTGATCACCGGTAACGGACCGGGCGGAAACGCCGCATCGGTCCTTGAAAAGGCGGGTATACGCATCTATACGGATGCCGGAGATATGAGTGTTAGGGAAGCTTATGCAGCGTATAGGAAGGGCGATCTGAAGCAATTCTGAAGAGAAACCGTATATCGAATGCACAAAGAAATTTGTCATTTATTTTCCGAAAAAAATGTATGTTGCGGGTGATTATCCGCAAGCGTTCAGCGGAACCGGAGAAAGTAAAAAAGAAAAAAAGGAGAAAAATATGGTTATTACCGTACCCGTTGTACAGAAAAGGCTTTCACAGCATTTCGGACACTGTGAGACATTTCGCTTTTATTATACCGATAAAGACAATAATATTATTAATACCGAGGAAAAAACGCCCCCGCCCCATGAACCCGGAGTACTTCCCAAATGGCTCTCGGAAGAAGGAGCGGATGTTATTATTACCGGCGGCATGGGAATGCATGCTCAGCGCCTTTTCAGTAATTACGGCATTGAAGTGGTACTTGGAGCGCCCGCAGAAGACCCCGGATGCGTTGTAAAGGAATGGATAGGGGGAAATCTGCAGACCGGTGAAAACCCCTGCGATCATTAATAAACAAATAAACATTTTCTGTGATAGAAAAAAACACCCCGCCGACGGCGGGGTGTTGCAGTATCCCGTAGGGGAGTCGAACCCCTGTTGCAGGAATGAAAATCCTGAGTCCTAACCACTGAACGAACGGGACACTTGTCAAAGCCCGAAAGTATAAAATGTTTTATATAAAGAGGCAAGAAAAATTTTTATATTTTCCCGAAACCCGAAAAAAATTGAAGTAAATGATATAAAAATATTGTTTTCATTATCAATACGGACTTCTTTTCTTTTGCAGTAAGGTTTATCGACGGTCTCAGGGATTTTCCAGATAGCTGACCGTGAAATAGCGGTCGGGGACATCCGGGTTCAATGCAAATTCCTGCATGATCATATCTGAACTGCGTCCGTCCTGTACATTCCGGATCTTCATGTGCGTTATCAGATAACGCGGAGGTGCTTCAGAGACTGTCTCATAGTCCGTTACGGTCAGCACCTTATGCAGAATATTGTCAAAGTCATAGTATTCGGAATGCACGGCCACACCTTCTTCCTTTGTTATCCAACTGATCTTGCGGAGAAAGCCATATTCGTCCTCCGCAGCCGTACTGACGGGCCTGATCTCTATTTTCCAGCAGGGTCGTCCCTGCTTTTTCTCTTCTCCCAGCAATACATAATTGAAATCATCCGGATTCGGAGCGGACATGTCCGCCTTGGAGAATTCCGAACCCATGAAGGAAGAGCTTTTCTCCGAAGACACGATACGTCGCGATTTCCGGCTGACAGGAAGATATATCCACATATCGTCCTTCCGGTCTTCATAGTCGACGATGAGCATGCCCATGCCTTTGACATCCGCCGGTTCAAGAAAACGGATGATCCGTTTCTCAATATCGCCGGGATAGCTTTTTGAGGCCATGGCAGTGGTGCGCACCCGTTCCCGCTCTTTTGCATCACGGATAATAAGAGTGGAAGTAGCCTCAAATCCCTTTAGTTTACTGCGTTCGCGGGAGGAGAGAATAATATCCCGTGCTGTTTCGGCAAAAAGTGAAGCACTTAGTAATACGATCAGGCATGCCATAGATATTTTTTTCATCATTTCTTCCTTTCTTCTAAGAATTTAGGTTTCCAGAGTATACTCATGGCTGGTACAAGAACGAGGGCAGCGGTCAAGCATACCGTAATGGAGATCACAACAAGGAAACCGAAGTACTGTATGGGACGGAAAGCCGAGAAAACCAGGGCGACAAAACCGACGATCACGGACCAGGCATTGAAAACAATACCCTTCCCCGATCCCAGCAGTGTGGTACGGACCGCCTTTTCGGGGGTATTCCCCCCGCGCAGTTCACTGCGGTAGCGCCAGAGAAAGTGAATGGTATAATCGACGCCCACTCCGATCATGATCGAAGACAGCAGGGCGGTGGCTGCATCCAGGCGAACACCACTGTATCCCATGGTACCGAACAGGATGATCTCTGCAAGCACAAGCGGCAGAGATGCAAAGAGTCCTGCCGTGAAGGAGCGGAAAATAACTATCAGAATTACGGCGATAGCCGCAAAGGCCAGTATCAACGATTTTATCTGTCCATTGACAATGGAAATGTTCATATCCGATGTGATCATGGCATGTCCGCCCAGCATACTGACACGGGGATCATCCCGGGTGAGGTCTTCAATATAGCTGACAACTTTCCGGATAATGTATCCGTCTGCTTTATTAATTCGTACGATCATCTGCGCATGGCGGTAGTCAAAATCGATCAGCTGTTCAAAGTCGTCCGGATCACCGTTCATATAATAGAGTTCAAGGTACTGCGCTACACCCTGTTCTTCCGGGGGGATGGTATCGTAATGCGGATGCCCCGGTTCATACAGTCCCCTGGATATTTCACGGATCGCCGTGACAATGGATTTTACATCTCCGACATCGGGATGTGAGGAAAGATTTTTTTCGTAGGCCTGCATCCGTTTCAATAAGGCCGGGTCCTTGATATTCCCTTTAAAGAGAATGGACAGATTCTGGGATCCGCCGAAGTCTTCATTAATGACCGAGGAACTGATCTTGACGGGATGCTTCTTTTTAAAGAAGTTTTCCATATTCCCGTCTATTTTGAGCATAAAGATACCGCCTGCCAGAATAAATGTAAAAATAAAAGAAAAGAGAACGATCTTCTTCGGATGTACAATGATCCAGTCTGCGAGAAAATGCAAAATGCGGTCAAGCAAAGAAACTTTCAGCTTGCCGTTATGATATCTTTTTTTTTGTTCTTTGACCGGTAGACAACTAAGGACGGCAGGGATAAAGAAAAGACTCAAAAGCACGGCCCAGACAATACCGATGGAAGCAAGTATTCCCAGTTGCCGGGCATGAACGATGATATGGACAAGCAGGCCCAGTATTCCCGCCACCGTGGTAATCCCGGTTACCGTGACCGGCCTTTTCAAGTTGCTGAACGCGCCTATTGCCAGTTTTTTGTTTGTCCAGTCCGGATGCATGCTTTGCAGTTCGTTGTATTTTGCAATAATATGTATACCGTAATCATTAGCCACCGCTATCAGCATGACAGGCATGAGAATGGTGACAATAGAGATATGCCAGCCGAACAGCGGCATCAGTCCGAAAGAAACAATAATAGCCATCAGGACCACCGAAAGCGGAAGCAGGACACCCCGGAAACGGCGGAAAGCAAAATACAGCATACTTGTCATCAGCAAAAAGCCGATGGGAAGAAGATAGACAACATCACGTGAGATATCCTGCATGATGGAGGCGTTCACAATGGGCAGTCCGCCCATATAGATCTTTTCATCCCCCGGAAGTTCCTCAAGAATATTCCGTATTTTCATGATAAGATCATTCTCTTCAAGATCTTTGTTGACATTCAGTACAATTGCCGTTTTACTGAAATCATCCGAAACGACCGTTCCCCTGACAAAAGGATTGTCGAGCAGATCCTGCCGCAATGATTCCCGTGCTTCGGGAGTTTGCGGTATGCGGGCCGGCACAGCGGGATCCACGACCATCATTCCGCTGCGGTTCTTTATGTGCTTTAAGGTAAACAGGGAGCTAACCCGCTCAAACTCATTGCGCCGTTCGAATACACGGGTCAGTTCCTTTACGCGCTGCAGGGTTTCCGGCCTGAGCACATCATCCGTTTCCAGAACAAGAATAATGATCTTATTGCTTCCGAAAATACTTTCGATCTCATTGGTTTGCATTCGTGAGGGCATTTCCTCCGGTATCAGTTCCTTAATATCACTTTCGATTTTCAGTTGTGTGAGACCGAGAACAAAGAACAGAGTAATAAGCGGGAACAGGAAAATGATCAGGAAGCGATATTTCAAAATGAATTTTTCACTGCGCATGGCATGTATTCCTTAAAAAAAGACTTTTATTTCCGCAAAAAAACCGTTGTACAGTTCAGACAGGAGCTCAAAGAGAGTATCGTCATCGCCGTTATAAACAGTCGCTCCCATACGAAAACGAAGAGCATCCGCGGGTTTGATGCTTATTGCCGGGGAAAACATGTATTCACCGGTGATAAAATGATAAAGAAAGGGTACTTCCATTTCAAATGTTTCGTGGAAAAGCGTCAGGGAAGGACGGACAAAAAGACTATGCTGAACCTTTTCCTGTTGGCGGAAAAGCAGGCGTTTGTAGGAAAGCAGCCGGTAGTCCATAAACAATGCGGGATCCTGTGGAGGTGCTGCATCCGAAAATTCCGGGATAAGTTTTCCGCTGTATTCAAGCAAAATCCGCAAAGAGCCCAGCGAACGGTCCGTGCCGAAGGACCATTGGATCTCTTTTTCGGGAATATGGACAGATTGTCCCGGCCGGTCCGGTATCATGGATGTCCCTTCAAAACGAAAACTCCATGCGCCTGCAGTAAAAGCCGCATCAATCCCGAATACCTGCTGGCGCCATGCCTTTTGGAAAAAATCATAACGTATATCCGCGGGTGAGTTTACTGTCATTTCCGACGCAAATCCGGGCTGTAGTGCATAAGCATTGAGATAAGAAAATCCGGCATCATAGTCGGACGTTACCAGATCAAGGCGGAGAGCGGCACCGCTGTTTTTGAAAGCAGGATCCGGAGCACGCAATCCGGTATATGTTACATTTTCCGGCATTTCAAAAATACCGGCCGGGATCTTATTTGCCTGATATACCGGTATCCAGATACCCTGCAGACGGGCAAGTCCGCCGAAACGGATACTGCTGTTCAGCATAAGATTCCCCATCCGCATATCATCGGGTCCGTTATATACACGCTGCAGATCTTTCGGACTAATATTATCCGTTAGCTGAAAGGCATCCGCACGGCCCCAGATCTCAATTTGTTTTCCCAGGCGGGTGTGAAAAGGACCGAATGTCAGATCGACATACGCTTCACGGAGATCTGTGAGGAGGGTATCTTTTCCGGAAAAATGGCCGTAATGAAAGACCAGTTCCGTAAAAGCATAGGCTTTCTTTCCCGCTTCAGCTTTCAGCCTGATATCGGCGCGTGCGTGAATATCCTTTATATAGAGAGAGTCATTTTCATGCTCAAGAAGAAAGGCGCTTCGGATATCACCGTTCAGTTCATAAGCAGCACCGGAGGATTGCGCGCTCTCGAACAATCCCTGGGCAAAGATCAGAGTGAACATGAAAAAGGAGAAGAATATTTTTTTCATAATACCTGCTGTTTTTTCTGCAAATAATATGATAAAAATTATTCAAAAGCGTTCAGCTTGCGCGGATTGAACAACAAAGAGAGACTGTCCTGATGGTTTCTTGCGCCCGGACTTTTTCCTGTATCCAAAAAAGATCTTCAGCGTTTTTTCCGGTATTCGGAAGGGGTAAGTCCGACATGTTTTCTGAAAAGGGTATTGAAAGAAGATTTTGAATTAAAACCCGAATCATATCCGATGGCAAGGATAGTAAAACGGTCATTCCGCGGATCAGTAAGTTTTTCCTTTGCAATTTCGATCCGGTAAGTATTAATAAAATTATAAAAATTTTTACCGAGCTTTTCATTCAGGACCTGCGTGACATGATGCCGCGTTACATGTAAAAGGTTTGCCACATCAAGGATATTCAATTCGGGATCCAGATACAGCTGTTTTTCATCCATGACATCCAGCAGTTTTTGGCGTAAAAGTTCGAGTTCCCTGTCGCTCAGGCTGCTGTGCAGATATTTTTTCTGCTTCGGTTCCGGATAAATACGATCCTGCAGGAATCCGAAAATACTGAAAGCAAAGGCATGAAAGACAAGAACGATATTTCCCATTAAGACGGGATCCAGGGAAAAATCGCTTATGACAATGCGTGTGAAACCGATAATAAAAACCGCGGCATAGAGCACGAAGAAAGAAATGGAAACAAATAATGCCCAGCCAAGAGTTATCTTCTGGGAGGTGTAAGAATAAAGATTTTTGATACTTATACGGTGTTTATGCAATTTAATGAAAGTGATGATAGAATACCCCATAAAGGAAAGTATAAGCAGGGCAGCGTAAGAGACACGCAGCGCGAGGAGTGAATCATTAACGAGAAAATTCTCAAAATCAAGCACGGGTTCTTTGCGGTAGATCAGAGAAACAATAAAAAAAGCGATTACCGGAACCGACAGACTTGGATAATAATAACGCAGACGCGGCTTTTCGGAGATAAGGGTATTAATATAAATATAGAGAAGAGGTCCGTAAATAAAAGGAAGAAAAGGGAATGCAGTTAGTGAAAAACGTGTGTTCAACAGTGACAACAGCATATTCAGAGAAATAAAGAACAGCCATACTGCAAGTATCCGGTCCGGTAGACGGGAATCCTTTTTCAAAAGAAACATAATGCCTGCATAAAAGGACTGTGCAAAACCGATCGCCATTATGGCGATATTCAAATCATGATAGCCTGACATGGTTGTTAAATAATGGGTTTACGGTGTTAATCCGCGAAGTACAGAATCTCTTTTTGTCGTTTTTATTGCTTCCTGACAAACCGGGACAACAGCTATACGCAGCTCCCGGCCTTCATCCGCGATATTTTGCAAAGGGTTTTCCCTCAGGCGCAGAAAGCGGTAACCAAGTGTATAAGCTATCGGACTTTCATATACCTTCTGCTCTTCATGATCTTCATTGTAGGCTTTTATTTCTTCATTTTTCAATTCGATTTCAATATTCTTTTTTTCTTTATCCAGATTCGATAGTGTTGCCTTGTCGATCACTTCCCGGAAAGGCTGCTCTATGGCTTCCGGGGGAGTGGAATGCAGAAAATATACGCTGTCGTTTTCGACTATGACAAATCCGTAGTGACCCACCCATTTATTTTGTTTGTAACCACGGACAACATTGACAATATCTCCCGTTTCCAGCTGTCCCAGAATTTCCGGCATGATCTCCAGCGGTATATAGCTCCAGATAAGTGAATCTTTCGGAAGTGTATAAGGCACGCTGCGTTTTTTGAAAAATTTTCCCTTATCCACTTTCAAGGTATCGTAACCCAGTCTTTCTCCGGCAAGTTCTCCGGTTATGTTTTCTGCCAGCCAGTCATTACTGCGCGGCCAGTCATACTCTCCATAGTGATTTCTGGTAGTGTAACCGATGATCCCGTTCTTATATCTTATACGCTGAAGAATAGAAAAAAAGCTTTGCCAGTCGTGTGCAAGCGCCATCGCAAGTATATGTTCACAGAAGACCACGCAGTCACCCTCTTCCAGCGAATACAGCGGCTGACTGTCGTATATCTCAACAGGATACTCACCGAGAAGATAGATGTCATAGGGCTGTCCGAGGTTTTTTCTTGCAAGATGCTTTACACGCTCCTGAAGGCCGGGTATTGTATATTGAAGATACGGCAGATAAAGATCGATCTCATTGGGAGTAAATTCATACAACGGCTTAAATAACATTGTTTTCAGTTGTTCGTGATCAATTCCGAGCGTATCAGCGGCCAGCCGCTGTTCTGCAGAAAGCTCCTCCGGCTCTTTTTCGCAACCCCCGGAGAGGATAAGAATGAATATGAGAATCAGGACAGTAAATATTTTTCTTTTCATGTGTGCCTCTTTTTATTGATTAAGTTACAAAGTATTTTCTTTTGCGGGAAGTAATAATTACCTTTTCATTTTATATAAGGAAAACAATGCCCGAGAAAATATCACGCGTAGAAAAATTCATAAACAACCCCCGAAAAGCAGTATGGAGCCTTTCCTTTCCCGTTTTTCTCGGCATGATCGTTCATTATCTTTATAATCTGACAGATACATTTTTCGTAAGTAAGATAAGCGGCGATGCTATTGCAGCCATGCAGTTCAATCAGCCGTTTGTGTTTTTTGCGATCAGTATTTGTTTTGGTCTTGGTATTGGCGTTACCAGTGTGATCTCTCAGGCACTGGGTGCAAGAGATAAACACCGTGCCAATAATGCTGCCGAACATGCGGTTTTGCTGGGAATAGTAATAGGCCTGATTATTTCTTCTGTCAGTATAATTTTCCGTTATCCGATCTTTAAACTTCTGGGAGCACCGGACAATGTCATTGATCTTGCGGTAAGCTATTTTGAAATAATTGTTTTCGGCTTTGTTTTTAATATCCTTAACGTTTTTTTTCGTTCCGTTCTTTCCGGGGAAGGTGATGTTAAAACCCCTGTCCGTTTTATGATATTCGGTACCGGTATAAATATTATTCTGGACCCGATATTCATTTTTGTCTTTAATCTGGGAATTGCCGGTGCCGCCTGGGCTACCATTACCGCGCAGGTGGCTGTTACAATCCTGTATATCATTTTCTTTTTTGTCCAGCGCGAAAGTCTGGTCCGGTTTGCTTTTTCCGATTTTTCTTTTTCCCGGGATATCATAGCAAAGACCTTCCGGATCGGGCTGCCGGCATCCATATCGTTTGTAATAATGTCGTTCGGCCAAATGATCTACAACCGTATTGTTGTTTATTTCGGAAGTGATGCAGTGGCCGGGGTGGGTGTCGGTATGCGCCTTGATCAGCTATTCTTTTTGCCTATTATGGCGGGCGCTTCTTCTCTGGTCACCCTTATCGGTATGTTCTATGGAGCAAAGCGTATTGATCTTATACGATCAACCTATTTATATGTCATCCGCTGGGGCGAGATCATTGCCTTCACTTTTGGTCTTTTATTTTATCTTATTTCTCCTTACTTTGTAAAAATATTTTCAACAGATCCTGCAATTACAGGTGTTGCTGTTATGTATATACGCTTTAACGTTTTTGCATATCCTTTCATTGTGGTCGGCATGACAACCGGCAGGGTTTTTCAGGGATTTGGTAAAGGCATTCCCGGCCTGATGATCACAACGATCAGGATCGCGATCATCATTGTGCCGCTGGCTGTCCTTTTTACACGCGTGTTCGGCTGGGGTGTACAGGGCGTGTTCATTGCTCAGATCATTGCCTCTTTTCTAGCAGCCGCCATAGCATACTTCTGGCTATCGCACAGTCTGAAAAAAATCGAAAGTGCAGAGATCCTGTACGGGGAGATTAACGCATGAAGAGACATCTTAGCTATCCGCTGAATATAACGACCCGGGAAGCGTTAAAAGAGATCGCCAGGGGAATACCGGCACTAATGAAACTATTTTACCGCCTCTTGCGGGATGAAAACACACCCCGCCATGTTAAATGGTGGATCGGCGGTTCAGTATTGTATTTGATCACTCCCATTAATCTGAAATTCCGGAACGCGAAACGCTTTCCCTTTCTTTTGTTGAATTATGTTGATGATATCATGGTGGTAGCCGGATTGGTGCAACGTGTTTTTCATGATACTCCCGATGTGCTGCTGGAAAAACACTGGACCCATGATATGTCGCTGACGGATTGGCAAAACCTGCTATTTAAAATAAAAACAGATGTTCAAAACTTTATTTGAAAGGATACTATGCCTGAACGATCTTCCGGACTCCTGTTGCATATAAGCTCTCTCCCTTCCGCCTGGGGAAAGGGTGATTTTGGTATGGAGTCTTATAAATTTATTGACTGGCTCGAACGGACAGAGCAGTCCTTGTGGCAGATACTGCCGCTTACCTATCCCGATATGACCGGTTCACCGTATGCAAGTCCTTCTGCGAATGCCATTAATCCCGATTTTGTCAGTCCGGACATGCTGAGAAAAGACGGTTTATTAAATGATGATGAATGGGAGTACTGTCAGTGGGTGCGGGATGGCGATGTTCACGACGTGCGGCAACAAGCATTTATGCTGGCATATGTCAATTGGAAAAACAGGCCGGACGACGATGAATTCACGGTATTTTGCAATGATCATTCCTACTGGCTTGACGACACGGCATTATTTATGACCATCCGCGAATATTTTCCCGGAAGCTGGTATGATTTTCCCGAAGGACTCAGGAACCGGGATAAAGAAGCGGTCACTCAATGGGAACGGGAACATGCAGATGATATTCTGCAGTTCAAGTTCGAACAATTTATCCTTTTCCGTCAATGGGGAAGAATTAAAAGTTATGCCAATGAAAAAAATATTCGCATCATTGGTGATATCCCGGTCTTTATCTCAACCGATTCCGCGGATGTATGGTCGCACCGGAAACTTTTCAAACTTGATGAACAAGGTGTCCCGAAGGTACTGACCGGCGTGCCGCCGGATCTTTTTACCAGTACGGGACAATTATGGGGACAACCGCATTTTGACTGGAAAGCCATGAAATCCGATGATTACCGCTGGTGGATTGAGCGTGTCCGTGTAGGAAAGCTTCATGCGGATATCCTGCGAATAGATCATTTTCGCGGCTTTTGCGCTGCCTATGAGATCCCCTATGGAGCTGAAACCGCAATGAACGGCGAGTGGGTCGAAGGTCCGCGTGACGATATTTTTCACGTACTGCACAGGCACATTCCCGGTCTTTATATTATAGCTGAGGATCTTGGTGTTATTACTCCCGATGTGACGGCATTGCGCAAGCGCTTTCATTATCCCGGTATGAAAGTCCTGCAGTTTGCTTTTAACAGTGATGAGAACAATACCTATCTGCCTGAAAATTTTGACCCTGAAGACCGGTTCGTGGTCTATACGGGGACGCATGACAATAACACCACCCGCGGCTGGTATGAGAATGCAGATAAAAATGAAAAAGAAATGCTGAGGCGATATATAAAGAAAGATACCGGCATCGTATGGGAATTGATAAAAATGGCTTTTTATTCCAATGCCATGTGGGCGGTAATACCCTTACAGGATCTGCTGGGACTGGGGAGTTCCGCACGCATGAATACTCCGGGAACGGTCATGGGAAACTGGAAATGGCAGCTGGATGAATTTAACCTGCCGGAAGAACGTGCACAAGAATTAAGGGATCTTACACGGGAAAGCGGAAGAGACACTCCATTAACAGTATGAAAAATTTGCAAGAGAAACATCTCCATCCGCAGGTTGAAGAAATAAAACCCCCCTTCTACTTTTTTTCCGACACCCACATTTCCTCGCGTCAGGGAAAAGCACAGAAGCAGCGCATGGAAAAATTACTGAAACACCTGAAAAAGATAAAGGACACGGGAGGAACTTTATTTATACTCGGCGATTTCTTTGATTTCTGGTTCGATTGCCGTAATTATATTCCCGAAACACTTAAGCCGCTTGTCGGGATGTTGTCCGGCCTCCGGGAAAATGGCATAGAGATCCACTATGTGGGCGGTAATCATGATTACTGGGTACGGGGATATTTAACGCAGGAACTGGGAATTCATTTTTATCCGGATGCGATCGCATTTACATATGAAGGAACAAGATTTTATTGTCAGCATGGCGATGAGGTGGTCTATAACCACGCCGTTTATCCATACATCCGGAAGATCCTGCGTTCTTCCTCTGCCATTGCACTGTTAAAATTACTTCCCGTAAAATGGATATACACACTTGGAGAAGGGGTCAGCCACTATAACCGCGCACTGACACGCATCCCCCGGGTGCCCGAAGAAATTGTTGATGAAATGCGTGCATTTCTTTATGAAAAGTTAAAAAACGGGTATGATATTACCATAAGCGGACATATTCACAAACCCTGTTATGAAACAAAAAACGGGAAAAGCATGGTTATTCTGGGGGACTGGATCCATCATTGCAGTTATGGTATATGGGATGTATCCGGGTTCCGTCTTATACAGGAATAACGCGATGAAATATAAATCGTACTTCGTTGTCTTTCTTTTATTTTTTTCTTTGCTTCCGTTAAAAAGTAATGCTGCGGATACTACAATGGTATATGCCGACCAGCTGAATCATTATTATATGTTTGGCGGATGGAATCATTTTTCAGCAGCTTACAATAATATCTATATCAGCAGCAACATCAGGAACAGCAGTTCCATGTACAGTGAAACTTCACGCCTGAAGACACAAACAGATATGTCCGGTGATCTCCTGTACATGTTTTCCCCACGGACACGCGCCGGATTGACGGCAAAATATTATCTTTTCCGCGATGGACAGAGTTCCCATGCTAATGATTATGATCAGTCACGATTCGGAATAAAGGGAGATTACAAAAAAAAGCAATATACTTTTCTGCTGGAAAGCGGATATGCACGGGAAACCCGATTGGGAATACGGGATATGGGATGGTACGGCGGAATGGAACTGTCACGGAATCAAAGCGGACTGATGTTCTATCCCGAACTTGACTGGGATTATTCCCGGATGGGCGATCGCCGTAATTATACCTTTGATAATCGCATATCTTTCCGTGTAAACCCGTCGTCATCTTTTAAGAACCGTTTTTCAGCAGGAGTAAAAATATACAATCGTGAATACTATATCACTCATGATGCGGATACGGAAGAACGCTTCAACACCACTGCATACATTCGCAATGATCTGCGTTATCCTCTTCATGAAAAAGTTGTGCTTCATTATCGTTTACACTTTTCCAGCAGTCGCGACGGTCTGCAGTTTAATTATTACGATGAAAAGGAAACCCGTACCCGCCGGTTTCTTGGTTTGCAGAACGATATCCGTCTGCAGGCAAAATCGGGCAGTTTCAGTGGGTATATCGGTTTTTCAAATGATTATAAGCAGAGCGGTATAAGCGCGACAAATCCCGGAATATCACTGCCTGCAGATTATATTTTTGATAAAAAAAGCGTTCTGGGCCGTCTTTCCTGGCGCATTTCGGAAAATGACAGTCTGTTCGTTAATTATCTGGGATCATTGCTTTATTATGACACGCCGGATACGAATAATTATGATGACCGCGATGAACTTACTTATTCCATTTCCCCGGCCTGGCATCACCGCCTGGATCGTTATACCCGCTTGCGTGTTTCGGCGAATGTATTTCTTCATCACTATGTCTATCTTTTTCATCAGCGTTCGGCACAAAACCACTGGAACCGGGTTTTTTCCATTAAATCAGAGGTAAATACGCATATTCCCCGGGTGATCCGCTGGAATGCAAAACAAGAGATCTACGCAAACTATTTTGTTTACGATCATGAGGACTCTGCCTTTGTTCATGTTCAGAGCATGATATTCCGGGGACTGAAGCTTCAGCAGAATATTCAATGGTATCTCAACGCAAACTGGTTTTTGCAGGCCAATATATTTTTCCGTTTTGAAGATAACGGTTTATTGGACTGGGAGGCATTTATTCAAAATAGGACGGACAGTAAATATACCATAAAATGTGGATTGAAACCGGGCTATAAAATAAAAGATGTCAGTATTGCCGCCGGTCCGGTTTTTTCTTACCGCAGGGATTTTCGATATGTGGATCTGGATACACGTGAAGAAAGTTATTACTCCCGGAGAGCGGGAGGAGCCGTTTCCTTCAGGTACAAGAATAATATTTCTTTCAGCTACCGCCTGGAGCAGATCAGGCAACCGAATACCGGGAAGTCATACAATCAGTCGGGAACACTGCGAATTAACTGGATATTCTGAAGGATCTTATGTTGTTAAGCTGAAGATAGCGGCTTTTTCTGTGCCGGTATAAAAAACTTGTTTACGGATGTTCGGCCCGGTTCACGGTGCTTTGATCAATACTGATATTCACCGTTTACCGTCGCCGTACTGATCGGGAAAATATGTAGATCAATTGGGTACTTTTTTATCTTCCGGCTGGAAACTCAGGCGGGACTTGTTGGGATTCTGCACTTCCCTTATCTCCCCGAAACGTTCTTCATAACGTGAAATATTGGTCGTAAGCGTTTTCATGAGCGCCTTAGCGTGCTGAGGGGAAAGGATCAGGCGTGAAATAACATTGGCTTTTGGAAGACCGGGCAGCATCTGACAGAAATCGAGGATAAATTCGCTGGGACTGTGGGTTACGATCTGCAGATTTGCATATTTTCCCTCTGCGGTTTTTTCATTGATATTGATCTCAATGCTCCGCTTGGGATTGTCATTTTCATTTTTCATCTTCTTCATCTTCCTCAAAATTAAATGCGGAATAGTCCTCTTCATCATCAGAAGACGATTCCATGTCGGCAATAAATTCATCTTCGATGGATATCATATTATCATCGAGGAAATCCTGGGGATTGTTGTTTTCCACATCGGTAATGTCATGTTCATCATCCATTTCATTACTTTCATATTTCAGGAAATCATTCCCGAAAAGCGATGTGTCAAAAAAATCAACATTATCGACGATACCCTGCTCAACAATATATTCTAAAAAATCAAGATATTCTTCGGATTTTAAGTTCGTTCTGCAATGCGGACAGAATAAACGCTTTCTTAACAATTGTTTATTTAAGGGCTCGCCGCATTTCGGGCAAAGTAATTCGTTAAATGAACTCAAAATAAACCTCTTTTCAAATTTTCGAAAAGATAAGCGTAAGTTTTTCACTTTGCAAGTTAAAAATACGTTCAGATCGCAACCTTTTTTCCTCTGTTTTGAATGAGCCCGTGCCTGAGCTTTTAGCCGATGTCCTGCGGTAAATTTATTTTTCGAATGCTAACTGCAGATAAACGTTTTTATCCACGTAAACATTAACGACATCCCAGATATTCTCAGAATAATCAGGGAGCAGAACCCTGCCGAGAGGAGAAAGAATAAATTTATTTCCGTCGCGGGAAGAAAAAATGAAGGGAATTTCGCTTGTATTTTCCAATAAGGCATCATTGCCCTGCACATCGATTTTCAGACAGGCACGAACAAAATCTTCCACGAGTTTTTCCGGACCCGCCAAAATATTTTTTTCCGTTACGGCAATAGATCTTCCGGCAAATAAGGCTTCTTTCACCGATTCTTCGTTGCGTTTTTCTGCAAACACCAGGGTCAGGGGGCGATGAGCGGATTCCGAAAAAGCTTCGGAAGAAATACCGTGAATGTCGGAATTCCCCAGTACGGCAAGATCATGTTCGTTTGTATATTTCAGAACAGCGGGATAATAATCACGCCAGTTCGCGAATTCAATACCGTGCATCCAGCCGCGTTCGATCAGGGTTGTATGTATATCATACCAGCGGACCACACGGTCCGGCTGGTGCACGATCCATCCCGGATGATTCCAGAAGATAAAAGCCCCCTGGCGGACAGCTTCCTCGATCGCCGGCAGGAACTCCTTAATAATGAGCTTATTTGCATCCTGAATAAAAATAGCGTTAAAATGCCCCGGCGGCATCCATCGCGTAAACTCCACACCCGCAATACAAATAATATCCTTTCGCTTTGCGCGTTTAGCGGCAATTTCAAAAGAAAAATTATGGTCTTCCTTCAGATATTTTTTATGAGGCAGATATTCCAGATGATCGGTAATGGCAATTACATCAATACCTTCATTCACGGCTTCATCCACGCGGATGGTCGGCCACACCAGACCGTCCGAAAAAACCGTATGCATATGAAGGTCGCATTTTAACGTTTTATATTCACCGAGATCGGGGACTATCTGTGCATTGAGTATTGCCGCCGATACCGGAAGCATTAACAAAAAAAGATATATTTTTCGCATATGGCACCTTTAGTGTTATTGCATTATGCGGAAAATATACATTAAAAAACCTGAAAAGCGAATGCAAAAATGTCAGACATGAACAGCAGAATGAATTTTATTCTGTTTTTTGTGAAACGCCGCGTATGATGAAATTCTATTTCAAAAACGTCTGTCTTTTGTTATATTCATTTTAACAAAAAATAAGGAATACCGATGAAAAAAATACTTCTAACAGTACTGGCAGCCATCTTTTTTACGGCATGCGGTGATATCCCCGTTCAGCCCGTACAGAAATTCGTTGATGAGATCCGGGAGGACGTATGTCCTGACCGCAGAGTAAATATTTTCGATGTGGAATTCGAGCGACAAGGGAAAACGGTTACTCTGAAAGGACAAATGAACAGCAAATCCGGACTGGACAGTCTTGTGGCCCGTCTGGAACGGGAAGGATATACCGTCGCAAATAAGATACAATTACTTCCGGATGCCGCCCTGGATGGAAAATACTACGGAGTGGTAAACCGCTCGGTCGCGAATATACGTGTTGAACCTTCTGCGCGGAGTGAAATGGCCACACAAGCTGTTTTAGGCGTACCGCTTCGTATTTATAAAAAGCAGGGCAGTAATTACTATGTGCAGACCCCCGACGGATATTTAGGTTGGATAGAAAGCGGAGCTTTTACTGCAATGACGGTAAAAGAATTTAACACATGGCGAAACAGTGAAAAAGTAATCTATCTTAAAGATACCGGCTATATCTATAAGAAAGCATCGAAAGATTCCGACCGCATCGGGGATATTACCGCTACCAGCATTTTGAAAGTGATCGAACCGAAAAATGGTTTTGTTAAGATCGCTTATCCTGACGGCCGTACCGGATATATTGAACGTTCAGCCTGTGACCATTTTGAAGTCTGGAGCTTTTCGGTTCAACCGAAACCACGAAGTATTATTTCATTGGCAAAGAGCTACATGGGACGTCCGTATCTCTGGGGCGGTACGTCAACGAAAATGATGGACTGTTCCGGTTTCGTGCGTATTGTGATGATGCTGCACGGCATCTATCTTCCGCGGGATGCTTCGCAGCAGGCCCTTATCGGGAAGACCGTTGCGGAAGGAAAGGAAGAGATCGCGAAACTGAAACCGGGCGATCTGCTTTTCTTCGGACGCCGGCGGGATGACGGAAGCAAACGCGTTACTCATGTAGGCATATATATTGGAAATGACCGTTTTATTCATGAATCCGGTACTGTGTTTATTCAGAGCCTGAATCCGGAACATGAGGATTACAGTGCGTATCGTCATAATCAATTTCTTCATGCAAAAGATGTCATAAACCATGTTGATAATTATGGCGTCCAGCATATTCTGTCAAACTCCATGTTTTTCAGAAAAGAAATTAACAGAATGGCAGGTGGAAAATAAAGAAAAACGGGGCCTTGCAGCCCCGTTTCTTTTTATATCTTCGTTTTAATCAGCCGATGTAAGCCATTACGATGCAAAGAAAGAGAATTCTGTTATTTTGAGCGGATCATTGATCAGAATTCATCTCCGCCGTCAATATTGAATTCATCATCATCAAAACCGTTTCCCCCGTTCTGCCTTTTGTTTTTATAATTATTTATCTTCAATGATAAATTCAGTGATATCATCGGAGCATCCCGGTAGAATTCCGAGGTTGTAATATAATCCGGAGTTTCAACTACCCGCCGGTAATATCCGGTGCCGAAAATATCACGCACTTGCAACGTTGCCGTAAGTTTATCCCTGAAAAAATCCTGACGCAAAGCGAAATCTGTCATTAATCCTCCGGAACGTGTTCCCTGAGCGCTTGCGCTCCTGCTGCGGTAACGCAGGCCGAACTGAATGCGGGTATCATCCTTTATCATAAAGGTGTTTCGTATACGTGCGTTGTAATTGGTGCTTTTTTCATCAAAATTCTCACCATACAATTCTCCGGAAACCTTATAATGATACAGGTTTGTGCTGAGATTAAGCATCCACCATTTATAAATAGTCATATTGGTCATCAGTTCTATGCCCAGCGAACGATCCTGACCGACATTTTCATAAGTGTTCAATATGACATCATCAGCGTATACCGTTTGAATACGTTCGATCTTGTCATGGGTTTTTTTATAATAGGCATCCAGAGAAATGAAACTTTTCCCGAACCGTTTCTGTACACTGAAATCATAGGAGTCACTCATCTCGGGAACAAGATCAGGATTTCCGATACGAATATTGTAGGTATCCCACCACGTGTAAAACGGTTCCAGCTGCCAGCCGCGGGGACGTGATATGCGCCGCGTATAACTTGCCATCAGCTGGATTTGTGCAGGCAGTTGATATGACGCGTGTAAAGTCGGAAAAAGATGCAGGCGGTCAAGCACGAAAGCGGAATCCTGTGCGGAGCTGTTGATCTCACGATAGGTATATTCCGCCCGCAACCCGGGCTGAAATCCGAAACGGCCGATCTCACCGGAAAACAGAGAGTAGAAAGATATACGGTTCTGTTTTGATCTTGTCAGATAACTGTAATCATCCTGCTGTTCAAATTCACCGTTTTCCGTGTTCAGATAATAAACGTTATTTTCATCTTCTTTCCAGTTGAAACGGCCGTCAAAGCCGGCTTCAAACATGTTATCCTCGCCCAGCGGCAGCATATACTCGATCTTGGTACGGATACCGTTCGAAGGGCCCTGTTCTTCCGTTTTTTGTCCTTCGGTAGTGTCCTCAAGTTCATCCACGAGATAGGTATATGAGAATTCATCCGAATTCCAGGTGGAATATGAAGAATTGATCTTTATCTGATGAACACGGGAAGAACCGTTTTGTTCTTTCTTGCCAGAATTTTTACCTTCCGGAGAGCTTTTATTCTCCTTTGTGCCGTTGAATTTATGCGTATAATCAACATTAATACTGCTTCGCCCGCCTCCGCGTTCACTGATGTCATAACTGTTATAATAATCCGAGTAATAAATCGTTTCATCAAGCGGATTTATATAAGAAATATTATAGGCATTGCCTGAACTTCTCTCCGAACCCCGTAAGCCATAATATGCACTTACGCCAAGAACATCATTTTTACTGATAAACCAGTCAAGTCCCCCGCGCAGTCCGTACCCGCCGCGTGTATGTTCCCGGCTTCCCTCAGAGTCAAAGATCGCTGTGGTATCAGGATAGAATAATTCCCGGACAACATGTGATTCTCCCGAAAAATTGCGCTGCCGGTAATTAACGGAAGCGTAAGTGTTTATTTTTTCACCGGTATAATTCAGTAAAAGACTTCCGCCCAGACTATTCGTTCCGGCGTTGAGATCGGCAATACCGTTAATACCCAGGCGTTTATCGCGACGGGTAACAAGATTAATGATCCCGGCACCACCCTCCGCCTCATATTTGGCGGAAGCATTGGTCATGATCTCAATATTTTCAATAGAGCTTGCAGGAAGGCTTTCCAGAGCGTCCTGAGGTTCGAGCACGGAAGGTCTCCCGTCGATCATCACAGTGAAATTTTCACTGCCGCGGAGAGATACATTCCCTTCAATATCCACATCAACAGAAGGAACATTTTCCAGTATATCGACCGCTGTACCGCCCTGTGCACTGAGAAACTGCTGGGCATCCACAACGCGTTTATCGATCCTGTAGGTAACCGAGGGTTTTTCGGCGGAAACCACCACATCCTCAAGCTCCAGAGCTCTGGAAGTGAGTCTGATATCTCCGATCTTTATGGACTGTTCTTTATCCCTGATAACCACATCGGGTATCGTTTTCCGCTCATAACCCATATAGGTGACGACAAGATTAAAGTTTCCCTCGGGGATATTGAAAATACGGAAGCTTCCGTCAAAGCCGGACATGGTCCCGGTTACCACCTCATCGTCCGGAATATTATGAAGGGCGATGTTGGCAAATTCAAGAGCTTCACCGGTCTCATTATCTTTTACATAACCCGAAACCGTTGCTGCAGGCAATACGCCGCTTATCATTGTCAGAAAGAGAATCATTAAAAATTTTTTCATTACTGTGCCTTTTTGTTCCTGATAGTTTGACACGGAAGGGTTGGAAAAGTTAACAAAAGTTTTTTACTTATCTATAGGGATAAAATAGCGTCTTTTTCAATGTCTTTAAAATAGTTAACGGTACCGACCTTGAGCTCCATGGTCGCCTCATCATCACAAACGATCATACCGCGCGGATGCATCTGAAGTGCGGAAACTGTCCACATATGATTAATGCCTTCTTCAACCACATGTTTTAAGGCACGTGCTTTTTTATATCCGTTGACCAGAATAAGCACTTCATCCGCATCCATTACCGTACCCACCCCGACGGTTAATGCCTGTTTCGGTACGCAGTCGATCTTATTGTCGAAAAAACGCGAATTTGCCAGGATCGTATCGAATGTCAGGGATTTGATGCGCGTACGCGAGCGCAATGAAGAACCGGGCTCATTGAACGCAATATGCCCGTCCGGACCGATGCCGCCGAGAAAAAGATTAATTCCGCCGCAGGCCTTTATTTTATCTTCGTAATCCCGGCATTCGCGCCCGGGATCTTCGGCATTTCCATTTAAAATATTAGTGTTTTCATGCTTGATATCAATATGCTGAAAAAAGTTGTGATGCATAAAATAATGATAACTTTCGGGATGATCTTCCGGAAGACCGATATATTCATCCATATTGAAAGTGACAACATGTTCAAAAGAAATTTTTCCGGCCTTATGGAGGGAAATAAGTTTACGATAGACACCAAGAGGAGAAGAACCTGTCGGCAGACCCAATACAAAAGGACGGTCTTTTGACGGTTGAAATTCATGAATGCGCCGTGCAATATGCTCCGCGGCGAACACACTCAATTTATCGTAGTTCTCTGTTATAACAACACGCATTGTTAACACCTCTTATAAAAATATTTTGACTTCTTAAAAAGCTTTCAAAGATAGCATAGAGAAAAGAGAATGAAAACATTTATTTCTCCCTTCAGGTAAACGAAAAGTTAACGGGATCATCAAAAAATCGGCGATAAAAAAACCGGTAAAAAACGCAGAACAGAAAAGATTTTCAGGCCCGTCATTCCGGCCCCGTCATCACCGTTCCGGCTAACTCTTCTCCGGTGCGGAGAAAAGCGGCAATTACTCGTCCGCTTCGTACCCGGGCATATTTTCCTTTCTTCAGAGAACTATTTATTTCCGGCAGATATGATTTTACAATTGTATTAATCAGCAGCATATTATATCTTTCAGCATAAAAAAATCAGGTGTTATGATGGATAAAATAACAGAAAGAATTTTAGACATTTTCAAGCAAATTTCACAGATTCCGCGGGAATCCAAGCATGAACAGGAAATATCCGCCTGGCTTGTCAAATGGGCGGAAAAACACGGGATCTATGTAAAAACAGACGATGTGATGAATGTGATCATGCGTGT
Source organism: Fidelibacterota bacterium (assembly GCA_046482575.1). Taxonomy (GTDB): domain Bacteria; phylum Fidelibacterota; class Fidelibacteria; order Fidelibacterales; family Fidelibacteraceae; genus M50B103. Next base: position 41,685 of record JAWOEU010000035.1, read on the forward strand.
TCCGGCAACGCCGGGTTTTGAAGACCGGCCGATTGTGGTATTACAGGGACATATGGATATGGTTTGTGAAAAAGCGGAAGGTTCCCGGCATGATTTCAGCAGGGACCCCATAGAGTTTGTATATGACGGCGATTGGCTTCATGCGAATAAAACCACTCTGGGAGCCGACAACGGTGTGGCAATTGCTTATGCTCTTGCTGTGGTGGAACTGGATGTGGCACATCCTGAAATGGAATTTCTTTTTACCGTGGATGAGGAAACCGGTCTTACCGGCGTCAGCGCCCTGAAACCGGATACTTTGAGGGGAAAGATCCTTCTGAATCTGGATTCCGATGATGAAGGGATCTTTACTATCGGCTGCTGCGGGGGAGTGGACACAAAAATCTGGTTTCCGTTAAATTATGAGCCTCTGCATGAAGATGATGCCGTTTATACGCTGACAGTCAGCGGTTGTCTGGGGGGACATAGTGGAACAGATATCGTAAAGCACCGTGCAAATGCGAACAAATTACTTGTCCGGACACTCTGGGCGTTATATGAAGCATTGCCGATGCGCCTGATCAGTATGAGCGGAGGTACGGCACACAATGCCATTCCCCGTGATGCACAGGCAAAGATCGCAATTCCCGCCCATACGGAAAAAACGGCAAAAAACATCCTTGATGAAAGCGTGGAAATATTCAGAAATGAATATAAAACTTTTGAAAAAAACATACGCGGCAGTCTGAAGATATCCAAAAAAGAAAAGGCGGGAATAACCGATGTTCTGGCTGAACGCATTCTGCGTTTCATGCTGGCGTTCCCCAACGGCATCGAAGAACTGGATCCGTCTGTTTACAGCGGGAATAAACTTATTGCCGAAACGTCAAACAATTTTGCCGTTATCCGCACGGAAGATAATGCCGTCCGTATTCTGTCCAGCCAGCGTAGTCAGGTAATGTCCGCGCGCGACATGCTGACCCGGAAAATAGAAATGCTGGCATATCTTGCGGGAGCGGAATTCAAAAGCGGAAACGGGTATTCTTCCTGGCAGCCTGACTGGGATTCCGGACTTTTAGCCATTTCCAAAAAGGTTTATAAGGATCATTTCGGAGAAACGCCAAAAGTTAATGTCGTCCACGGGGGACTTGAGTGCGGTGTTCTCGGGGCAAAACATAAAGGTATGGAAATGATCTCTTTCGGACCCACCATTGAAAATGCGCATTCTCCCGATGAGCGGCTTTATATTCCTTCGGTGAAAAAGGTCTGGGATTTTTTAACGCAGCTTCTGAAAACACTGAAATGAAAAGGTAAAGGTCAATTATGCCGATATCACGCGAAGAAGTGAAACACATTGCTTCATTGGCTCGTCTTAAACTAAGCGAAGAAGAGATAACCCTGTATTCCAGGCAGCTAAGTGATATCATCACCTATGTTGATAAGCTGAAAGAGCTTAATGTTGACGATGTAAAGACCATGAGTCATGTGCTGGATATGGTAAACGTTTTGCGCGAAGATAAGGGACTTCCTTCTTTGAGCAGAAAAGATGTAATGAAGAACGCTCCGTCGCATGATGATGAGAACTTTAAGGTACCCCGCGTAATTAAAGGATAAGGAAAACATATGACCAAAACTGAAAAGGATCCGGGATCAACCCGTTATATCTTTGTAACCGGCGGTGTTATCTCCGGCCTGGGAAAGGGCATTACCTCTGCTTCCATCGGTTATCTGCTGAAACAGGCCGGCTATCGTGTGATCATACAGAAATTTGACCCCTACCTTAATGTGGATCCCGGCACTATGAGTCCCATACAGCATGGTGAGGTGTATGTTACCGATGACGGTGCCGAAACGGATCTTGATCTCGGACATTATGAACGATTTCTTGACACCAGTATGTCCCGGCTGAACAATGCTACTGCAGGACAGATATACAGCAGTGTGCTGGAAGCGGAACGCAGCGGTGAATATCTGGGGAGAACTGTACAGATTATTCCGCATGTAACTAATGAGATCATACGCCGGTTCACCAATATCCTTGAAAAAAATGAATGTGATATTATTATTACCGAAGTAGGCGGTACTGTGGGTGATATTGAGAGTCTGCCTTTTTTAGAAGCGATCCGGCAATTTGAGAATCAGCTGGAACATTATGAGTATATGAATATCCATGTAACCCTGTTGCCTTACGTGAGTTCTTCCGAGGAGATCAAGACCAAGCCCACACAGCATTCCGTGCAAAAATTGCGTGAGATCGGTTTGTCACCGGATATGATCATGTGCCGAAGCGGCGAAGCGGGATTGGATAACAGTGCAAAGGCAAAGATCGCCCTTTTTTGTAATGTGCGTTCTCAGGCCGTGATCGATATGCCGGATGCGGAGACAATTTATGAAATACCGTTGTTGTTTAAAAAACAGGATGTATTTCAGACGCTTGCCGGACATCTGCAGCTGAAAGATTGCCATGATCCTCTGCTTACCGACCTGCAATCAACGGTAATACGGATCAAAGATCCAAAGTATTCGGTAAATGTGGGTATTGTCGGAAAATATACCGGGATGAAAGATTCTTATAAAAGCATTACGGAATCGTTTATCCATGCCGGAGCAGAGAACAATACCAGAGTGAACTTATCCTGGATAGATGCTGAAGATCTGGAAAAATATTCATATCATGAAATGAAAAAAAAGCTTAAACCCCTTGACGGCATACTTGTACCCGGCGGATTCGGTAAGCGCGGTATTGAAGGTAAGATCATGGCGGCGCAATATGCGCGTGAAAATAAAGTCCCTTTCTTCGGCATATGTCTGGGCATGCAGATCGCGGTCATAGAATTTTCGCGTAATGTTCTCGGACTGAAGAATGCTGACAGCACTGAATTTCATTTGGATACAGAAGAACCCCTTATTGATATCATGGAAGAACAGAAAAAAATTACCTTGTTGGGCGGTACAATGCGTCTGGGAGCTTTTGATTGTGATCTGGAAGAAAACAGTGTTGCAGCAAAGGCGTATGGGAAAAAAAGCATCTCAGAACGCCACCGCCACCGATACGAAGTTAATAACCGCTACCGAAATGTACTGCAAGGCGGCGGACTGAAAATCACGGGCGTGAATAAGAAATATGATCTTGTGGAATGCGTGGAAATACCGGAACATCCCTGGTATGTGGGTGTGCAATTCCATCCCGAGTTGAAATCACGTGTTGCAAAGGCGCATCCCCTTTTTCGTGAATTTATCGCTGCCGTTCTTAGCAAAAAAGGATATTCATGACGCAGATAAGATCGCATTTACATGAAAAACTATGTGCTGTCCGGCTTATTGTTACGGATGTTGACGGTGTTTTGACCGACGGATCATTTTATATTGGTCCGGATGCTGAAATGAAGCGTTTTCATTCGAATGACGGACTTGCCTTTGTCTTGCTGCGTCTTATAGAGTTCCCCGTCGCCGTTATTTCAGGACGTTATTCCAGGGCGACGCTTGCCCGTACGCGTGCTTTACAAATACCCGATGATCTTGTTTTTCAGTCCGACTATGCAAAAATAAAAGCCTATGAAGATCTGAAGGCGCGTTTTGAACTTGAAGATCAGCACATCGCTTACATCGGTGATGACTATATTGATGAACCCGTATTAAAACGCTGCGGTATCTCTTTTGCTCCGGCAAATGCTATTCCGGAAATAAAAAATATTGTCGATTATGTTACAAAAACGCCCGGCGGTTCCGGTGCCTTTCGTGAAATAACGGATAAAATACTTCATGCACAGGATCTGATGGCAAATGCACTGGAAAAATTGCAGGACTTATATAAATAAAAATGAAATATAAATATTTTATCGTGCTTTTTGCAATATTGCTTTTCTCCTGCACCGAAACCGAGAACTATACCGGTTTGTATGAAGGACGTGTTCCCGATCAGGAAATATGGAATACAATGGTAACGGTAAGCCGTTCCGGAGAAGTAAGTTCAAAAATCTATGCGACGCATCTGGTAAAGTACGAGGATACGAGGGACATGGTTATCCGGGACAGTATGCGTATTGATTTTTACAAGGACGGAAAACATACATCCTATCTGACTGCCGACAGCGGCCTGGTTAATGAAAAAAAAGAGAATATAGTGGCGATCGGGAATGTCGTTATGGTATCCGACAGCGGTTTTACGGCTTATACGGACAGCCTTTTCTGGATCAATGACAGCAATAAGGTCTATACCAATAGCGCTATCCAGATATTTTCCGAAGACGATACCTTGTACGGGACAGATTTTGTCAGCGATACAAAATTCGAAAACTGGACGATCTACAATCCGCTTGGTAAAACATATCGCCGGCTTGACGAATAACGCGGTTTTTTTGCTGATCTGACGGTTATTCTGTATCGGCTGCCACATTTTCCCGTTCACACTTTGCAAAATCGAACATTCTCGTTATATTTCTCCTGAGGAAAAAATTATGGCAACATTGCGAGCAGAAAAACTGGTGAAAGTCTACGGCCGGAGGAAGGTCGTAAACGCAATTGACCTTGAAGCCAAAACCGGCGAGATCGTCGGGCTTTTGGGTCCCAACGGAGCAGGGAAAACCACCACTTTCTATATGATAACAGGCATGATACGACCGCGTTCCGGACATATATATCTGGACGGTGAGGATATTACCTCATTAGCGATGTACAAGCGTGCACAGCTTGGAATTGGTTACCTTCCTCAGGAAGCATCCGTTTTCAGAAAATTATCCGTTGAGGATAATCTTCGTCTTGTACTGGAAATGTTTCATAAAGACAAAAAAATCATTCGCGATAGGATCGATACCCTGATCAAAGAATTCAAATTGGAAGAAGTTCGTAAAAACAAAGGTTTTTCACTTAGCGGAGGAGAGCGCCGGCGTACGGAAATAGCAAGAGCACTTGCGACGGACCCGAAATTCATTCTTTTAGATGAACCTTTTGCCGGTATAGATCCCATTGCCGTTGAAGATATCCAGGAAATGGTCGCAGAACTTAAAAATAAAGGTATTGGCGTTATCATTACTGATCATAATGTACATGAGACCCTTTCCATTACCGATCACTCCTATCTCCTGTACCAGGGTACGATACTGAAGGCGGGAAGCGGAGAATTTCTGGCAAATGATCCGGAAGCGCGCCGCCTGTACCTGGGTGCGAAATTCAAGCTTGACCGATAAAGATGAAGCAAAGATTAGTACAAAAGCAGATTCAGAAACTTGCGCCCATGCAGCTCATGCTTGCCCGTCTTTCGCAATTGGGTCAGATGGATCTGGAACGTGCTGTGGTAAAAGAAGTGGAAAAAAACCCCCTGCTGGAGATGGAAGACGATACACAGGGAACAAATGAGAAACAAACGTATCAGGATGACCCCGAACTTGAATTTCAGGGTGACCGCTTTTCATCATCCCATTATTGGGGAAGAGAAATAGATCCCGCAGAACTGCAGCAGGAAGACGAGCTGGATTTTTTCGAACGGCTGCTTGTTCAGGTCCGGGAATCGGGGTTGCCGGAAGAGGACCTGCCGCTTGCCGAGCAAATTATCGGAAGCCTGGATGAAAATGGTTTTTTGAGAGACACGCCGCTGGAGAACATCGCCTACAAATTTTCCGTTCCTTATGAACATGCCGAAGAAATTTTGCGCAGTATTCAGGAAACGGGACCTCCCGGCATAGCGGCGCGTGATCTGAAAGAATGCATGCTTTTACAGCTAAAAGCACATCATGAGGAACCCTTTGTCATTGATATCATTAAAAAACACTACGATGATTTTGCGGCCGGCAAATATGAAAAGATCCGCAGGGAACTTGATATTAGTGAAAACGAGATGCTGTATGCGCGAAAACAAATAGCAAAACTGAATCCCAAACCGGCAGCGGGACATACCGATTATTTGAAAAAAAGTATTATTCCGGATATTATTCTGAGCAAGAAGAACGGTAATTTCTATATTTCTCTCAATGAAACAGGCACCCCGGGGGTTCGCTTATCACCGACCTACCTGAAAATGCTTGATAACGGCGATCTGGACCGTGATACAAAACGCTATCTGGACAGTCATAAACAAGCGGCGAGTTTGTTCATTCAGGCGATCGAACAGCGAAAGCGCTCCATTCTTGCCGTTGCACGCGCCATCGTGAATCGCCAGCGCGATTTTTTACTGGATAGAAGAGAGTATCCCGAACCTATGGTGATGAAGGAAGTGGCCGCCGATACCGGACTGGATGTTTCCACAATCTCACGCATTGCCAACGGAAAATATATGCAGACCCCGGACGGCATATATGAGCTAAGATATTTTTTCAGTGAAAAAGCCGGGCGCAGTGATGCTGTGAGTTCATCAACGCGCGATCTCGAAAAAGATCTTTTGAAAATTGTGGAGAAGGAAAAGAAAAGCAAACCTCTCAGTGACGAACAATTGCGTGAGGAATTAATGAAAAAAGGATATCATATCGCTCGCAGGACAGTAAGCAAATACCGGGAAAAACTGCATATTCCCACTTCCCGTGAGCGGCGCAAAAAAAAGGATAGATCATGAAAAAAATATTAAGCACAACAATACTCGGTGTACACCGGAACGGGAAAGCTGCTATTGCCGGTGACGGACAGGTAACTCTCGGGAATACCGTTATGCGGTCACAGACCGTGAAAGTGCGCAAATTATATAATAATAAAGTACTTGCCGGTTTTGCCGGTGCATCGGCAGACGCCTTCAGTCTTTTTGAAAAATTTGAAAATAAGATCAAAGAATATAAAGGAGATTTGACACGGGCGTCTGTGGAAATGACAAAGGAGTGGCGCCGGGACAAGTATCTGCAGAAACTGGAAGCACTTCTTATTGTCATGGATAACAATAACGGTTATGTACTGAGCGGATCCGGCGATGTGATCGATTCCGATGATCATTTGTACGCCATCGGATCCGGGGGGCCGTATGCGCTTGCCGCCGCACGGGCTCTTATGCATAATACGGAATTAAATGCCGGAGAGATCGCAGAAAAAAGCCTGCAGATAGCATCGTCAATATGTATATACACGAATGAAAATATAACAGTAATGGAGCTGGGTGAATGAAAGCATTGACACCAAGAGAAATTGTAGAAGAACTGGACCGTTTTGTAATTGGCCAGGATAAGGCAAAGCGTTCGGTAGCGATTGCCTTGCGGAATCGCTGGCGGCGTCAGCAGGCTGATGAAAAAATAAGGAATGAAATACTGCCCAATAATATAATTATGATCGGTCCCACCGGTGTGGGGAAGACCGAAATTGCACGCAGACTTGCGGCACTGGCACAATCGCCTTTTATTAAGGTTGAGGCCACTAAATTTACTGAAGTCGGTTATGTGGGACGCGATGTCGAATCCATTGTCCGCGATCTTACTTATATGGCTGTGGATATGGTGGAAAAAGAACATCAGGAACTGGTTAAACAGCGAGCTGAGGAATTGGCGGATAACCGGATCATGGACCTGCTTTTTCCCGTTGAATCCCAGGAAAAAATTGATGAGCAGGAACGTACCCGGATAAACAAAACCCGGGACCGCCTGCGGACAATGTACGAAGAAGGGAAATTTGATGAACGCTATGTGGAAATTGAAGCTCCCGAAAAAAAACCGAATATTTCAGGTATTTCCGTGATGGGACCCACAGACGGAGGAATGGGAAGCGATATGATGGATAATCCGGGAGAATTCATAAATGAAGCTATGAGTTCTCTGCTGGGAAAGAAAAAAATGAAAAAGAGGAAAATGAAAGTACCGGAAGCCCGGAAGATCCTTTTGGAAGAAGAATCCCAGAAACTGATCGACCGGAATAAGGTTATTGAGGAAGCTCTTGACCGTGTTCAGCATCACGGCATTGTTTTTATTGATGAGATCGATAAGATCACACTCAGCAGTGAAAGCAAGGGAGCGGATGTCAGCCGCCAGGGAGTGCAGAGGGATTTGCTTCCGATCGTGGAAGGAAGCACCGTAAAGACCCGTTATGGTTTTATCAAGACCGACCATATACTTTTCATTGCATCGGGGGCTTTTCATACCAGTAAACCTTCAGACCTTATACCTGAAATGCAGGGACGTTTTCCTATCCGCGTTGAACTTGACAGTCTTACCACAAAAGATTTTGTAGATATCCTCACCCATCCTCAAAATGCTCTGATAAAACAGTATCAGGCTCTTCTGCGTTCGGAAAATGTGAACCTTGTTTTTGAAAAAGCCGCAATAGGGGAAATTGCTCAAAAAGCAACGGAAGTTAATGATAAAACAGAGAATATCGGAGCCCGGCGTCTGCATACCATTATGACACAGATCCTGGATGATATAATGTTCAATGCTCCCGATGGCAGAAATAAGATCGTTATTACACCGGAACTTGTCCGTGAATCCCTCGAATCGATTGTCATGGATGATGACCTCAGCAGGTATATTTTATAATGTTCTTACGTGATTTACGTCTCAAGATCTGGATCCACCACCTTCAGAGAAAAAAAAGGATCCTCTTTTTTCCGCGGCCGGTTAACCTGCAGAAGCAGATCGCCGGGGTAAGAAAGATCTGTATCTGCATGCCGGATGATCATAAATTATTTTATGAGGCGAGATCCTGTATTAAAGAAATCCGCCAAAAAAATCTGCGGGTGACACTGGTCCTCAACAAAGATCTTGAACTTCTGGCCGAACATTCAGGTAAAACAAGTGTCTATCCCCATATATTAAAAAAACCTTTTCCCATACATGAAAGCCAGCTTGAAGGGATCCCGTCCGGCTATGATATTGCGATAGACCTTTCTCTCCGGCCGACGGCGTTGACGGCCTATATCACCGGTACACGCGGTAAAAAACTGACGGCAGGTTTTAAAAGCGGGGATTTTGATCCGTTTTATACCGTATTGGTCAAACCATCGGATAATTACTATACATCGGTAATGACGATGCTTTCGCTGGCAGGACTTGTGGAACCGGAATAAACTGTGGATCAAGGTTCGGATATAAGGGAAGAAGCAGGTTAACAATAAAAATACTTCAGATATATTTCCGGGTTAATAACATTAACTATCCCTTACACTACCCGTATCTTCACAATTACCGCCGTTCAATAAATAAGCAGATCAGCGGACCGCCATTATGTTAATCCAGTCCTGCAGCTTTTTTAATTTGCATGATCTCTTTATTGTTCAGTTTTTTCCATTTTCCCGGAGGAAGGTCATTGGCGGTGACGCCGGCAAAAAAATTACGGTGAAGACGAAAAACCTGTGTATTATAGTGACGAAATATTCGTTTCACCTCGCGCTTTTTTCCTTCACGCAGGATAACACGGAAATGCGTACGGTTTCGGTTCAGTGCTACGGCACTTCCCTGAACAAGATCCGCCTTGTCTTTCAGCGTAATACCCTTCGGCAATTCTTCTTCCAGAGGACCCTGCGGCGCACGATGCAGGAGCACTTCATATTCTTTTTCCACGCCATGGCCGGGATGTGTCAGACGATAATTCATATCACCGTCATCGGTAAACAACAGGACTCCGGTAGAATCTTTATCCAGACGGCCGACGGGCATAACGTGCAGGACGTTGGGGAGCAATTGCATAACGGTTTGAGAGTGATGAGGATCTTTCCGGCTGGTGATAACCCCCCGGGGTTTATGTAATTTAATGTACGTATAGTGACTTTTTAAACTGACCGGTTCGCCATCGACCAGTATTTCTGAGTGTTCGGGATCAATGCGTACGCCGGGATTGGTGAACGTTTCGCCGTCAACCTGAACACGCCCCTGGAAAATGATCTCGTCACAGTTCCGGCGTGAATCCACTCCGCAGTGTGCTAAAAATTTATTTAAGCGCATAATTATTGCTTCTTTTTGTTAAGGAATTGCATCCGGAATTCCATAAAAAGATTAGCCAGTGAGAGCGGAACATACAGGTTCTTGCCGATACCGTAAAGGGTTCTTTCAACAAGCCGTATCATCTCAAAATGCGGGAAATCCGGATAAAACTCAACAAAACGTCCGATCTCATAATACAGGTGGGGATTAATAAGTTGTTCCTTTGCTTTAGAACCGGAAGCGATCAGTTGTGCATCACGAAGCCAGAAAATAATAAAACGTAAATAATTCCGGAATTCGGGAGGATTGTCTTTAGCGACTTTTTTGTAATAATCAATGAGCTCAGATATGTCCGCGACCGTAACCCAGCGTTTTTCGATCTGCGATCCCATCATGATACGCCAGAAATTCAGTATCATGGAATCGATCTCGGAAAAATCCGTTTCGGAAAATTCCTTTGCCTGTTTCACATTTCCGCCGCTGAGTCTTGCTATACGCAGAGCATCGGCTTTTTCGCGTCCTTTTTCAAGCAGATAATCCACGATCTTTTTATCCGGCACCGGATTGAATTTAACGGTCTGACAGCGTGACCGGATAGTGGGAAGGATGAGGTCAATGGATTCAGCAGTCAGAATGAACGTTGTTTCCCGGGGTGGTTCTTCAAGTACTTTTAACAGAGCACTGCAGGCTTCCCGGGTGGCAAGTTCAGCCTGATGGATCAGAATGACCTGACGTCCCCGCTCTGCCTGTCCCATGGCCAGTTTTCTTTTAAGATCTCTCATGGAGCTGATAAGAATATTATTGGCTTTAGGAATGTTTATCTGATAATAGGGATCAAGGCTCAGTTTCTGTTGCTCTCTTGTTATCAGCGCTATATCTTCATCGCTCAATCCCACAAAAGGATCGTTATCCGAAGCGTTTTTGGCTCGAGGGAATGGATGAATAAGATAAAAATTCGGGTGATTCAGGTGCCGTATCTTTGCACAGGCGGGGCAGTGTCCGCAGGCATCGCCGTTCTCGGGATTTTCACACAGGAACATAGCTGCGATATTCATGGCCATTGCCGTTTTGCCGCTGCCCCCGGGACCGGTGAAAAGATATGCGGATCCGATATGCTTATTCTTATTTAAACTCCGGAAACGTTCCGCTATTTGTTCCTGTGCAACAAGTTCGAATATCATGATATTTTTAAGAGCTCCTCGGCAGTGCGCAGGCTGGCCTCACTGTCCTTTTTCCCGCCTACAAGATTTGCTATCTCTTTTACACGTGCCGAACTGCCGAGCTCATGGATATCGGCAAAGGTTTGACCGTCTTTACTGAATTTATCGACACGGTAATGCCGTTCTCCCAGGGCTGCAATTTGCGGAAGGTGTGTAATGCAGAGGATCTGATGATGTCCGGCGAGTTCACGTATCTGTTCCCCTACAACATGTGCAATGCGTCCGCTGATACCGGAATCGATCTCGTCAAAGATCAGTGTCGGCGTTTCATCGTGCCGGGCCAATACGGACTTTATTGCCAGCATGATACGGCTGATCTCTCCGCCGGAAGCGATCTTTACCAGTGGTTTAAAATCTTCACCGGGATTGGTGACGATGCGGAATTCAATCTCGTCAATACCGTTTATACCCGGTTCGACATTTCTTCCCCTGAAAGAAATATACGGCTCGCTTTCCGTTTCCTTCTGATGAAGATCGACTCTGAACTTTGCATTTTTCATTCCGAGAAGCTGCAGGCGGGATTCAATATTTTTTCCGAACTCCGTTCCTGTTTTTTCCAGTGCCTTATGAAACTCCAGCGCCTTTACGGCCAGATCATCACGAGCTTTTTCCAGCGACACTGCCAGCGCTTCAAGACGGGTATCATAATCGGCTTCCGAGCGCATTTCATCTTTCAGCTGTTCATAATATTCACATAATTCCGAATAGTTCATATTGTGTTTCCGCATCTGATAATTTATGGAACCGACCCGTTCCTGCAGTTCTGCAAGTCTTTGCGGATCATGCTCAAGATCATCACGGTACATTGCCATACTGCGCCCTACTTCAGTCAGGGATATTAATGCACTCTGCAGTTCTTTGGCGTTTTCCTGCAGTTCGTTGTCAATCTGAAGAATATCCTGTAGTATTTTCTTTAAGGTCTCTATTTGATGACTGAGCGCATTTTCATCTTCGTACAGCGCCCGTGCCAGCTGGTCGGAGGAACTTGCAAGACGGTTACTGTTTTCCAGGATCTGCAATTCGTGCTGCATTTTTTCCAGTTCGCCTTTTTCCGGTTTAACGGCATCCAGTTCCTGAAAATGAAATTCACGCAATTCGCGTTCGCGCATATACCTGTCACGGTGCTGCTGCAACTCCTGATACCGCCGGAGCTGTTGCTTGAAATTCAGATATGCTTCACGGTAGTGATGAATGATCCGGCGGTCCTCAACACATTTTCCCAAATATAAAAGATGGTTTTTGGACTTGAAAAGTTTTTGATTTTCGTGCTGTCCGTGCATTTCTACCAGATTGCTGCCGATGGTCTTCAGTGCGGAGAGAGGAAGAAGTGCGTCATTAAAAAAAGCACGGGATTTCCCGCTTGCGTAGATTTCCCTGCGGATAAGAATATCACCGCCTGCATAATCAAGTTCTGCATCATTGAGGGCCTGCCGGACTTCCGGGCTCATATGCAATGTGTCAAATTGCGCTTCGACAATGGCTTTTTTACTGCCGCTGCGCAGAAGTCCCATATCTGCACGCGCACCCAATGCCAGTCCGAGAGCATCAATAATGATCGATTTTCCGGTACCGGTCTCTCCGGTCAGCATGGAAAGTCCGCGACCGAGTTCGACCCGGATGGAACGGATAATGGCAATGTTTTCAACGGTAAGTGTGCGTAACATAGATCAGTCGGTTGACGGGTTGTCTTTTTCCGGGTTAACTTCCTGCGGAATATTTTCTCCCGCCTGGAACAGTTCATTCAATTCCCGTGTACGGGGCAGGTCGGCCGGCGTCTGCAGACCAAAATAGCGCAGGAATTCTTCAGTGGTAATATACAGCAGCGGGCGGCCGGCGGCATCGGCACGGCCGGAGACGGTGATAAGCTCGCGCTCAAGCAGGGTGTTAAGTACCGCACTGCAGTTCACGCCGCGGATCCGCTCGATCTCCGGTTTGCTGATAGGCTGCTTGTACGCAATTACTGCAAGGGTTTCCAGGGCGGCGTAGGTAAGACGCGACCGTACATTCCTGTTGATATAATTACGGACCGTATTCTCGAATTTCCGGTTTGTTACGATCTGGAATCCTTTAGCTACCGGAACAATGTGAAACGCATGTTTTGCCTTGTTATAGTGGTCGTTCAAAGCTTCAACGGTTGCCGCAAGATCGATGCGGTGACCTTCGTCGAGGCATTCTTTCAGCCGTTCCGGTGTAAGCGGAACATCGGAAGCAATAAGCAGGGCTTCTACAAGCTGCATATCCAGGAGAGAAATAGTAATTTTGCTGCCGGTATCCAAATCAACCTCCGGCTTCTTGTTGTTCAATAGTAAAATCGTCAAAAGTATCACTCTGGGTAACGCGGATTTTCTGACTCCGCATAAGTTCCAGAATAGCAACGATGGTGACGACAAGAACAAGTTTACTTTTGATGGATCTGGTCAAAACCGAAAACGGCAGCCGGGGATAACGAGGGAAATGTGAATAAATGAACTCAATCTGCTTTGTTGTACTTACATGATCCATTGCGACTTCATGCGGACCGGTGTCTGCAGGAAGTCGGTCCATTGCCTGCTTGTAGGCATTAAGTATATCAAAAAGCGATATGCGGCTGAGTGCATCTTCCGGAAGCAGATCATGATCAATGTAGGACCAGTTTGGTTTCCGCGGAAATTTTCCTGCATTTTCTTCTTCCAGTTTTTTAAGTTCACCCCCGATCTCCTTGAAATACCGGTATTCCAGAAGCCGTTGAACAAGCTCGTTCCTGGGATCTTCGATCTCTTCATTCTCAATGGCCTCCTGAACCCGCGGGATCAGCATCTTTGCTTTAATGCGCATCAGTAAAGCAGCCATGGCAACGAATTCTCCCGCTGTCTGTAAATTCAGGGTTTTCATCATCTCAAGATATTCAAGGTAGTCACGGGTGATCTTCATAATGGGAATATCATAGATATTGATCTCATCACGTTTAATGAAATACAGCAGCAGATCTACAGGACCCTCAAAAACGTCTAAATGTATCTTATAGTTCATATTCCCCGTCAGTCAATTACATTGTAAAAAATACACTTTTTATACGGATAATAAAACAAATTATTTACACGGCCGGGACTTTGTGCGGGCGATCACCGGATACGGTAAAAATTGCTGCCCGCAGTCCGGAATATGGTTTAAATCATTTCCATACAGTCCACGATGCGGAAACTGTCCGGCAGGATAAATGCGGCGGCTAACAGGTTTCTCTGCTTGTCTGCAAACTATACCGCTTCGGTCTCCACGATCTTTGCAAGGATATCCGCATAAGGTATCAGCAGGTATTTTTTCCCCTCAAAAACAATTTCATTACCGCTGTATTCCTTAAAGAGCACGGTATCCCCGACTTTCACCTCAGCATTTTCAATATTGCTTACGCCAAGTACCTTTGCGCTTGTCTTTTTCTCTTTGGCAGTTTCGGGAATAATAATCCCGGAAGGCGTTTTTCTGTCTTTTTCCTCTTCGGAATAATCTAAAAGCACATATTCATTCACCGGTTGAAGTTCTTTCATATCTTTACCCTTTCTTTTTTTTATCCTTTTATGTTCAGAAGGTTGTTAAGACGTTCCTTGTCAAAACCTACGACGATCTTTCCGTTGATGTCCGTCTGGGGAACGCCGCGCTGACCACTGCGTTTCACAAGGTCCTCGGCCGCCTGCATATCACGGGATATATCCGTATCGCGGAAAGGAATGTGGTGTTCACGCAGATATCTCTTTACGGTGTTGCACCAGGGACAGGAGGGTGTAGAGTATACGGTGACGCGCTTCAGAGGCTTATCGCCGCTACCGTCACTACCCTTTTTTCTTTCCGGACGCTGAAATATGTTTTTGTAATGCTTATAGTCATTACAGCCGCGGATAATGTTTTTCAGTTCGGATCGCTCAAATTCCAGGAGATCCGGAACGCTTGTTATGCCGTACCGCGGATGGATATCCCGTACTTTATTAAGATCCGCAACGAACAATGTGATATTTTCTGTTTGTGCAAGAGCTTTCTGAATATTAGCAAATGCACAATCACTGTGCTCATTTCCCTTTTTGAACAATAAAAGAAAAAAGCGTTCATACTTCGTGAAATGGTTCTCCAGTTCGGAAAAAGAATGGATTTCCTTCATAGTACTCATGTTAAACTCCTCATATCGGCGGTATTGTCAAACCCATCCTTTCCCCTGCATTACCGCAATGTATATAGGAAAACAAATTTAACATGTTCCCCGTAAATTTCAAGAAATTTTATCATGCAGTGGATATCGCAATGTAATGAATAATACATAAAAAGAATAAACGGGTAATAATGGGAAATCAACGGCAGGTGAAGGACGATCAACTGCCGGATGACGATGCTTTTTCTGCTGAGCCGGGACTTTAGAGAAAATACGCCAATGTGAAGTTTCTGCCTTTTTTTCGGAAAATCAGAGTCGGTGAAAACCTGCCTTTTTGGTGTTTTCCATATTTTCATCTCTGACTGCATGCCTGTCCGCACGATCTGTTTTTCGATCCTTGCGGGAAAAGAATGCTTATGGAAATTCTGTATTGCAATTGTATGCTTAAAATCATTACATTTATACTATATAAAAACCGGAGGCATAGCTCAGTCGGTCAGAGCATTCGCCTCACATGCGAAAGGCCGTGGGTTCAAATCCCTCTGCCTCCACGGATTTTGTTTCGTACACTAACGCTTTCTCTGCCAGGTCCCTGCGTATAACGGACAGCCGGTAAATGCTTATCGTATGCCGCCGTTGATGTCCATTCATGTTTAGGGAGGCAATTGCCATGAAAAATATACTTGTTTTTTCCGGCAGTAACAGTTCGGTTTCGATCAATCAACAGCTGGCAGTTTATGCCGCAGGGTTCTTGAAAAAATATAAAGTGCAGACTATCACAATGTGTGATTTCCCTGCACCGCTTTACAGCATGGACATGGAAGTGAGGGAAGGCTTTCCGGAAAACATGCTCAAACTGAATGCCCTTTTTGACCGGCAGGAGGGTTTTTTGATTTCTCTTCCTGAGCATAACGGTTCCATAACACCGGTTTTTAAAAATGCCATTGACTGGCTTTCACGTATTGAACATCCCGTCTTTAACGGGAAAACCGTTTGCCTGCTGAGTGCTTCACCGGGTATTCGCGGCGGAGCGCATAACCTTGAACAGATCTGTGCCCTGATGCCGTTCTGGGGAGGTCGTGTTATCTCTTCGTATTCGCTGGGAAAATTCTATGACAGATGGGATGCCGACGGATCGTGTCTGAAAGATCCCGGTGAAAAGAAAAAATTACTGAAAACCTTAAATGATTTTAAGAAGGAATTGGAAACATGAAATTACAAAAATTTGCTTTAACCGTTGCAGCAGCCGGTTTCGCCGGTTTTGGACTGGTCCTTTTCATTGCGCCCGGACTTCTGGAAAGTGCCGGGGTGGCAGCGGTAACAAAATCCGGAAGTGTGGAATTGCGGGCTTTTTACGGCGGTATTGAACTGGGACTGGCTGCCTTTTTTGCATTGGCGGTGAAGCGGCCTCAATGGGCATTCCCGGCCTTGGCGGCTCTTGTGCTCACAATGACAGGCATTGTGTTACTGCGTGGTTTTGCTTTGCTTATAACGGGCTTCCAGGCAAATGCTGTTATTTATTTATCCTGGGTTGTTGAGATCGTTCTGTTTGCAATTGCCCTGCTTGCATTGATCAGGCACCGATCCTGAGTACGATCCGCTACATCGTTCACCCTTTTCAATCAGCGGTTTTCAGCTGAAATTTGTGTTGAATAGCTAATGCATTTTACCGCCCGGAAAAAAGAACTTTTATGTCCGCTCTGCAAAAATCCGGCTTCATTTTTGCTGCATTTCCGTGACCGTGATTATTACCGCTGTTCATTATGCGGCGGTATTTTTCTGGATCCTGCGGATCATCTTCGTCCGCAAGAAGAAAAAGCGCGTTATCTTGAACATAACAACGATATAAACGATGAACGTTACCGCCGCTTTGTCCGGCCGCTTACCGATGCCGTTTTACGGGATTTTGACCCGGAACACAGCGGTCTGGATTTTGGTGCCGGTACCGGTCCGGTAATAACAGAGGTTTTACGGGAAAATGCTTATTCACCGGAAATATATGACCCGTTTTTTCATCCGGATCCCCGGTTATTGACCCGGCATTATGACTATATCGTCTGCAGTGAGGTTATTGAACATTTCCATGACCCGTACAAAGAATTTTCCCGTTTGGCAGCCATGCTGAAATCCGGAGGTGTTCTGTATTGTATGACGGAATTATATAAAGATGATACGGATTTTGCGAACTGGTATTATAAGAACGATCCGACACATGTCTTTTTTTACCATAAAGATTCCCTGCAGTGGATAAAAGAAAAAATCCTTCCCGCGGATCTTCAGACCGGGGACAGGCTTATCGTATTCCGCAAATTTTAGATGGCGGCCGTAAACATCCTGTCTTCATTTAAGTAATAAAATAGCTTTTTCTTTTTCTGCAAAAAATATATCTTATCAACGAAAAAGGAGTCCTGATTGCCAGCAATACGTATTTTATCTGAACAACTTGCAAACAAGATCGCAGCCGGAGAAGTGGTCCAGCGCCCCTCATCCGTTGTAAAGGAATTAATGGAAAATGCCATTGATGCCGATGCCACGGAGATCCTTGTTTCCATTAAAAACGGCGGAAAGGATCAGATCCGGGTAGTCGATAATGGTACGGGTATGCATGAAGACGACCTGCTTCTGGCTTTTGAACAGTATGCGACGAGCAAGATCGCGCAGCTTGAGGATCTTGAAAGCATTCACACGCTTGGATTCCGGGGAGAAGCACTCCCCAGTATTGCCTCAGTTTCCATGGTCGAAGCACAGTCATGCCCGCCC
>JAWOEU010000055.1:0-23597 GCA_046482575.1 Fidelibacterota bacterium
CAGCCCGTAAACAAGAGCATCAGTCCGATCAGGGGAAACAATAAATATTTTTTCATTTTTTTCTCCTTGAATAAATAAGGGTAAATGTAATTAGTTCAGTACTTTTTTCAAAATAATATTTTCCGGTGATCAGCGAAACATCCACACAGCGGTGTCACCCATTTCTTTGTAGCGGAAATGTTTCCAGTAACCGGTAGCGATGGTCTTTTTTGCGGAATATTCCAATACAAATATACCGGAATTCCGCAGATGTTCTCTGCAGGATCGAAAGAACTCCTCCGGGATATCAAGTCCGTATGGAGGGTCCGCAAAAATAATATCATAACACTCTTTGGATCGTTCCAGAAAATGCAGGGCATTTGCTTTATAACACTGCCATGTATCACGTTCAGCGTTAATACGCTGTAAATTCTCTTTTATAAGCTTGATCGAATGATAATTATTATCGACAAAAGTCACATACTCCGCACCGCGCGAGAGTGCCTCTATGCCCAGTGCGCCGGTTCCCGAAAAAAGGTCGATAGCATGAGCTGCTTCAAAAGGCTGAAGCACATTGAATATATATTCTTTAATCTTTCCTGTAGTCGGACGTATTGCGTGCCGGGGATTACGAAGAAATAGTCCGCCGTAACGTCCGCTGATGACTCTTGACATTATTTCCGTTCATAGTAAGCAAGATCCAGTTCAAGAAGATTGAATTCATCGCCGGGATAATAGTTTGATGTGATCTTACGGATTGAATAAGCAGCGGGGATATCCTTTAATTCCCGAAAGAACAGCATCATGGAACTTCGGCTGCCGCTTACTGTCAAATGGATATCATGCTTCAACACCGCTTCATCCAGCGTTCTTGTTCCTGTGATCTCCTGCGTGATATTGACATCTGCTCTTTCGGCCACCTGGTCAAGATAATCATCGAACCACTCAACATCCAAATCCCAAATACGTTCCGGGCGGTCTTCTTTTTTGAACGCCTCAAGTTTACTGATAAGCCGGACGGTCGTCATTCCATCAGCCATATCCGGTTCTTTGGAAAGAACCGAATTGAACAGGCTATGATCTTCAATAATTTCCGAATATGACTCTATCAGCATGGGATAACGTGATCCTACGGAAAGGCTCATCTCATTTTCGGAAAGGCTCAGCCGGTCAAGGATCATGCCGCCGGGAATCTTGGCCCAGACAAATTCAGCGGCGTCAATATTGCGTTTTGTCACAGCAAGCTCATCACGTATGTTTTCATACAGCTGAGGACTTTTGAGAACATTTTCTTCTGTTGTTTCTTTTACGATCTCTTTTACCACCGGTTTTTCAACGGTAATTGTCCGCTGTTCCTGCACAGGCTCTTCACTGTCTTCATCCTCTTTTTCTTCATCATCTTTTTCCATAAAGCTCTTTTCCCTGCTGTCCGGGAGCTGAGAACTTGTCTGAGAAGTGCTGAAAATATTTCTCCATACCTCAGCTGTACGGTTTCCTATGGCGGCAAAAAAGTTTTTTGTGCCTTGCGGATTTGAGATAAATGCACCAATGAGTAAAAACAACAGCAGCAAGATAAAGAAGATCCAGAACCGGAATTTCCGGGGATGTTTATATTCTTCGGAGTGCGGAGGCGGCTGCTGAAAATAAAAATCATCGTTTCCGCCGGAAAGTGTGTCACCGAAACTCATTACATTATTATCATTATCCTTATCCTGATGAGGGACCTTGGACATCTGATCATCATTTAACAAGTTGACCTTCATAATCGTACTCCTTACATCAATGCACCCAGAGCAGATGAAAAAACGGTATCATACTTTTTCTCATATGCTACAGATGGTTTTGAATAATTCGGTGAACCGATATTCATCGGATTCAGAATATGTATATTGTCCTTTTGGCCGGACAATTCGCGTACAGATTCCAATTGTCCGCTGCTGCAGGATAAATATAACACATAATTATTCAGAACCTCTGAATTTTTTTCTGCGAGTGCTTTACAAACAGCAGGGGGGACATTACCGCTTCTGGCAAAATATATGATGTTATCGTTGATATACGAAAATCTTGCATATCCCAGAACACTATTATCTGCGATATTCATTACTTCATACATTTCCCGGTGGAAAACTGCAATGATATATTCCGTTACGGAAGAAGAATGCCGTGCAATTTCACTGAGATTAAAAATGTTGATCCCCAGCCCGGCCGGACGGCAGGAAAGATCCCTGCAGGATTTTTTGACTATTTTAAGTATCTCTTTCGGATAGTAGATGCATATCAGCGATATCTTCCGGTCAGCTCTGTGCAACACCTTTACCTGACATTCACTCCGCTCTGTATAATCCGAACCGAATTTTAGTGTTGTCAGCCAAATGTCCTTATCGACAAGTTCTTCAATGTTTTCTTTATCTACATCATCGTAAAATGAAAAATAACACAGCTCGGCTGAAAATGAAAAATACAATATTTCATTTTTCAATGACAGAGCATGGAGAATCTCTTTCAGCATATTTTCGAATAAAAGTCCTGCATTCTTTTGATGCAAAAATTGTGTGTCAAAGGAAAAATCCGATGGGAACAATCCGAGCTGTTCGATTTTATTCTTCCCGGTTTTCGCCTCATTTACATATACAAAAACAGACTCATCGTGATGTAACGCGAGCGTTAACATAAATTAGTTATTTCCAGGACCGTTTTCCATTACGTATATAACCGTGACTGGTATCCTTGAAGGTGAAAAAGAAATATTTTCTTTCAAAATACATGCTGTCACGAAGAGGACTTTCGATAATGACGGTATCCCTGTCTTCACCTTTTACCGTTACATCATATTTTTCACCGGTCAAAGGACATTTCAGCAGGGAATCAACTAAATTAAAGTTCTTGTATCGGGTTACGTTTTCAATAATGGTATCAACGGTTGTATCAAGGATCTCACCTTCCCAGAGAGAATCCGTATATTTATAACGGTCTTTGTCTTCTGCAAGGAACACGGTGTCCCACTCACCCGTTTCATGGTTTAATTCAATAGCCTTATATACATCGGCAAGCGTGGTGTCTTTTGCAGGATAAGATACAGAGAAGGTAGTGTCATATTCAGAGAAGTAGTATCTCGGAACATCAATCTTTACTTCTTCACCTTTATAGTCTATATACTGTTCACCGACATATTCACTGTCGGCAAGCACTGAATCCCGCACGGCGGAAACAAACCACAGCACTCCTTCCATGTCGGAATTGTAATGCCCGGTGAGTTTCTTATACATGCGCTGAGCATCCCAGAGCTGCCTCATTTTCCATCGTGAACGTTGCTCCATATTCCTTTCCACTTGCCATATCTGATTGGGAATAAAAATAACAAGCAGTAAGATCACGATCAGGATAACAGCGATCCATTTAACAACAAATGACCATTTTTCGTTGTAATATTGCTCCTCTTGCACAATGCCTCCTAACAAAACTATAGTGTAATTAAGGGTTTTAGTTTCTCCAGGGTTTTTTCCCCGATACCGTTTATTTTTGTCAGTTCATCCACACGCTTAAACGGTCCGTTCTTATCCCTGAACTCAATAATATCTTTTGATCTTTTCATGCCAAGATAAGGCAGTGCTTCAATTTCCATTAATCCGGCAGTATTAATATTAACCGGTTCAGAGGGTATTTTACTTTCTGTGCGCTGTTCATCTTCCCGTTCAAAATATTCCCGTGTCTTTACATCGGAAGTACGTACAGGACGCTGCTTTTTTATGACCATTCTTACGATGAACCAAACGGAACCGGCAAGAAGGATAAGCGCAATGACCAAAATAATGTTTTTTTCTTTTTTAGTAAACATATTTTTCCCTTTATCAGGGGACAAACTTCTTTATTTTAATGTTTTTTTTCTTCGAATACAATTGATATAATTCTTTTATCAGATTTTTTTCCTGTTTATTGATCACTGCCGGCGTTTCGATCTGGATCTGGACCAGCTGGTCTCCGCTGCGGTGGCCGTGCAGAAGGGGTAAACCTTTTCCGCGCAAACGGAATATTTTTCCGTTTTCCGTTCCGGGATTGATCTTAAAGCTGACCTTTCCGTTCAGGGTCGGGACTTCAATATTATCTCCCAGAACAGCCTGCGGCCACGTGATCTCACAAGTGATGATTATATCATTACCGGAACGCGTAAACAAGGGATGGCTTTTCTCTTTGAATATAACGATCAGATTGCCCGCTTCGCCGTTGTGCGGCCCTTTGTGGCCTTTACCCCGCAATGTCATGTAATTACCGTCCTGTACACCGGGAGGAACTTCGATGCTCACCGTGGCCTCGCGTTTTATACGTCCCTCTCCGTGGCAGCGCGGACAGGGATTATCGACAATCTCTCCACGTCCGTTACAGTTATAGCAGGGTTTTGAACTGATCATTTGCCCGAAAAAGGAGTTTACGCGTTCACGTACTTCACCGGTTCCGTGGCAGACCTGACAACTGTGGCGGCCGCTGCCGCCGGCTCCATGACAATCCGGACAAGCTTCATAACGCTTCAGTTTGATCTGTTTTTTTGCGCCGTTGGCGATCTCCTCAAGTGACAGACTGAGATTTACGCGAAGATCGGCACCGCGGTTACTTCTGCCGCGCTGCTGTGCACCGCCGCCGCCGAAAAAACTGCTGAAACCGCCGCCGAAAGCATCTCCGAAAATATTTCCGAACTGGGAAAAAATATCGTCCATGGACATGCCCTGGGCACTGAATCCTCCGGCATCAAAACCGTTTTGTTTCAGGCCTTCATGGCCGAATTGATCATAGCGTTTACGTTTTTCGGGATCGGAAAGTACGGAGTAAGCTTCCGCCGCTTCCTTAAATTTCTCTTCTGCCTGTTTATTGTCCGGATTTTTATCCGGGTGATATTTTACTGCAAGCTTCCGGTACGCTTTCTTCAGCTCCTCCGGAGTTGCAGATTTACTTACGCCTAAAATATCATAATAGTCTTTTGCCATAATTTATATCTGCTCATCGGTTATGTTTACAACTACTTTTGCATGACGAAGCACCTTGTCGCCTATCATGTAGCCTTTTTGAAATTCTTCAAGAATTATATTGTTTCCTTTATCCTCTTCATGGCGTGTCAGCATGGCATCATGCTTGTCTGCATCAAACGGTTTTCCCCGGGAGTCAAAGGGATAAACATTATATTTTTCAAGATAACTGAGTAATTTTGAATGGATCATTGCAAATGACTCTGCATAGTCATCATTTTTGTGATGTTCAACAGCACGTTCTATATCATCGATCACCGGCAGCAATTCAACCAGTATGCGCTCTTTGTATAATTCATGTGTGCGCTGCTGGTCTTTGGTTATCCGTTTCTTAAAGTTCTCGAACTCCGCCGCCAGTAAAAGATAATTATCCTGGTATTCCTTGAACTTTGCTTTCATATCAGCATGCTCAAGGATAAGCTTATCGATCTCTTTCTGACTTAGTGCGGACTTTTTTGAAGATGCAGTGCTTTTTTTTCCGTTGTTCTTAGCGCCTTTTCCGCTGCTCTGTTTCTCTTTTGCGGGTTCTCCGGAAGACGGCTTCTTGCTTGTCTTCTCCGCTTTCTTCTTCTCTTCTGTCATTCTTTTTTCTCCTTTTTATCATAGAACTCCCCCTTTCTTTCCCCGCAAAGATAATAAAATTACATAATTATTGTCTTACTTTCAAGCATATTATATTTACAAGCGGGTGAAGAAGAAAAAAAGTGCTGAGATAACCGGATTTTTGCCATTGAAGAAAAGAAAAATATCGAGCCCGGTCCGGGAAAGGAACCGCGATCGGCGGGAATGGCATCTCCTGAGTTATCTGTGAGGAATAAACTTTTTTTACTTGTACTTTCTTTGTTTACCGGTCCCTGCTCATCATTCTGTCCTCCGGTTGCCGAAGCAGGATCTTTTTTGCGTCTGCCCATAATGCTTCAAGGTCATAATAGTCACGGGTTTCATGGTCAAAAAGATGTACAACAACATCAACATAGTCCATAAGAACCCATTGAAGATTTTCATAACCCTCTTTATGCCATAGCTTTACTTTGTATTCCGATAAGGTGTTTTGTATATGATCGGAAAGCGTTTTCAAATGGACATCACTATTTCCGGTGGCAATCACAAAATAATTGGTAAAACCGGAGATTTCTTCAACATCCATGATGACGACATCTTCAGCTTTTTTTTCGAGAGCCAGTTCTGCAATTTTCAGCGCTAATTCACGGGATGCTTCTTTTTTATTCGCTGCAAGAGGTTTAACCATAAATTTCCTCTATGTTGTTTCCGGGTTATTCCTTATTAAAAGGCGGCAGTTTTTTATAATCCTTGCCTATCAGGATTGTTACGTCACAGGGATAATCGGGTTTGCGGTCATCCAGGATGGGATTATTGGGCATTTGAAGTTTTTCCGATATGATCTTTGCTATTTTAAAGTCATTTTTATGCAGGTATACAATGGTTTTTTCATAGTTGAAGTGGTCCGCATTGGTTGTCTCATTAATATCCAGGCCCTGGGTAAGCAGATACTCCCTCAGTTTATAAGCGACACCGCTTACTCCGCAGCCATTGAGAATACGTGCTACAATATAAACGGATTCCGTGTTTTTTTCCGCGTTCATACGCAGTTCGGGAAGATCTTTCGGAACTTCCACTTCCGTAAATTCACGGATACGTGCGGGACGGTCCACCCAAGCGGAATAGGCGAAAATACCTATTATCACGACAAAAAAAACAATAACGATATTCAGTATGCGGTTAAGCTGTTTTGCTTCTATGGTATCAGTCCTCCCATTCCTCTTGTCACGGATCGATAGGGTGAATAGCTTCCCGGAAAATAGGGATTATAGTAATTGGACGGATAACGCGCCACGCCGAGGCGGAGACTGGAATTTTCTCCCAGTTTATAAACAAGGTTGGCATCAAAATAAATATCGCCCGCGGGACTTTCAACGCGTTCGAGGGCCGGATTGGATGCGTAGGCCTGGAGCTGCCAGTAAAGATTGCCGTAAAAAGAAAGTTTTGAACTCAGGGGCATATAGAATTGGTTATGGTATGTCAGATAGGACTCGGAGCCTAATGCGGAACTTCCCATGCTCATGCTGACGCCGTGATGCATCCGGATCCTGGACCAGTCAAGAAAAGCCGCCTGCTCCTCTGCATTGGAGAAATCATATCCGACGTTCTCCCGGTTGAATTCCCGGATCTCTCCGTTATACTGGGCTGAGAGAAAGGATACCGTAATAAAAGCGGTCAAAACAACAACGCAAATTCGTTTCATAATCTTGCCTTTAGTATTTCCTCGGCCTCTTTTAACTGGCCGACAGTGTTGACGCCCTGTATTTCACCCGGGTCATCAGCGACCTGCAGGGCGATCTTTTTACCGTCTTTCCGCATCAGCGGAAGGACGTCCGTTAAGTAATACTCCCCCTGGACATTATCGGTTCCGATAAAACGCAGATAATGGAAAAGAGGGTCCGCTTTAAAAACATATATTCCTGAATTGATCTCTTTGATCTTCCGGGTTTCTTCATCAGCATCTTTTTCTTCAACGGAGTGGGAATATTCCCCGTTTTCGGTGCGTACAATACGTCCGTATCCATGCGGATCGTCAAAAATCGCACTGAGGACCGTTACATCCGCTTTTTCTTTTCGATGCGTATCAACGAGTTTCTTCAGACTTTCCGCTTTTAAAAGAGGAATATCTCCTGCCAGTATGAGAATATCGCCGTGGAAATCATCCAGCAACTCTTGTGTTACCATCACCGCATGCCCGGTGCCAAGCTGTTTTTCCTGCACCGCAAATGTAACATCACGTCCGGCAAGTTCTTCTTCCACAAGCTCTTTTTTATGTCCGATAACCACAATGGTTTTTGTACTTCCCGCTTTTTTAGCCTGCTTAACCACGCGGGAAACCATTGTCTCTCCGAGTACCTTATGCAGAACCTTGGGAAGATCGGATTTCATACGAGTTCCTTTTCCTGCAGCTAAAATGACCGTCGCAAGTTCGGAAGGCATTTATTCTCCTATTCTGTTAATTACCGTGTTGGTATTATCAAGAACAATAATATTCGGTTTATGATCTTTGATCTCAGCCGGTTCCAGATCAACATAGCTCATAATGATCACCCGGTCCTGCAGTTGCGCGAGCCGGGCTGCTGCTCCGTTGAGACAGATATTTTTGCTTCCGGCTTCCCCTTTGATGACATACGTTTCAAAACGGATACCATTGTTGATATTTACTACCTGTACCTGTTCAAATTCCTCAATGCCCGCCTCCTGCATCAGATCTACCGGTATGGAAATACTGCCGGAATAGTTCAAATTCGCTTCGGTGATCACAGCCCGGTGTATCTTTGCATGTAAAAATCTTTTTTTCATATCCCCTGTGCCTTTATTTTTCTTCCATCTGCAATATAATATGAAATATAAGCATCTTTATCAAGATTCAAGATGTTTTTTCAATGAAAACATTATCGATCAGCCGGACACCTCCAAAACGAACGGCCAGGGCGATCAGGCAGTCCCTGTCAAAACGCGCCATCGGCTCCAGATCCGGATAGGAACGCAGTTCTATATATTCCACTTCCGTATCCGGCAATTGCGAAATGCTTTTTTTTGCTTTTTCAAGCAAGGTATTAATATCCTCCCCGGAAAGAACGGACGCTTTCAGCCGGAAAAGCACCGTTGACAATATCGAAGCATTTTTTCGGTTTTCGGGAGTCAGAAATACATTGCGGGAACTCATCGCCAGACCGTCGGCTTCGCGGACCGTCGGTGCGATATGAATAGTAACATCCATATTCAGATCGTCAACCATCTTTTTGATAACCGCTGCCTGCTGGGCATCTTTTTGTCCGAATACCGCCGTGTGCGGCTTGACTATATGAAATAATTTACTGACGACCGTTGTTACGCCGCGAAAATGTCCTTTCCGTTTTGCTCCGCATAGTATCTCTGTGAGCTTTTCAACATACACCCAGGTAAAATGCTTTCCCGGATACATGTCGCAGGCCGAAGGATGAAAGATAATATCCGCACCGGCTTCTTCGGCCAGTTTTTCATCCCGAGAAATGTCGCGGGGGTAGGTATTGTAATCCTCGTTGGGACCGAATTGAGCGGGATTGACAAAAATGGACACCACGACAACATCACTGACTTTTTTTGCCGCATAAATGAGGGATAAATGACCCTGGTGAAGATATCCCATTGTGGGAACAAAACCGATACGCAGGCCGCTTTTTCTTATCATACCGGCCCGGCTCTGCATTTCACTGATATTTTCTATACGCTCCATTAAAAGCTTTCTTTCTGGTCCGGAAACCGGCCTTTCTTTACATCTTCGACATAGGTGCCGACAGCCTTTTTGATCTCTTTAGCCAAATGGGCATAGCGGCGGACAAATCTGGGTTTAAATTTTTCGTACATGCCCAGCATGTCCTGCGTTACCAGTATCTGACCGTCGGTGTCCTTACCTGCACCGATCCCGATAGTGGGAATCCTTAACAATTTCGTGATCTCTCCGGCAAGTTCCGAAGGGATCTTTTCCAGAACGACCGCAAAAGCACCTGCATCCTGAACGGCCAATGCATCGTTCTTTAATTTTTCTGCATCTTCACTGCTTTTTCCCTGTGTCCGGAATCCGCCGAATTGGTTAACGCTCTGCGGTGTCATCCCAAGATGTCCCATAACGGGAATTCCTGCCGTTACACATGCTTTTATTTGCGGAAGGATGCGTATGCCCCCTTCCATTTTCACCGCTTCGGCACCGCCTTTTTTCATCAGAATACCCGCATTGCGAAGTGCGTCTTCCGTATTCACCTGATAACTCATAAAAGGCATGTCCACTACCAGCAAGGCATTTGAAACTGCCCGGCGAACGGAACGTGAATGATATATCATATCTTCCATGCTTACGGGGATGGTTGTTTCATGTCCCGCGAAAACCATGCCGGCACTGTCCCCGACAAGAATGAAGTCAACCTCACACATATCCAGATATCCTGCGAACAGCGTTTCATAGGCGGTAAGGGCAGTTATCTTTTCCCCTTTTGTTTTCATCTTTTGAAGACTTCTGATATTTCTTTTCATTCTTCCATTCCTCCTTATTCCGGTCCGACAATGATACCGCCGCCGAGCACCCTGTCATTATCATAGAAGACCGCCGACTGACCGGGTGTTACCGCTTTCTGCGTTTCAAGAAAATCAATACGGTAATCACTGCCGTCTATGGGTGCAATGCGGCAGGGTCCCCCCTTGTTCCGATAGCGCACCTTTACACGGGCATTTATGTTCTTTACCGGCTTCTCCATTGCTATCCAGTTTGTGGCGGTTATTCTGCATGACACATCTTCCATACCGGCCGCATCCGTAATAAGTACGAAATTATTTTCAGGATCTATTTTACGCACATAAACCGGTTTTCCCATCGCGATCCGCAGTCCCTTCCGCTGACCGGTGGTAAACCGGTGATATCCCCCGTGATGACCAATAACAGTATTTTCTTTATCAATAAATGTACCCTGCCCGATGCTTTTAACACGTTCAGGAAAATGTTCCTCCAGAAATTTTCTGTAATCGTTATCGTTAATAAAACAAATGTCCTGGCTCTCGGATTGACCGGACTGCGGGAGCTGCAGTTCTTCTGCAAGGACGCGCACGTCGGTTTTTTTTAGATCGCCCAGCGGGAAAACGGTCCGTGAAAGCTCTTCCTGGTTCAAACGCCATAAAAAATAGGACTGGTCCTTTTTGGTATCACGGCCTTTTAAAAGCCTGAAGCGCCTGCCGTATTTTTCTACGCGCGCATAGTGGCCGGTTGCTACGTAGTCTATATCTCTTTCATCCGCCATATGCAGAAGTTCTTTCCACTTCAAAAATACATTGCACTGAACACAGGGATTCGGTGTCCTGCCGTTAAAATATGCATCGGCAAAATATCTTACCACACAGTTGTCAAATTCACGTGTACGGTCAGCAACAACATGTTCGATCCCGAAATTGTCGCATACCGCTTTCGCCCGCTCGATAACACGGGATTGCTTGCTTTGTTCCTTTATATAATGATCAGCAAGCCGAAGCGTTGCACCCAGGACTTCATAACCTTCTTTCTGCAGGAGATGAACGGCAATAGTGCTGTCAATTCCCCCGCTCATCCCGACAATAACCCGTCCTTTCTTTTTCATGGCGGAAAATACAAAGAATAAATACAAAGGGTAAGGATTTTTATTCAGATAATTTTTGCAAGCTGATAAAGCCGGGCCTGATGGTAAAAACAAGTGGTTAAAATTGTTATAATTAATTGATGGTTAGGTTATTAAGTGAAATTTCTTATTTTTCAAATAAAAAAAGCATGGTAAAAAAATCACACCGGTGTGGTTTTTTTCAGGATTATATATTCTGTATCAGGCAATAGAAGGTCAGAATCTCTTTTTCACTGCTTCAAGTACTTGCGGCAGTGAATCTCCGCTTTTAACCTCTATATCACGATGGAGTGAATTTCCAAAGGAATCCATACTGACAATGACCGGGAAATCCCGAATCTGCAGAACCCACATTGCTTCCGGCATTCCAAATCTTTCAAGCCGGATAACATCCTCTACGGAAACGATCTTACCGGCATAAAACACGGCAGCGCCGCCGACAGCACTCATATATACCGCCGCGGAATTCTGCAGGGCTTCAGCGGTATGTTCTCCCATTCCGCCTTTCCCGATTACGCAGCGAAGTTCATATTCCTGTATGATATCGGCCTGATATGATTCTTCCCGCATGGAAGTGGTTGGTCCCGCTGCCCTGCATTTCCATTTCCCGTCCTGAAAAAGCATTAGCGGTCCGCAATGATAGATCGCTCCGTTTTTCAGATACGGGCGCAGGACCTCCGGACGTTCTTCAAGCATCCAGCGGTGTGCACGGTCCCTTCCCGTGACGATCCTTCCCGAGAGCAGCAGTTGCTCTCCGATACGCATATCCCGTATCTCCGAACTGTTGAGGGGCAAATCTATGTGTCTTTTTTTCATATTGTTTAAATTCTCTTCACTGCGGGCGGTCTTCACGGGTATTTTTAGAGCGGGTAATGCATAACCGCTCTTCGGCAGGCCCAGCACATATAGGAAATGGAAACAAAAAAAGAAGCCGGAATCCGGTGGGCAGTACCGATCTTTACACCCAGAACCGTACTTTTTCCGCCGAGTCCCATTGGTCCGATACCCAGTTTATTCAGCGAAACATGCAGGTTTTTCTCCATCTCGTTCAGCCCGGCGTTTTCATTTTTATCGTCAAGCCGGCGGAGCAATTGCTCTTTCGCTGTCTGCATGCCGCTTATGCGATCACCGCCTATTCCCACTCCGATAATTCCCGGGGCACATCCTTTTCCCTGTGCACGTATGACCGCATCGACAATACAGGCTGATACTCCGGAAAGATCACGGCCGGCAAAAAGTTCTTTGTCCGGCAGACTGTATTGTATTGATACATTCTCGCTTCCTCCGCCTTTGAGCAAACAGGTTACGCTGATCTCCGGTCTTTCCCATTCCGTGAAGGATAAATACGGGATCTTTTTTCCCAGATTATTCCCGCTGTTCACAGCATTCAAAGCATCCACTGCATTGGGACGTAAAAAGCCCTGTCCGGTTGCGGACTCTACTGCTTTTCTAATACATTCCGTAATGCTGCGGCGGGATATTCCCATAGGATAGTTTATATAAAACACCGGTAATCCCGTATCCTGGCAAATCGGGTATTGCCGTTCTTCCGCTGCCTTTATGTTTTCCAATATCGAATCGAGGATATAATAAGCGATGCTTTGTTTTTTTTCGCTGTTCCTTGCCTGCAGGACAGCTGTCTGAATATCTTCCGGAAGTTCGCAGGAACTTTTTCGGATAAGCGCAACGGTTTTTTCGGTAAAATCCTCTGGTTTAAAGTTCGTCTGCATCCCTTAGGGTTTGAATTGATCAATTAATTTATTGACCTTCGGCTTACCATGTGAGGCAGCTTTGGCCTTTGTCATAACATCCATTTTCAGGATCTCGTCATATGTGGGGCGGGACTTCTTATAGATCACGCCCAAGGCAAGTTCTTTTTCATCATTGGCGATATCGAAAGCTTCGATCTCATTTCCTGCATCGTGCTTTTCATCCAGATAGTGCACTCTTTCACGGATAAGTTTGAACTGGTCTTTCCCGCGGAATGTCACGCAGGGCGACAATACCTCAACAAAGGAAAATCCGTTATGGTTAACGGCGTCAATAATGATCTGTTTAACATGTTTGGGATTACCGGAAAAGGTCCTTGCAACAAATGAGGCCTTATAAGCGATCAGCATACGCACGGGATTGAACTGCATGCCCATATTGCCGTAGAAAGTCGTCTTTGTCTTTACACCCAGCGGGGTCGTCGGAGACGCCTGGCCTTTTGTCAGTCCGTAAATATTATTATCAAGAACAATATAGGTAATATTGATATTTTTTCTTGCTGCGTGACCGATATGTCCCGCACCGATAGAAAAACCGTCGCCGTCACCGCCGATCGCGAGCACCGTTGTCTCCGGGCGGCCCATTTTGACGCCTGTTGCAAACGGAAGCACCCTTCCGTGGACACCGTTAAAAGCATAGGTTTTCATATACCCCGGAAGACGGCTAGAACAACCGATCCCGGAACAAATTGCGGTATTTTCCGGCTGTAACTGCAATGCTTCAAAAGCCTTATACAGCGCGTTCAAAAAACCGAAATTTCCGCATCCGGGACACCAGATCGGCTTAAGTTCACTTTTATAATCCAGGGCACTCAATTTTGGGGCCGTTCTTTGATTCATCGTCTCGCCTCCATATCTTTCCATTCTTCAATGATCTTATTCAAAATATCTTCGACCGCAAAAGGTGCGCCTCCGGTTTTTCTCAGCGGTATGACCCTGACACCGTACTGTGTAAAACGGACGAAACCCCTCAGATAACGCCGGAACTGTCCCGCATAGGATAATTCAGGTACGATCACCCGGTTTTTATTCTGTATAAATTCTTTAAAAGGTTCGATGAGGAGGGGATAGATCAATTGAGGGACAAGTGCCGAAACGGGGATTCCTATTGCATTTGCTTTATTTACCGCTTCTTTCACCACTCCTTTGGTGGATCCCCAGGCAATAATACCGAGTTTTGACTCCGTGGGACCGTAAAAACGCTCAAAACGGAATTCCTTTTTAATATATTCCATTTTTCTCCAGCGTTTTTCCGTCATTCTTGCATGATTTTCCGCATCGCCGCGGGGAAACCCTCTTTCGTCGTGTTCGATACCCGAACCCAGATATTCACCGCCTTTAATACCGGGATAGGACATGGGGGATACCCCGGTTTCGGTATTGCGAAAACGGCGATAATCCTTAAGATCCTCTTCTGCCGGCGTATCGCGATGATATAATTTCCGGAAACCGGTCTTTCCTCCGCGTATGGCTTTGGGATTTATGGATTCCTTCCGGTGTCCGATGAACTGATCGGAGAGAATAATGACCGGCATCTGATATTTTTCGGAAATATAAAAGGCCAGTACGGCACAGTCAAAACAATCCTCCACATCACAGGGAGCCATCACAACCCGGGGAGAATCACCGTGAGAACCCCATATTGCCTGCATCAGGTCGGATTGTTCCGTTTTTGTCGGCAGACCGGTCGATGGCCCGCCTCTCTGCACATTTACGATCACGACCGGAAGTTCGGCCATTGATGCAAGTCCGATCCCCTCGTTCATCAGGGAAATCCCGGGACCGGATGTAGCGGTCATTGCCTTTTTTCCCGCGAATGAAGCACCGAGTATGGCATTTATGGAAGCGAGTTCATCTTCCATCTGCATGGATGTACCGTCGCGCTGCGGCAGATAACGGGAGATCCATTCCATGATCTCCGTGGATGGTGTTATGGGATAACCGGCATAAAAATCAAGCCCCGCATAGATAGCTCCCATAGCGATAGCCTCATTTCCCTGCATAACCAAACGAGGTTCCCGGCTTTCATATTCAAATATCAGAGGATCAATCTTTTTAATGTTTTCCTCTACATAGTTTATCCCGGCTTTCATCGCCTTTATATTGCTTTCTGTAACTTCCGGCGGTTTATTTTTGAATTTTTTTTCAATGGATTTCTGAAATGCAAGTTTTGGAAGTGAAAACAATTCCGATATTGCTCCCAGCATTACGATATTTTTTGACTGCAAAGACCCGGTTTGTTCTTTGGACAGCCTGGAAAAAGGAATCTTATACCAGAATTCGCGTTGTTCTTTCGTTAAAGGCACTTCGTCGTCAGGCATGGGATCATCGATATCACTTACGATCATAACCTTTTCTTCGAGCAGAAGTTCGGACCTGAAACGGAGATAATTGCTCCAGCTCAACACGACCATAATATCGATCCTGTCGCCCTGCGACTGCACAGGCAGGTCACTCATGCGTACACGCACGGAGCTTTCCCCGCCGCGTATCTGCGCACCAAAACTTTTCAGCATAAAAACAAAGAGTCCCTCGCTTGATGCTGCATTCACAAGAATTTCCCCTGCGGAAATGACACCATCGCCACCGGAACCGGCTATACCGATCACGATATTTTTGTTATTTAACATGTTCCCCTTACGCGTTATATATTAATGAATGACAGTAATAATTTTTATTTACATAAATAAGAAAACGCTGTAGCAGCGTCAAAAATTATTTCCCTCTAATTTCATATATTACATCCACTTGAATCAATTAATTTTGTATTAAATTAACCACAATTCAAATAACTCCCAAATCTACCTTAAATGATGATCAAATGTCAACCACCATTTACATTATTTTATTATAATTTTTTGTTTTTCCTTTATGCTTATCTATCTTTTCGCATGGTCAGCAAAATTACAAAAACCAACATCATTCTGGTCCTTGCCGCTATGCTCTGGGGCCTGGGATTTGTCGCACAACGCGACGGCATGAGCTATATCGGTCCTTTTTTCTATTCTGCCAGCCGTTTTGCCCTGGGGGTTGTCTGTCTGCTGCCGGTATTGTTCCTGACAATGAAAGAGGAGGCAAAAATAAATGTAACGTTGCGAACGGTATTATTTGCCGGGTTTATTGTGGGACTTTTTCTTTTTCTGGCCGTGAGTGCCCAGCAGATCGGACTAAAAACGACAACAGCAGCAAAAGCCAGTTTCATTACAAGTTTGTATATGATCATGGTTCCGGTATTCGGAGTTTTTCTGGGCCATAAGACGCGCCAGAGTGTATGGATAAGTATTTTTATTGCATTGGCAGGCGTTTATTTCATGTCCGTTAGCAAAGATTTCACTATTGCCAAAGGTGATCTTTACGTATTGCTTTGTGCATTTTTATGGGCGGTACATTTTCTTTTCATTGCTCATTATTCCCGCCGTGTCGGTCCGATACGCCTTTCAATATTGCAATTTTTTGTTTGTGCCGTCTTAAGCGCCGTTGTGGCCCTGTTTTTTGAACCGGTAAGTTTTCAGGCCTTAAAGCCGGCTGTTCCTGCGGTTCTGTATGGCGGTATCGGGGCTGTGGGAATCGCCTATACCCTCCATGTCGTGGCTCTCAAAGATGCCAATCCCGCTTATGCTTCGCTTATACTCAGCACGGAAAGTGTTTTCGGCGCTATCGGCGGCTGGATCATACTGAATGAAGGTATGACGTCCCGGCAGATTATCGGAGCGGGTCTGATCCTGTGCGCCGTCATTCTCTCACAATTGAGAAAACGCCGAAAAACGAAAATTCCTCCCCTGAAAAAATAAATGACGTGAAGCACGTGGTCCGCTTTCTTCAGGCCGTTCGGCTTTCGATCATTTTTACTGTTTCTTTTACAAGACAGCCGATACCGCTGTAAGCTTCTGCAATATTTTCTGCTGACATATAGGCGGCTGTTGAAACAACCCTATTCGTGGCATCCACCACACATTTATGAACATCAGAGGATTTGTGTTTACAACCGAGCGCCCGGATGTCTTTCGCGGTTGAAGGATCATTACCGATCGTGAGAGTAAGGGACATGCCCAGCTCTTTTGCCACACGGGCAGCCAGAACCGGTGCTATACAGATAAAACCCAGCGGGATCTTCTTTTTCATTGCCGCCGAAAGGACGCGCTTAACATCAGGCTGAATATCACAATCAATACCGTCGCTATCATACGTACACAAATTCAGGGCGGCGCCTTTTCCTCCGGGCAGAATAACGGCGGACACTTCATTAATGTTCAGTTCCGCAAGGGGTGTGATATCTCCGCGGGCAATGCGTGCCGCTTCCGTAAGCACGTTGCGTTTTCCGTTCATTTTATCTCCGCTGAGATGGTCAATGACCTGTTTTTGTTCCATGTCCGGAGCAAAGATACGGGCAGGAACACCGGCTTCACTAAGCGCAAGAAGCGTACAAACCGATTCATGTATCTCGCTTCCGTCCGCCCGTCCGCATCCGGATAGAATTACTGCAATGTCTTTCATGTTTGTCCTCCCGAAAAAGTTATGACTGAAGTTGAAAATATTGCTGACCGGTCATTATTGTAAATTGCTTACAAATTGGCGTCGTTCATTCGTTCTATTGCTTTCCTGATTGCCCGGATATGTTCCGGCGTAGTTCCGCAGCATCCGCCGATGATCGTAGCTCCGGCATTGATGATATCCTGTGCAAAGCCGGCCATTTTCTCCGGAGTCTCCGGAAAGACCGTTTTACCGCCGCGTATTTCGGGAAGTCCCGCATTGGCATGGACCAGCAAGGGTAGACCCGGTGCGGTCTCCCGGATAGCGCTTACGATCCCGGTCATTCCTGAAAATCCGTTCCCGCAATTGGTACCGATGATATCCACTCCCAGTTCACGCATTTTTTCCGCGTACTGTTCCGGGGTTACCCCCATCATGGTAAAGCCGTTCTCAAAGGTGAAGGTGCAGGCTACCGGAAGTCCTGTTGACTTCGCAGCCCTGATCGCCAATGCGGCTTCATCCAGCGCCGAAAAGGTCTCGATACAGATCGCATCCACGCCCCCGTCCGCAAGTCCGCGCATCTGTTCCCGGAAATCCTCATAGAGTGTTTCTTCGCTCACTTCACCCATCATCAGGACAACCCCGGACGGTCCCGCGGAGCCGAGAACATAATGATCATCACCCGCCGCTTCACGCGATAGTTCTGCCCCCTTTTTATTCAGTTCACGGGTTTCTCGCTCAAGCCCGTATCGTTTCAGATTATGACGGTTGCCCCCGAATGTGTTCGTTTCGATCATATCGGAACCCGCATCGATATAGCTTTTTGCCACCGATCTTACGATATCCGGGTGTAAACGGTTCCATTCTTCCGCACAGGTCCCCGGTTCAAGTCCTTCACTCTGCAGGGAAGTTCCCCAGGCACCGTCCGAAATCATGATCCTGTTTTTGGCGACCGCTTTCAGAAATGGTATTCGCATTTGTATTTCCTTTTTGTCTAATGTAAAAATGAATTATTACTTGCGCCAGTAATTTATTCCCGCAACGATACCGAAAGATGTTTCCTTTCTCCTTCCGGATACTTTCCGTTATCCGAGCGGCTGTGCGGTCCGGACGGAAATGCTTTTCCCGGCGTGATCTTCTGCAGACCGGAACACAGACCTAACTGATATTCCGCAAAAAGCGGCCATCCCGGCCGGGGTCGGAGGAATGGTATGTATGACTTTTCCCAAAATCTTTACAGGTCGTCTGCCGTTCCGGCATTCATACTCATATAACATCTTATTTATCAATTCAGTACATCAGAAAATATTTCAAATATCCAATAATATCATGAAGAATACATTATTTTCCGGATCCCCGGAAGTACTGCGGTAATTCATATATATACCTGTCATGTCTTACAACTTCCGATTCACCTACCATTCATGCCGGAAACAGTTTATATTAGGACATGGAAAAAACTATATACGATATTATTGTGATCGGTGCGGGAGCTGCCGGACTCATGGCCGCGGGCACGGCGGCGGAAGCGGGTGCTTCGGTTCTGTTGCTTGAAGCAATGCCGCGGGCGGGAAGAAAACTGATGATCA
Organism: Fidelibacterota bacterium; assembly: GCA_046482575.1. Taxonomy (GTDB): domain Bacteria; phylum Fidelibacterota; class Fidelibacteria; order Fidelibacterales; family Fidelibacteraceae; genus M50B103. The sequence continues at coordinate 19,008 of JAWOEU010000055.1, forward strand.
CCGGAAAGGGGCGCTGTAATCTGACGAGCAATACCGCGATCGAGGAATATCTGGAGAACATAAATCCGGTGCCGAAATTCTGTTTGCCGATGTTCAGCCGTTTCTTTGTCAGCGATACGCTCCGCCATTTCCACCGGCTCGGAGTGGCCACCATTGAGGAACGCGGAAGACGCATTTTTCCGCGCTCCGGCCGGGCTGTTGATGTTGTTGATGCTCTGGTCAACTGGAATACGGGAAACGGTGTCCGTTTCAAATTTGAACGAAAGGTCAAAGAGCTGATTATCGAAAACCATAAAGTCATTGGAGTAAAGCTGGATACGGGAACCGTTTTCGCCTGCAAAAACTGTATCCTTGCAACCGGGGGGCGTTCTTACCCCGCTACCGGCAGTACGGGTGACGGTTTCCGGATAGCTGCAGAAGCAGGACACCGCATTATTCCTTCCCTGCCGGCGCTTGTCCCTCTTGTGACTGCCGGTGATCTGGCTGCATCCATGCAGGGACTGACACTAAAAAATATTGAAGCAACGCTGTACATTAATGGAAAAAAGAAAAAAAGCAGATTCGGTGAACTGCTTTTTACGGGAAACGGCCTTTCCGGTCCGGTCATTCTCAGCTTAAGCCGGGATGCCGTTATTGCACTTCACAACGGTCATAAAGCAGAGATCGAGGTTGACTGTAAGCCTGCATTAAACAAAACCATGCTGGAAGCACGAATTCAGCGGGAACTGGATAAACATGGAAATGCAAAATTTAAGACCATGCTGAGATCACTTGTTCCCCTGCAAATGATCTCTCCGCTGTGTGCCAGCAGCGGCCTCAACCCCGATAAGTACTGTAATCAGATCAATGCGGCAGAGCGCACCGTGCTTCTGCGGCATCTGAAAAAATTGCGTTTTGAAATAGTTGATCACGGCGGCTGGGAAGACGCTATCATTACATCGGGAGGAGTTCATCTTAAGGAAATAAACCCTTCCACCCTGGAAAGCAAAATAGCGGCACATTTATTTTTTGCCGGAGAAATACTTGATCTGGATGCCGCTACGGGGGGATATAATCTGCAAATTGCCTGGTCCAGCGCTTTCGCCGCAGCAACGGCCGCTGCGGAGCGGACATAATACAATTTTCTTATTTTTTCTTTTCGCGTGTTTTGCTCAGTATCATACTAATGATGGCAATAACAAAAAATGCCAGTCCGAACCAAACGTGCAGATGTGTAATCAGGGGGTATCGCGGGGCGGTATCCGCTAAATAATTAATGAACAATGGTATTGTCGTTACGAGGGTCGCAATAAAGGTCACTATCCTCAGGACATGAAGTAATTTCATATTGTTTTCCCTTTATTTAAATAATGTTCATAGTATTTTTGTGGGGCGGGTGGGATTCGGTATCTTGATAACCATGATGCGCAATTTCCCTTTACCGGTATTATGCCAGGAGTGCGGGATATCTTTGGGACTTTCAACAAGCATGTCCTTTTTTACTTCCTTTTTCTCATTACCGATCTCAACAGTTCCCGTACCTTCAAGAACATAAAACACGACATCTACCGGTGTTTTATGCGGAAGCAAGGCATCTCCCGGCTCTAAAAGCATATGAACGATGAGAGCGTTCTTATCCTGGTAAATATTCCTTGCATCCACTTTATGCGGATTTGCTTTGGGCTCCATATCCTTCCACTTTCGAGTAATGATCATAAAATATCCCTGTTTATTTATCGGATTCGTTCACAGTATAGGCTTTTTTCATACCAAAATCAAAAGCTATTTCATTTTCACTCCCAAATATTCAGCCTTTTTCAACCATTTGCGCCGCTTTTGAAGTCCGGAAAGCTTTACTGACCCCAGATGGGTGATTCGGACCGGTCCGAATCCGACAAATTTCAGCACTCCTTTTTTTAAGGCATTGTCACCGGGTTTTCGTACAAAAATCCGGTAGTACCAGGGAGGACTGTTCATCGTTATTATCAAACGTGCCGTTTTCCCCTTCATATATTTATCCCATGAATAGCCGCTACTGTGAAAATTGAACATGAATCCGGGTAAAAACAGGCGATCGATCAAACCTTTCAATAATGCGGGAAAGGTCGCCCACCATACGGGATAGACCATAACAAGATGATCGGCGGTTTTTATCTCTTCACGAAGCATGATAAGATCCGGTTCAAGTTCCTGAATAACCCGGTACCCTTTATGCAGTATCGGATCGAAATCAAGGTCGCTCAAATGGACAAGCCGGCAAATACTGCCGGATTTTTTGGCTCCCTCGACATATGACCTTGTCAGAGCAGCGCAGAAACTGTCTTTATCCGGATGCGCATTGATCACCAGTATATGTTTAACTTTATCTTGCATTTTCGTCCTGCAATATTTTTTTTAATATAAAATCAAAAAATGTTATTTGCAATGACGCTCCCTGAAAACCGGAAGAAATCTTCTATTGCTTAATTGTTCCCGTTTCCCGGTACGCGGTAATAAGGGTCAAATGATCAGTAGTCCTGTATTTTCCATTGCATAAAAGTGCGATAAATGATAAAATTACATATGAAAAATACCTGCCTTTTATTCCTTCTTATTCAGTGCCTTGTCATTTCACGGGTTGCAGCACAGGAATTCTCAATTTATCCGGCTCAATACCTGCATTTCGGAGCATCGGGCGGATATACGAATATTAAAGATGCCGGTACGTCGCCGCTGCGTTATCAGGGAGCATCCGCTGAGCTTTCTTTTGCTTATATTGCAGAAAATACCTCTTCTACGTGGGGTATTTACAGTGATATGTCATATTCTGCCGGTTTTGCAGGCACGTACTATATGATGAACTATATAAAAATGCGTTTTGACACGTACTATCTGAAGCAGATCCCGCAGATCTCGGGCAGCACCTGGCAGGTACAGGCGGGCGGAAGCTGGCTTTCCAATATGGCATTTACCTATAACGATGCTTATCTGAACGCTTCAGTAAATGCTGACTTTTTCAGCGGTCCCCATGTGCGCGGCCGCTTTACCTATACATTCAAACGACCAGAGTATGAAAGAAAAATTGCTTTTATCCGTTTCCGCCGTCCGGAGCGCCGGTACAGATTAATATACGAGCTGGATCTTCCCCTGATTATTTTTAACCGGCGGCCGCCGTTTTCCTTTGTGCTTAACGGAAGCCGGACCGATCTGGATATTTTTGACAGCCACTTTTTTGTCGGTGGATCCCATCTCAGGAGCAAGCTGGGTCTGGCACGTTATCTAAAAAACGGCAATGCACTCCAGCTTGCCTATATATGGGATGTCTACACCAGCGGAAAGCGGGACATTTACCGTTTTGAAACTGCAAGTCATTTATTGCAATGTGCTTTTTATTTCAAACTGAACTGATATGAAAACACTAACAAATAAATTCGGCATCTGCGTCATTGTGCTTATATTCCTCTTTTCGGGATCCTGTGAATATATTGCATTTACTCCTCAGGTAACTTCCGCTCCGGTCTCAAATTTTTACTATCTCTGGGATAAAGTTGATAAGCAATATGCATACTTCGATGTTAAAAATGTTGACTGGGATTCCGTTTACGCAAAATATGCGGACAAAATACATAAAGACCTTACGGATGATTCCCTGTTCTATTATCTGGGCAGCATGCTGAACGAACTGCGGGACGGACACGTTAACCTTTTTTCGGATTTCAATATTTCACGTTACGATATCGCATTACTCGGAAAAAACAATTATAATTCCCGTTTAATAAAAGATCATTACCTCGGCAGCAATTATTATACAACGGGTCCTTTCCATCATGATCATATAGCGGAAGGAAAGGCAGGATATGTGCGTTACGGCAGTTTTTCCGGTAATTTCAGTGATGAGAACGTGCAGTTCATTCTTCAGCGCTACAAAACTGCGGAGGGGCTGATCATTGATATGCGTCAGAACGGAGGCGGATATATTTCAAATATGTATAAACTTCTTTCGCATTTGAGTGTATCGGACTCCCCTGTTTTCACCACCAGTATAAAATCCGGTCCGGACCATGATGAATTCAGTGCTCCTCAGGACGTACATCTTTCCCCTTACGACAGCGTTCTCACCTTTACAAAACCGGTCGCTGTTCTCATCGACCGCGGTTCATTCAGTGCCACCTCACTGTTTGCTCTCGCAGCACTTTCTCTGGATAATATTTTTCTTGTCGGCGACACTACCGGCGGAGGACTCGGCATGCCCAACGGCGGACAGTTGCCCAACGGCTGGACATACCGTTTTTCCATTACCCGGACACTTACCCCGGACGGAATAAATTATGAGAACGGTATCCCGCCGGACATTTACAGTATTCTTCTTGATTCCGATATGGCGCGGGGATATGATTCCATTATCGAAACGGCTCTGGACTCCATTCTGAACCGCTGAATACTGAACGGTCCATTGGATTTCCCTCATCCGTTCACCATATCCGATCCCCTTCAGGGTTAGACCCGGCAGGTTTCATCATCCGGTATCGGATTTTTCCTCTTTTTGCCTTTTTGACTTAAAGACGAAATAAACAGGGATCCCCGCCAGCGTAAAGCCTACACTGAAAAGCATTCCCGGCAGCGGAAAGGTAT
>JAWOEU010000042.1:0-3035 GCA_046482575.1 Fidelibacterota bacterium
TTTCAGGAAGAAATACCCAATCTGCTCCTTATCGAGCGCGAGGGGAAACTGGGTCTCGGCACCGCCTATATCATGGGTTTTAGGTATGGTCTCGAACACGGATATGATCAGATCGCGCAGATGGATGCCGATTTTTCTCATAACCCCAAAGACCTTATCCCGCTATTTGAAAAGGCCAATACCCACGACTGGGTTATCGGATCGTGTTATATATCCGGTATCAATGTCGTTAATTGGCCTCTGCGCCGTCTTGTTCTCAGCAAGGGCGCAAACGTTTATACGCATCTCGTGACGCGCATGCCCATTAAGGATGGTACCGCAGGTTTCAAATGCTGGAACCGCCGTGTGCTTGAATCCATTGATCTTGATGCCGTGAAGTCCCACGGTTATTCTTTTCAGATCGAAATGAATTACCGTGCATGGAAAGCAGGATTTCGCTGTCACGAACATTCCATTGTATTTATTGACCGCACTGTGGGACAGTCCAAGATGTCCAAAAATATCGTTTATGAAGCCGTTTGGATGGTGTGGCGTTTAGTGTTACTTAATTGCCTTGGAAAAATTAAAAGCAAATCCTCCAACGATGCCTGATATTGATATATCCGTCATTATTGTCAGTTATAATGTAAAAACTTTTTTACATCATTGCATTCAATCTGTTCTGAATGCATGCACGGGAATACGTACGGAAATTTTCGTCGTGGATAATAATTCCATCGACGGAACGCCGGGGATGCTGCGCCGCGAATTCCCGGAAATTCACCTTATGGAAAACAGGGTGAATCTCGGTTTCGGGAAGGCAAATAACCTGGCTCTTAAACTAGCCCGCGGCACATACGTTCTTTTCCTTAATCCCGATACCCTTATTGAAGAAAACACACTCCGTATTCTCATGGCCAGAATGGAGGAAAATGAAAAGATCGGAATCTGCGGACCGAAAATATTGAACGCAGACGGCTCGCTGCAACCCGCATGCCGCAGAAGTTTCCCGTCTCCGGCTGTGGCTTTTCCGAAACTGATCGGACTCAGCACACTCTTTCCGAAAAGTAAATTGTTTGGAAAATACAACCTTACCTACCGTGATCCCGATAAAAGCTATCCTGTAGATGCTGTCAGCGGTTCTTTTATGTTCTGCCGGGGCGATCTGGTGCGGGAACTCGGCGGATTTGATGAAGATTTCTTCATGTACGGCGAAGACCTTGATCTCTGCCGAAGAGTTCAGCTCTCCGGGAAGCAGGTTTATTATATCCCGGAAACAACCATCATTCATTACAAAGGTGAGAGTTCAAAATCTGCACCCTTTGACAGCCTGCTGGCTTTCTATAAAGCTATGTATATTTTTGCGCACAAGCATTTTTCCCCGGCTTATTCATTTGTATCCGGGCTCTTCTTTCGCCTTGGTATTGTTTTCCATCTCCTTTTCAATTTCCTGGGAAAAGCTTTTTCCAGGATACGTGCTCCGCTGCTTGATGTTTTTTTGATCGCTGCATCAATGTTCACGGCGATGTTCATCCGTTTTGCCGGCAACGCTTTTTTTCATGAACTGAGACACTTTCTGCCGGCACTGACCGGTTATTCTCTTGTTTATATCCTGTTCCAGGCACTCGGGGGTTCTTATCGCCGCGTGAAGCATTACGATTTTGTGCGTGCCGCTGCTAATCTTATACCCGGATTCATAGTGAACGGTTTCATTACTTTCTTCTTCTTGCGCCGCGCACAATCACGCTTTGTTTTTTTGGTCTCATTTCTTCTGATCTTTGTTCTGTTCCCCCTCTGGCGGATCATTGCATCACGGATCCGTTCGCGCCATTTCCGGCAGGGTGCAGAAAGCGCCCGCGGCACACTGGTGATCGGCTCGGGAAAGGAAGGTCAACGTATTGCTGCAACACTCGGACTTCATCCGGAACTGGGGTATCTCTTTGTGGGGTTTGCGGATAAGAATCTTGGACACCCCAAGACCATCGGCAGTATCAGCGACCTTTCACAACTGGTACAAACACGCGGTATCGATAATGTGATATTCAGCTCCGATGTCTTCAGCCTTGGCGAGATCATCAGTATGATCGCAGAACTTGCACATTTTCCTGTCAGTATCAAGATCATTCCGGAAAAGGAACAAATCATTTTCGGAAAAACCGCGATCGAGAGCCTTAACGATATTCCTGTAGTCGAGATGGAATATACCATTCTCAAGCCGTTCTGGCGACTGGCGAAACGGGGAGTGGACATTCTGTTTTCCGCATTCTTTCTCTTGCTTTTCGCTTTGCCGGCATATCTGTCAAAGTTCTTTATCCGTTCACGGTCTGTTCCCTTCTCGGAGGATGTGCCCCGGGGATGCATCTGGAAACGTCCCGGCGGCGGCGATCCTCCTTTTTACTGGTATCCCATGCTGTTTTCGGTACTCCGTGGAAATATGACCTTTGTGGGTGATCTGAAAAACATTCCTCCCGGCAGCAAACGCTATTACAAAGCCGGAATGACCAGTATTATGCGCAGTGAAAGACCCGCCCTTCCCGCACCGGAAGAACATGAACGTTTCATTCATTACTATATGAGCAATTTTTCTTTTGTCCTGGATGTGGAAATTATTTTCAAGACACTGTTCCTGAAAAAAAACTGACAAGAGGGATTGCCTGTTTTGTCGATACATTAAAGAATAGGATGTATACTGATAAACCGTAACGCTGTGTGCTGTGTGTTTGAAAACAACCGGGAGAAATACGATGAAAAAAAATTTTCTGCTTTTATCCATTATCTTTTTATTGCTTTCCTGCAACTCCGCTGAACATTCCGATGATCCGGTCAACGGAATTATGATCGACTGCGCCAGGTTGCTGGAGCAGCATGATTACTATTACCGGCTGGTGGATTTTATGGCGGACTGGGATATGAACACCCTGGTCTTGCATTTTTCTGATGATCACGGACTCTCCGTACGCCTTCCGGGATTCGAGAAGCTGGCCCGTGACCGCGCTTTTACGCCGGAAGAGATACGGGAGCTGATATCCTATGCCGCGAAAAAAGGAATCGATGTT
>JAWOEU010000074.1:0-14297 GCA_046482575.1 Fidelibacterota bacterium
GATGGCGCTATGGGGACAGCCATCCAGCAGCGCGATCTTTCCCCGGAACATTTTGTCCTGAAAGAGCCAAAGATCCGCGCTGAAGGATGTAATGAACTTCTGTCCCTGACCCGCCCGGATGTGATCGGGAATATACACAGCGATTATCTGAAGGCAGGTGCGGATATTATTGAGACCAATACGTTCGGCGCCAACGCTTTTTCGCTGGGCGGATACGGACTTTCAGATCTTGTATATGAGATCAACCGCGCATCGGCAGAGATCGCACGGAAGGCGGTACGGGATTCCGCCGGCAGCCGGCAGGCGTTTGTTGCGGGAGTACTCGGCCCCAGCGGGCGTACCCTTTCTTTTTCCCCGTCGGTGGATGACCCTGCATACCGCGAAACGGATTTTAAAGATTTTCTTGCTGTGTACCGGGAGCAGATCAGCGGTCTTCTGGACGGCGGCGTTGATATTCTCCTGATCGAGACCGTTTTTGACACGCTTGTGGCAAAAGCGGCTCTCACGGCGGCAATGGAAGAATTTGATCAGCGGGGTGTACATCTCCCCGTCATGGTGTCCGCAACTTTTAGCGATAAGAGTCTCAGAACACTGTCGGGACAAACCCTGGAAGCTTTTATTGTTTCGCTTTCCTCTTATCCCATCTTTTCATTGGGTATCAACTGTTCCACCGGCGCTGCCGAAATGGTTCCGCTGATCCGTGAATTGTCAACACTGTCACCCTTTCACACCAGTGCGCATCCGAATGCGGGTTTTCCGGACAATGAAGGCAATTACCGACAAACACCGGAAGCATTCGCATCATTAATAAGACCGGTGCTGGAGGAAGGATGCCTTTCCATTGCCGGCGGATGCTGCGGAACCCGGCCGGAACATATTGCGGCGATTGCTGAGGCTGCAGCGGGAGGGAGACCCCATCAGATACCCGAAAAAGATCCTGTGCTTACATTAAGCGGACTGGATATTCTGAATATTCCCGTCAACCATACATTTATTACGGTGGGGGAACGTGCCAATGTAGCGGGTTCACGTCGATTTGCACGTTTGATCAGGGAAGAAAAATACGAAAAGGCGCTGTCCCTGGCGTGTAAACAGATAGACCAGGGAGCGCAGATCATCGATATCTGTATGGATGCGCCGCTCATTGACGCACCCGCTGCCATGCGCCGTTTTCTGCGTCTTCTTGCCGCGCATCCGGTGGCTGCCCGCGTACCCGTCATGGTGGATTCCTCTTCCTGGGACGTTATTGAAACGGCCCTGGGCGAATTGCAGGGAAGAAGCATTGTCAATTCCATCAGCCTGAAAGAAGGGGAGGAGGACTTTCTTTCCAGGGCGCGGTATATACACCGGATGGGTGCCGTGGTTATGGTGATGCTCTTTGACGAGCGGGGGCAGGCCGATACATTTGCGCGCAAGTGTTCCGTTGCCGAACGCGTCTATCGTTTACTGACCGAAAAAACAGATATTCCTCCCGAATCCATTATTGTTGATCCCAATATTCTTTCGATCGCCACGGGTATTGACGCTCATGATGTATATGCACGTGATTTTATCCGCGCGGTGGCGTGGATAAAAGAACATTTTCCCCTGGTCAAGGTCAGCGGCGGATTAAGCAATCTTTCCTTTGCGTTCCGCGGGAACAATGCTCTCCGTAAAGCCATGCACACGGTCTTTCTGGAATTGGCCGTTGAGGCCGGCCTGGATATGGCGATCGTGGATCCGGCAATGGAACAGGCTTCCACATCGATCCCGGAAAAGGCTAAGGCCATCATCCGCGAGGCATTCCTGCTTGAGAACAACGACGGTCCTTCCGCACGGAACGCTCTTATCGGACTGGCGATGTCCGGTACTCTTGATGCCGGCGCCTCACCGGTAAAAAAAACCGGTATCGATCCCTGGCGCACAAAAGACGTGCATGAACGTTTGTCTGAAGCCATCATCCGCGGAGAGGACAGCTTTCTGGATATGGATCTGCAGGAGGCAAATAAGGGGAATGCAATACAACTGATCGAAGGTCCTTTGATGAAGGGCATGTCAGAGGTGGGAAAATTGTTCGGTGAGGGCAGGCTCTTTCTGCCTCAGGTTGTCCGTTCCGCCCGTATGATGAAAAAGGCCGTCGATTTTCTCCGGCCGTATCTGAAGGAAAGAAGCGGAGCAACAGCGAAAATCCGCGGGACGGTGGTACTGGCCACCGTGAAAGGGGATGTGCATAATATCGGGAAAAATATCGTGTCCCTGATACTGCAATGCAGCCATTTTAGGATCGTAGATCTCGGCGTCATGGTCCGTCCGGAAAAGATCGTCTGTGCTGCAACGGAAAATAATGCCGATATGGTGGGATTAAGCGGATTGATAACTCCCTCTCTTGAAGAGATGGCTGTGGTGTGCAAACAATTTGAGGCAGCCGGATCGGCCGTTCCGCTCCTGATCGGGGGAGCGACCACTTCGGAAGCGCATACGGCAACAAAGCTTGCACCGCTGTATCCCGGAAAAGTCGTCTATTCTCCCGATGCTTCCCATGCGGCGGCAACTGCGCTTGAAATCGTTTCCGCAAATGCAAAAAGCTATTTAAAAAGGACTGCAGAACGTTATTCCCGTATAGCGGGTACGCAGAAGGGAGCTCTGACCGGGCTCCGGGATCTGGAATATGCCAGGAGTAAAAGATACATAAAAAAACACGCCGCATCCCTTCCGGAGCAATACGGCGTCCGCGTAATAAATGATATTCCCCTCGACAGGCTTATCCCCGCCATCAACCGTCGCATGCTGGCACGTGCCTGGCAGCTTAAACCCGGAAGTGAAGAAGCCCGCCGTATCGAAAGAGATACAATGGCCTTACTTGATGATCCCGGTACCGCTGCAGTATTTCAAAACGCTTTACGGGCGGTTGCAGGACTCTTTCCGGCAAACGCGCATCATGAAGAGGTGTATATTTATCGTCCGGACCGGAAAGAACGGCTTGCCACCCTGCACTTTATGCGCCGGCAGCTCCCCGGCGAACACGGCAGTATGCTGTCGCTTGCGGATTTTGTAATGGAAAACAATAAAGGTCCGTCCGATACAGCCGGTCTTTTTGTTGCAAGCGCCGGTGCCGGTATTTCCGGACTGGCAGAACAATACCGGAAAGAAGGCGATGATTACCGTGCCTTGTTGTCGGAAATACTGGCGGATCGCCTGGCGGAAGCGCTGAGCGAATACTTGCATCAATGGGTTGCCGAAAAATGGTGGAAACTCGAAGATATCCCCTCGATCCGTCCCGCGGCAGGCTATCCCTCCGCAGCGGATCATTCGGAAAAAGGAACGATATTTTCGGTTCTGAATGCTGAAAAACATACCGGTGTTTCGTTGAGCGAAAATTTTGCGATGTATCCTGCGGCATCGGTGTGCGGGTATTATTTTGCCGGAAAAGGTGTGCATAATTTTTCACTGGGACCTCTCGGCAGCGATCAGTTGAGAGAGTATGCACAGCGAAAAGGGATCAGCAGGGAATTTTTGAGAAAAGTTCTTGCTGCCGCCCGGGATCGTTACGAACACAATATGGATTAACATGAAGGATATGACAGGATGAAAGTCACCGATATTATAGAAAATGCGAAAAAACCCTTATTTACTTTTGAGCTTTTGCCTCCTCTCAAGGGCCATACCATTGATACGATCAATACTGCCATTGAAGCACTTTTACCCTATGAGCCCGCTTACATAAATATTACGAATCATCAGGAAGAAGTGGTGTACCTTGAGCGCCCCGGAGGATTGCTCGAACAACGTACTGTCCGTAAACGTCCGGGTACTGCAGCGCTGTCGGCAGCTATTCAGTACCGCTACGGACTTCCGGTCGTCCCTCACCTGATCTGCGGAGGTCAGTCAGCCGAACAACTGGAAAATCAATTGATCGAACTCAATTTTCTGGGTATTGACAATGTTTTCGCTTTGCGCGGGGATCCGCCCCGCGGCGAACGTCGCTTTGTTGCGCATAAGGACGGGTATGAACACACTGACGGATTAGTGCGGCAGATAACGGATATCAACTGCGGAAAATATCTGGATCCTTGCTTGAAAGACCCCGTAGCCGCTTCCTTCTGCATCGGTGTTGCCGCGTATCCCGAAAAACACGTTGAAGCCCCCAATCTGCAGCAGGATATCGCTATGCTCCGGAAGAAGATCGATGCGGGTGCCCATTATATTGTTACACAAATGTTTTTTATCAATGACCATTATTTTTCTTTTGTTGATGAATGCCGTGCGGCGGGCATTACGGTACCGATCATCCCGGGCATCAAACCCGTCCGCCGGCGAAAAGATATCGATTTTCTTCCGCAGACCTTTCATATCGATCTGCCTGCCGGACTGGTAAAGGATGTGTCGGCATGCAAAACGGGGACGGAGATCAAGGATGCGGGAGTCGCATTCTGCAGGGAGCAGGTGAAAGAACTGCTGAAGGCAGGAGTTCCCGGCATTCATTTCTATACGGAAGGACGGGCGGAACAGATCACGAGAGTGATAGAAGGGGTCTTTTGACTTCCATTTTCATATAACGGTCTTTCTGCGTTTTTCGCCACTACGCGAATGCAATTCGCCGGACGCTTTTTTATTTCATATCGGAGACAGAAAGTGTTAAATTACTATAATGAAGCATAAAAAAAACAACAATAAGCTCAAAGTCCTGATCGAGAAGACAAAGCACCCGCGGAAAAAGCGGACATTCAAAGAGAAGCTGCGCAATTTTGTTGTATTTGTATTTATATTTATGTTTTTGGCTGCTGCCGCCGGTCTTTTAATAAATTTTGTGCTTATGCCGAAGTTCACCCGGCAGGATCATGAACGCATTCTATTGGATGTGGAAGGACTGAACTGGGAAGAAGCCCGCCATTTGCTGCAGCTTGAAAAATTTACACCGGTACGCGGCAAATCCATCCCGAGAAATGATATTGAACCCTTCCGGGTGGTGGCGCAAATGCCCCGCCCCGGTTCGCGTGTAAAATTGGGCCGCCGTGTCTATCTTGATATCAGCGTTCCGCTTGAAAATGTGGTTTTCCCCGAACTTCGCGGCAAGACCCTGCGGAGCGCCCGCATACTGGCGGAGGAGAAAAATCTTATCATCGATTCCATTTCTTACGGTTTTTCCGATATGCCGCGGGAAGTGATCTACTGGCAGTCGGTTCCCCCGGAGGAATCCGTTCGTCCGGGCACAAAAGTGCATCTTAAGATCAGTCTCGGTCTGAGTAACTGGACCGTTCCCAATGTTACCAACATGAGTCTGCAGGACGCACACAAGGCAATTAACGATGCCGGCCTGAGAATAGGCACGGTAACTTATCAGGATCGTAATGACCTGCTCCCCAATACCGTGATATATCAGTCTGTACCGGGCACCACTGATCTTTCCGTTCCTCAGCCCATTGACCTTGTTGTCAGCCGGTACAATGAGGAAGAAGAGGTAGAGGAAGAAGAGGTAGAGGAAGAGGAAGGGGAAGAAGGGGAAGAAGAGGAAGAGGAAGAATAAGAAATGCTTGACAGAAAAGAATTACGTCGCCAGCTTGTGCATACGGCGACAGTTTTCATTCCATTGTTATATCTCTATTTTCCGGATATCGGTCCGCTCAGCGGCCGTCAATGGACAATGATCCTGTTCCTTGTGTTTGGCGGACTTTTCGTTTTTGCGGATTATTTCCGCCGGAAAAATGAAACGCTGCGCCGGCTCTTCATGAAGATCACTGCTCCCCTTATCCGTGATATCGAAAATGATAAAATGACCGGTGCTTCTACCATTGCCATCAGTTTTTTTCTTATTCTGCTGATCTTTCCTCCGCGGATAGCCATTCCCTCCTGTATGCTTCTGAGCATTGCGGATTCCGCCTCGGGTATAGTCGGCCGCTGGATCGGTAAACATACCTGGTACAAGCACTATACTGTGGAAGGCACGGCAGCTTTCATTGCAGCCGGACTCCTTCTTTTCCTCATCGGCTTTCCCTATATCGCCGCGTGGAAAGCAGTACTTGTTGTGATAATCTGCGCGTACTTTGAAGCATTGCTTGAACAGCTCAATGACAATATCGTCATACCCGCCGCTGCGGCGGCGATGCTGCTCATGCTGGAAGTGTAAGCCATATCCTGACATACAACCATCAATCTTTTATACCTCATTTTTTATTTTACAAGCCGCCTGATCTTTTTGCTCAGCACTTCCGCCATGCGTAACTGGCCGGGATCAGTGAGATGGATCCCGTCCACCGTGCCTTCAGCGGGTACTTCCCGCAGCTTTCGAAAAGGAAGGTAGTGTAAATCCGGGTACGCTTTTTTCAGCCGCCGGTATATTGCCTCCAGTTCTGCATTCTCCGCCAGGATCTCCCGGCGCTTTTCCGGATCATAGCGGATGTTTTCCGGCATGAAGCCGGGTATCAGGAGTACAGGAGTGCCGGGACGTGCTTCAAGCAGGCGCCGGATCTCCCCTTCCGCCCGTTCACGGATCCCGTCAAGATCCATGTTCGGCAGACAGTCGATCACATAACACGCCGCATCGGCAGTTGCGATCACATCGATGATCTCCGGGTCCATCCGGCCGTTTCCGGAAAAACCCAGATTGACCGTTTCGCGGTCCAGCATACGTCCGATGATCGCGGGATAGGCCATCCCGGGTCGTGAAGCACAGCCGCCCTGCGTAATACTGGTGCCGTAAAAGACAATGGGTTTCTTTTCGTTTTCCACAGCATGAATACGCGCATCCGGGTCCAGACCGAGTGCAAGTTCGCTAAGGCCATCGTACAGCGGGCAATACAGCATATATTCCCGCATGTCGCCGGCGGAATTACGTGCCAGGAGGGCGGTATTGTGTTTTTCATACGGCTTGCCGGCCGCCAAGTGATGCCATTTGTTCCTCTCGCGTACGTAAAGATCAACGCCGCGGATACCCGTTCCGGCCATGTGCACCATATGAAAATCGTTCAACACTTCCCAGCGGACATGGATCTCTTTGGTGTTGGTGCGGAAGTGTGCGGCCAGACCCGCGGAATTCATTCCGAGGCGCCAGACCGGGGGACGTACAGTCTCTTCCATATCCCGGGGGAGACGGCCGAAAGCGGGTCTTCCTTCGAAAGCATAGCCCTCCAGAAAAGGAAGTGCATCATGAAAAACCGGGGCGGAGAACGCGGCTGCCGCCATCAGGAGACAGAGGATGAAAAAACGTGATCGCTGCATATTGAACCTCGTAATAAGATTTGTTTTACTTAAAAATTTTTATATCAATTTCCAAGAAAAAAGCATAAGTTAAAGTAATGAAAAAAATGAGAAAATATATAGTGAGCATCATCATTATTATGATGACGATCCCGGCGTTTTCGCAGGTTGCAGGATTTCGTTTGAACGCTTCTTCCGAACCGCGGGAGATCTATGCTTCATACCTGTATGGTGCAAAATGGATGTCCCTCAATCATTTTTTCAAAACCTACGGCGAGCTGCATTCCGTGAATACGGAAGACTGGTCCATTACGGCAACCCTTTCGGGGAAAGAATATATTTTTTACGCCAATTCGACATTCTACCGTTTCAACGGCGAATGGCATCACCTTCCATGTACCGTGGAAAGACTCAGTTACGGGCTTTATATCCCGGAAGCAGAATTCATCCGGATATTAATGCAGGATACTTTTCCTGATCTGTATTATGATCAGGGGTCGGAACAATACATCCTTTCACCGGGAAAATTCAGCATTGCGGATATCCGTCTGCGGGAAATGAAGAACGGAACGGTTATCCGGGTTAAGACCAATAAATCCTTTCCCAAAGAACACTGCAGGATCTGGCAGGGAAATAATCAGTATTTATACATCTCGGTGTACGGCGCCACGGCAGATATGAATTTGCTGAGGCGGAGTTATTCTTCCGGCGTGATCAGAGAGATCATTCCGCTCATGGCTAAGGAAATGCTCCAGTTCAATGTTAAATTGCGGATGAAAATTGACGGCATTGATTATTTTATCGAACCGGAAACCGGCGATATTATTATCAGCTTACGCCATAATTATCAGAAAAATGCCGTGCCCTCCGATAAAAGCATTGCAAAAAATCGCTGGCTGATCGACACGATCGTTCTTGATCCGGGACATGGAGGTAAACGTTCTCCGGGCGCTGTTGCTCCGGACGGTACCATGGAAAAAGATATTGTGCTGGACGTTTCCCGCCGGCTGGGAAATCTTTTGAAAAAAGAACTGGGCGTAAACGTCGTCTATACCCGCGAAACCGACGAGTTCGTTCCACTCTGGCAGCGGCCGAAGATCGCCAATGAAGCGTCGGGAAAACTTTTTATCAGTATCCATTGCAACGCAGCCGAGTCTTCACGGGCTTACGGTACGGAGACCTTTTTATTATCTCCGAAAAGCACGGAAAAATCCATTGAGATCGCAGCGCGTGAGAATAAAGTGATCGAGCTTGAAGACGATAAGGAACGATATGAAAAACTGCTTTCTCCCGAGCAGTATATCCTTTCAACCATGGCGCAAAGTATTTATATGAAAGAAAGCGAAACCCTGGCTCAGGCTGTGGAATCGGCTTTTGAAAATCGTATGGGCTGTCGTACCCGCGGTGTGAAACAGGCAAGTTTCATTGTACTGATCGGTCCCGCCATGCCGGCGATCCTTACGGAGATCGGATTTATTTCCAACTGGAAAGAACTGACAAACCTTAAAAAGGATTCGTACCGGCAGGAAATTGCCCAGTCGCTTTATCTGGCAATCAGTGATTTTAAAGAAAACTATGAACGTGAGATCGTTGAGAACTAATGGAAAAAAAGAAAACCCCTATCGGCATATTTGACAGCGGATTCGGTGGTCTGACCGTTTATCGTGAAATACGCGGTCTGCTCCCGGAATACGACTATCTGTATCTGGGAGATAATGCGCGCTCTCCCTATGGGACGCGTTCCTTTGATATTATTTACCGCTATACCCTGCAGGGAGTAAAAGCCCTTCTGAACGCCGGCTGCCCCCTTGTAATACTTGCCTGCAATACCGCATCGGCAAAAGCATTGCGCAGTATCCAGCAGCGTGACCTTAAGGGAGAGTATAAAGAACGGCGCGTTCTTGGCGTTATCCGGCCCAGTGTTGAAAAACTCGGGCAATTGAGCAAGACCGGAAAGATCGGACTTTTCGGGACAACGGGGACCGTACGTTCCAATTCCTATGAACTTGAATTGCAAAAGCTTTATCCCGCTGCCGAACTTTTTCAGGAAGCCTGTCCCATGTGGGTGCCGCTGGTGGAAAATAATGAGATACATACGCCGGCGGCGGCATATTTTGTCCGCAGGCATGTCGATAATCTTCTTTCGCGCGATCCCGCTATTGATACCATTATACTCGCCTGTACCCATTATTCACTGCTGATACCGCTTATAAAGGAGTATATTCCGGAAACGGTGCAGCTTGTTGATCAGGGACCTCTTGTGGCCGGCCGTCTTCAGGATTACCTGTACCGGCACCCGGAGATAGAGGAACACTGCAGTAAAACACGTGATGAACGTTTTCTTACAACGGCTTTTGTTCCGGATTTCGGGGCGGTATACGGAATGCTGTTTAATGATCCCGTTCATGCGGAACATATAGATCTATACTGATGCAGGATTATCTTTCAGACCTTTATAAAAAACTCAGCGGAAAGATGAAGCTTGGCCGCGAACGCTGCGAAGCGTTGATGAGAATTCTCCGCCACCCCGAGAAGGCTTTCCCTTCCATACATGTTGCCGGTACTAACGGTAAAGGGAGTGTGACGGTCATTGCTTCCGCATTGCTTATGTCTTGCGGACTGAGAACCGGACGCTTTACTTCGCCGCATCTTCTGCGATTCAATGAGCGCATAATGGTTGACAACCGGGAGATTGATGACAAGACCGTCAGACAATACCTGGAAAAGTGGGAAAAACACATTGAAGAAACCCGGGCTTCCTTTTTTGAGATAAGCACTGCGCTTGCATTTGCCTGGTTTCGGGACCGGCAGGTGGAGGCGGCCGTGATCGAGACCGGACTGGGCGGCCGCCTGGATGCCACGAATGTACTGCTGCCGCGGGTGAGCGTCATCACGGCCATTGATTATGATCATACGCGTATCCTTGGAGAAACATTGAAAGAGATCGCCGGGGAAAAAGCAGGCATTATTAAAGAAAATGTACCGGTCATAAGCATTTTACAAAAAAAAGAAATACTGGACGTATTCCGCTCTCATACAAAAGATCTGCGTGTTTTGCATCCGGACAAGCTGTTTTCCGCGGTTGAATTACGGCCTGAGGGAATGCATTTCCGGATGAAAGGGTATGACAAAAAATTCCGGGTTCCGGTGATCGGAAGATATCAGCTCGGCAACATTGCCATGGCCGTGGCTGCTGTAGAGGAATTCCTCGGACGGCCCCTGAAATTCCGTGAACTGCAGAACGGTTTTTCAAAGATCAACCTGAAAGGTCGTTTCGAATATATCCGGCGGGAACCGGATATCATTTACGATGTGGCACATAATCCGGGCGGGATCCGTGCATGTTGCGCAGCTCTGCAGGAAGTGTACCCGGAGAAAATGATCTTTTCGGCGATGGGTATTCTCAAAGATAAAAATGCGGAGGAAGCGATCGCATACATGCAGAATACTGCGGAAAAGATCTGGCTGGCACCGGTAAATTCCGATCGCGGTATGGATAAGGCGACGATCGAAAATCTGGCGGAACAATTCCCCGGCGTCCGTCCCGCAGAGAGTATTGCCGATGCCTGTGAACGGGCTTTTAACGAAATGCCGGAGAATGCCGTCTTATGTGTACTCGGCAGTCATTATATTGCTGAAGAGGTCTATGCATGGAATGAAAAAAATCAGCACGATGATAAGAAGTTAAAAAAATGATAAGATAATAAGAAAACACACCTAACGAATCTGCCGGAATAACCGGAGAAAGGAGTGATCATGCAGGATTGTATATTTTGCAAGATAGCGCGTAAAGAGATCCCCTCGGAAAAAGTATATGAAGACGACCATGTTTATGCGTTCCGGGACCTTCATCCGCAGGCTCCGGAACATATTCTTATTATTCCCCGCAGGCATATTCCCCGCGTGGAAGATGTGACGGAAGAGGACCGGGAATTGCTGGGGCGGCTGGTGGTCGCGGCAAAGAACATCGCAAAGGAACTTGGACTTAAAAAAGGCTTCCGCCTGGTATTCAATAACGGACCCGACGGGGGACAGGAAGTGGAACACATTCATTTGCATCTGATGGGGGGCCGTAAATTTTCCTGGCCGGCGGGGTAATACCGGGGAAAGACTGCATAATCTGAAAATTTGTTCGTCGTGAATATGGATCGGCTTACGGTTTTCCCGCTTCCTTATTCCGATGACCGCGGATGGGGCTCGGGACTTCTTGCGCCGGGAGGTGAACTTTCAGGTCCGCAAATCACCGGACCAACACATCAACAGATTTACAGGCACCAGCCCCGTATTTTTATTTGAAAGACCGGTATTATGTTTTAAATTACATGGTTTTACAAAAAGTCAGTATGTATATATCGAAACTGGAAATCATTGGTTTTAAATCTTTCGCAGCAAAAACGGTTTTGCAGTTCGGAAATGGTATTACGGCAATTATCGGTCCGAACGGCTGCGGGAAAAGCAATGTTGTGGATGCAATCCGCTGGGTGCTGGGCGAACAGAAAACCCATCTGCTGCGCTCCGAACAGATGGTGGATGTGATCTTTTCGGGATCAAAGAACCGCAAAGCTCTGAATTACGCCGAAGTGATTTTGACCATCCATAATGACGACGGCCAGCTCGGTGTGGCCTATACGGAAGTGCAGGTCGGCCGCCGCCTTTACCGGGACGGCAGCAGTGAATATCTTTTGAACGATGTACCCGTCCGCCTGAAAGATATCCAGAATCTTTTTGTTGATACCGGAATGGGCAGTGATGCCTATTCCGTGATCGAACTGAAAATGGTGGAAGAGATCCTGAATGAGGATAAGACCCAGCGAAAATTCTTGTTTGAAGAAGCCGCAGGTATTAATAAATATAAAACCCGGCGTAAAAGTGCAAAACGGAAACTGGACGCCACAAAAGAAGATCTCGCGCGACTGGAAGATATTGTTTTCGAAGTTGATAATAAGGTACGCAGTCTGAAACGCCAGTTGGGACGCTATGAACGATATGCGGGTTATGCGGAGGAACTGAAAAGACTCGAGATCACCCTGTCCCAGGCGAAATGGTATGATTATGAAGACAGGATCGCACCTCTCAGGAAACAGCTTTCAAATAACAAACTGCAGAATGAGGAAAACGGCAAGCAGCTGAGTATCGAAGAGGCCATGCTCGACAGCTATAAATCCGAACTTGCGGAAATTGAAAAGGAAATGCAGGAAATAAACAATATTCTGCAGGACCTGAATGAAAAGATCAATAAGGAAAACTCCGAACGTCTTGTCTGGCAGGAAAAAATTGCAAATGCCCTGCGCAATAACGACCGTCTGCAAAAAGAAAAACAGGAGGCCGCGTCACGCCTGAGTGCAAATCTTGAATTGAAGGAGAGCCTGTCCTCAAAACTGGGCGAGGATGATCCGGAACTGGTGAAAATGCGGGAAGAACTTGACAATGCCCGTGCGGAATTTGAAGATGTACAGAGAATTCAGAAAAAAGCGGGGGATAAACTGGATGATATGCGCCGTGACCGGCAGAAATGTCAAAATGAACTCGGTGATATTCAGCAGCAGATCCTGCGCCTGCGTGACCGGAATAAACAGCTTTCCCGACTGCAGAATGAAGAAATTAAGCGTCGCGAGGATCTTGCACTTCGCTCCGATACCCAAAAAGATCAGGCGGGATCCCTGAAAAAGCAGTTGGCGGAGACCGGGAACAGAATATCGGAGATCAGTAAGAAAATTGAAAATGCAGAAAACAAGAAACAAAAACTGGAAGATGAGATCAGGGATATTGAAAAGGACATACTGCACCGGAAAGCGGCTTACGAACGTAACCGGAATGATGCGGAATTTTACCGGGAGCTGATCGAATCCCTCGAGGGATATGCACCCGGCGTGAAATATGTCATGAAAGACCTGAAACATCCGGGTATCCGCGGAACCGTGGCGGATCTCCTGACGGCGGATAAAGCTTATATGACGGCTGTTGAGATCGCTCTGGGAAGTGCCGCAGAATATCTTGTTGCGGAAAGCAGAGCAGAGGCCCTTGATGTTATCGACGAACTGAAACGCACCCAGCGCGGCCGGGTGAGTATAGCAGCTGTTGACATGATGAAGGAACGTGTCAGACCGCCGCTGAAAAATCCGTTCAGCGACCGGAATATTCTTGCTCACGCCGCAGATGTTGTGAGCGCAGATAAGCAAAATCAGCTTCTGATCGATTATTTTTTAGGAAATGTACTGATCGTACGTTCACTGCGGGACCTGTCCCCGGAAGCGCTGCGTGACAGCCGCTTCCGTTATGTAACGCCCGATGGTGATTATCTGGACCAGCGTGCCATGATCCGCGGGGGGAAACAGTCCAAGCGCGGTCAGCGCATTCTCGGGCGTCAGGAAAAGATCCGGGATCTGGATGCAGTTGCCAAAGAACTGGAAAAAGAACTTGAGAAAAGCAACAAGAAATTTGATACATATGAAAACGACCGCCGTTCCTGCATCAAAGAGATCAAAGATCATTACCGCAGTTACAATACATTGATGCAGGAACGACTTGAAAATGAAAAAAAGATGAGCGCACTTTCCTATGCCGTGGAGCATCAGCATGACAGTCTAAAAGAGATCGACAACAAGATAGAGGATTATTCCGGACGTATCCTTGAGATCGACGAACAGCTTGATACCGCCGGTGACCGGCTTAAAAAGGCAAAAACCGACGAAGAAAAAAGCAAATCCGAAATGGAACGTTTTCAAAAAGAATATGAAAAAATTACCGAAAAACGGGATAAACTTAATATTCAGCTTCAGGATATGCGTGTAAGTCTTATCGCACGGGAAAAAGAAAAAGACAATGTGCGTTTTCAGTATACCAATGCCTGCTCACTCATTGATGAAATGCAGAAACGCATTGAGGAGATCAACGAACAACGCAGCGAACTGGAAAGTCTTATCGAAGAAGGAGAAGTCAATACGCGGTCCCTGCAGAAGGTTCTGGACGATCTGCACTCCGGGCGCGAGGAACAGCGTGAAAAAAGAGATAAGATCTATAAAACACTGAATGCAAAACGCGAACAGATCCGGGAAGTGGAAGAAACGATCGCGGCGCATTACCGTCACCGTGAAGATGTATTTGAAACGCTCCGCGACCTTGAG
>JAWOEU010000027.1:0-2851 GCA_046482575.1 Fidelibacterota bacterium
GAGTCTTGTATCTTTAGACATGTATGACAGACATCTTGAAACCGTTTACAGCAATGATAATCCAATAACCAAAAGACCTGAACCCGGAACCTATTTTATTCCTGAAAACATACCCGATGGTCCGGTGTGCCCTGTCTTTAATATAAGTCAATGTTAAGTTAATTCTGTCAACACTATTCAGGGATGCTCACACCACTCACTTCTTACTACTTACTTCTTACTACTTACTTCTTACTACTTACTTCTTACTACTCACTTCTTACTACTTACCGGTCAGCTTTCCCTTTTCCTGCTCGAGAGAAGGATGACATCCCGGAGTTCTTCCGTATTCCGTGCTTCCATCCAGCGCTTTTCAAAATCACTTTCCTGTACCAGATTCGCAATTGCCATCAATGCGCGCAGATGATAACTGCGTTCATCCAGAGACCCCATTAATACGAACATGATTTGCACCGGTTCGGCACTGGAGGCATAGCGTATTCCTTTTTTACAACGGATGGGGATAATATCGAAGCATTTTCCCTCCGGCACGATAAAATGCGGAATAGCCAGACCCGGCCGGATAATGGTGGAGGATTGTGATTCTCGTTCTTTAAGACCCCGGATAACCGTATTTTTTGATATTGGCCAGCGTTCGGAAAACTTTTCCGCAATATCTGTGATCAAATCTTCTATATCGGGGGATCCCGGAACATCAAGTATTGTGCAATTTTTAATAAGCCGGTCAAAACGATCTTCAATGATCTCATCGCGTTCCCGTACAATATCCCGCAATTCTTCTTCAAGGGTGGAACTTTTTAGTTCTTTTGCGGAGATCCGTTCAATAATGTGCATCATCGCAGAGGTCCGGTTGATCCTTTTTTTCGCATAAACAAAATGAATGACAACCCCAATAAGCAAAAATGCCGCTGAGATCAGCAACGGAACCGCTCCCATATTCAAAAGGATGAACAAATAGGAGATAACCGCAAGTATCGGCAACCAGGGATAAAGAGGCACCTTATATTTCGGACGATAGTTCTGTATTTTGCTTTCCCGCATCACGATCACGGATACATTATCCATCATATAAAGCAGGATCATCAGTGTCGATGCCGTTTTAACCAGATTTTCAATGTTCAGGAAGATAATAACAATGATCATGAAAATACTTGTAAACAGGATCGAGATCAATGGTGTCTTATGTCGCGGAGACACCCGTGAAAATATTTTCGGCAGAAGCTGATCCCGGCTCATGGCCAGAGGGGTGCGGGATGCGGCCAGAATACCGGCATTTGCAGTGGTAATAAAAGCCGTTATCGCAGCCAGGCTCAGAATGATAACTCCGGTTTTTCCCATGATCTTATCGGCGCCAAGGGAAAGCGGAACAGGAGAACCGGATAACTGATCGGATGGAAGAAGACCGATAGTTACGCCGACTGCCAGCACATAGATAGCAGAAACAACGAAAAAAGAAAGTAACATGCCTAATGGAATATTCCTTCCGGGATTCTCAATCTCTTCGGCAATATCTGCGATCTTTGTTAACCCTCCGAAAGAAACGAACACCAGTCCGGCAGTAGATATAAAGGACATAATTCCATAAGGCATAAAGGGCTGATAATTTTCCGGCTGGGTTGATATAAAACCTGTACCAATATATAAGAACAGGATACCGATCAGAAAAATTACCAGCGCTACCTGAATATGACCCGCCATTTTCACACTGAAAACATTAAAAACAGTAAAAAGCAGACATACTGCGACCGCTATGAGCTTGATATGGAATTCACTTATTTCGGAATAGATGAGGATTGCAAACGATCCCAGTCCGATCAATGCAAAAGCACTTTTAAAACTAAGCGAGAACCAATTCGCAAAACCGCCGAAAATACCCAAAAGGGGTCCCATGCTTCGATCGATAAAAAAATATGTCCCCCCGGAACGCGGCATTGCAGTTGCAAGTTCGGCCTTTGCCAGCAAGGTGGGAAAGATCAGTACAGCTGCCAGAAGATATGCAAGAATAGCAGCCGGCCCGGATTTTGCAAAAGCTATTCCCGGAAGAACAAAGATCCCTGAACTGATCATTGCGCCCGTTGATATTGCAAATACATTAAGCAAATTAAGCGATTTCTTTACTGAGTTATTCATTTTTAAAAATCTTCTTTTAAGAATTATAAAACAACTTTCAACAGACAAATATACTTATTACCGGGTTTTCAACATATTTTTATAAAACTATTTCTCATTCCAGGAGAAATAATTTTAAATCATCATGTATTATCTTTCTGTCCTTTTTTATCGGTATTCACGATAGCATTCTGCAGTTCATTCAGTTGTCGTGATAAATTATTAATACGGAATTCAATAGAATTAAGGATCCAGAACTGAAAATGATTGACTTTCCTCTGACGGCTGATCATCCAGACAATTTTTATGGAAACAAGTAAAATTCCGATTTCAATCGATAACACCGGGGGCAACGGGATAGTAAGGTCTAATACATGACGTATTATATCGAAGGAAAAAAGCAAAATAATGAGGATAAAAAAAATGATATTTACGATCCTGTCATGTTCAAGATCGGTTTTTCCCCCGATCTGGCCTAAAAATTGTTTAATACGCTCACGTTCTTCTTTATAAGCCGTTAATTGTTCCTCAAGCTCTTCAATACTGTGCTCATGCTGAAGATCCATATTGTTTACTCTCCCTTTTTATAATAATATAGGTAAAATACCCTATAGTTGAAAATTATTTATCGTGTACTGATAGTTAAAATATTTTACACTATATCATCAGGATCAATGGTCACTATTCATTGGTAGAGTTCATCTTTTCATAACGCAGATTGCGCAGATATAAGATGACATCA
>JAWOEU010000052.1:0-8756 GCA_046482575.1 Fidelibacterota bacterium
AAGATTTTTAGCCAAAGGAGAGCCGGCGGCGAGTTTCTTTTGATTCTTTTCTTTGACGGTCAAAGAAAAGAAGGGTATTTATCTGTTCAACCGCGTTGTAGTTGTTTTGTTTTAATGAATTATTTACTATTTCTGTTAATCCTCAAAAGAGAATGTTAAACCACATTGCGGTTTTGTAATTAAAGGCTTTATGGTGATAGGTTAAGTGCAGTTTTTATTTATAAATGATGTGATGAAATATTTATTTAGGACAGATGTATAAAATACGAGATCATGAAATAAAAACTTTTGTTTTTTCAGTGAATGCATGTAAATTTTTATAGATATCAATAATAAGGGAGGTTAACAATGAAAAAAACAGGCATTATTTACGTGTTGTTGTTTTTTGCCGTAATTTTAAGCGGTATGCTGATGGCACAGGAGATCGAAGTGATCGCCGTACATTTCGGGAATCCCGAATATGCGGAATCCCTCCGCAAAGATGATTACCCCGGCTTTGCATTCTACACGACAGACGGGGGTTCCTATTATTACATGGAAGACCAGAAAATGATAGGGAATCCTAATTACCTGAAGGGGTATTACGGCGAAGTGCCCGAAAAGATGGGATTTTCTTCAAATTACACCAGCGATAAGGATCGTGTCGCTTACCGGGAAGGGGTGATCTACGTTGTGGGTGCCAACGGCGTGATCGCCGCACAGACATCACCCCAGCTGGATCCCTACGAATCGAGTGACCCGGAACTGGGAAAAGCGGTAAGAAAGATAAAAAGAGGAAAATATGAGGACCTTGCGAAAGCAAGGAAACGCGAATATTTAAAAGAGACACCCGTAGGGGAACGTGCACCTTACCGGAAGGCCGACATCAACAAAAAGGGTAAAGGCTGGATGGTGGGATGGAACGTCCCGGAGATTACGGTCTATGATGAGGACTGGAATGCTCACCAACTGAACGATCTTGTCAAAGATAAGGATGTTGTACTTGTATTCTACACCATGGACGGCGTGCAGGTAAAAAGAGGTGCGACAGACGGTACCATTAAAGAAGAATATTACAACGATAAGATACGCCACCCGGATGATACCGCCGAAGAGATCACCGAATCCGAAACGCCCGGTGCATTTCTAAAATCCATGGTCAAGGAAGCCGCTTCAGGAGACGATAGATACAAGAGATTCACCGCTGTACTGGAAGATGCGAAATATTTGAAATAAATTTCAGATAACATAAACGGGCGCATAGGCGAAATATCTGTGCCCGTTTTTTTTATTATCTCCTTTTTAACCCCCAGTCTTTGATCGGAGATTTTTTTCTTCAGCCGATAGAGGCTGTGTTTTTCCTTTGTATTTTTACACCCTTTCCGTTATTTTCCCGCTATGAGTGCACCACGCGGAGAAAGACTTGTAATTACCTTAATCGGACGCCGGAATGTCGGAAAGTCTTCACTGATCAACGGCATCACGGATCAGAACATCTCCATTGTGTCGGAAACTCCGGGTACAACGACGGATCCGGTAGCCAAACGCTATGAACTGATCCCGGTCGGTCCGGTTACCTTCTATGATACTGCGGGCATCGATGACATCGGAAAATTGGGGGAACAGCGTGTCAAAGCCACACGCCGGGTTCTTTGGCGGTCCGATGTGGTCTTGCTGGTATTTGACAAGGCTGTCCTGGATGATCACGATCACAATACGATCCGGGAACTCCGGGACATGGAGATCCCCTTTCTTACGGTATTCAACAAGTCGGATCTTTACACACCCTCACGACAGACAGTTGCTTTTCTTGAAAAAAAAGAACTTCCATGGATAAAGGTGACCTCCGGCAATGACGGAGATATGCTGGAACTCCGTAAGGAACTTATCAAACTGGTCCCCGGTTATTTTAAAAAAGAACCCGTCATTATCGGGGATATCATCGGGCCCGGCGAAATGGTGGTCTGCATCGTTCCTATCGATCTTTCCGCTCCCAAGGGACGTATCATTCTGCCGCAGGTGCAGGTGATCCGTGAGATCCTGGACCGGGATGCGATTGCGGTTACGCTCAAGGAAACACAGATCCGTGAATTCTTTGGTTCGACGAAGAAACGACCCGCTCTGGCCATCACAGATTCGCAGGCGGTCCTGAAAGCAGCTGCGGATGTCCCCGAAGATGTACCCTTTACCACATTTTCTACGGCATTTGCCCGTTATAAAGCGGATCTTCCCACCTTACTTGACGGTCTGAAATACCTGGATAAGCTTGAAAAAAATGATACGGTACTGGTTGCGGAAGCTTGTTCACATCATGTGGAGTGTGATGATATCGGGCGCTACAAGATCCCGCGATGGATAGAAGAATACCTTGGTAAAAAGATCAATTTTGTAATTGCGGCCGGGCATGATTTTCCGGATGATCTTACTCCGTATAAACTCATTATTCATTGCGGCGGGTGTATGAACACAGGACTCGAATACAAGCGCCGTATTCGTCATGCGCAGGCACAGGGTGTTCCCATCACCAATTACGGTATTCTTATATCCAAAACTCAGGGACTGCTGGAACGCGTGATACAGCCTTTCGGATTAACAATAACGTGAGCTGCGTTCATACTTTTGTAAGCAAATATAGTTGAAGAACTTCTGAAAGATTCTGAAAAAGGTTGACTCAATATTTCATAATTTCCCGTGCACAAATTTGGCCGCTGCTCATCGCACCGCCGAAGCCGCCGCCCGGCATTGTCCATGCGGAAGCAAAATATAGATTTTTCACAGGGGAGCGAACGCCGGGACGAAATAAAATGGCCTGCCGGGGCGTTTGCGCAAAGCCGTATGCGGTCCCTTCGGGTGTCTGAAGATAACGTTTCATGGTTCTGGCGGTCGCAGCTTCCACGCGGATAATATGTTCTTTTAATTCCGGAAAGCACCTGCTTAAACGATCGATCAGTAAAGAAACGGCACGCTCCTTTTTCTTTTTGTAATCCTCTTCGGAAAGATCCTTCCAGTCGCGGTAATAATCCATCATGGAAAGGACGGCGTAGCCTTTTCCCGCCGGCATAAGCCGGGAATCGATCTGCGAATAATCACAAAGAATAAACGGCCGTTTGTCAAAATCCGAATGGTGATAGTCAGCCATATTTCTCAGAGAAAAAGGTTCGGAATCATAAAAATTGGAAGAATAATACCGGTTGCCCATATCCTTGAGCGGCTTGTCCGTGGCAATATATACGGTCATGATCGAGGGACCGTTGCTCATGTTGCGGATCTTTTTTTTCAGAGGATGTGCAGGTTTTTCATCCAGAAGCTTATTGGCAACATTGGGAATAGCGGTGTTGGCGATAATAACGGATGCAAAAGCCTTCTTGTGAACAACATCCGTAATATTCTTGCTTTTCGACAGATATTCAACACCGGTTGCCTTTCCGTTCTCTGTTATGATATGTGTCACCTGCTGTGAGGTCAGCACATCGCCACCCTGCTTTTTGATATAATCTGCCAGGCCGTAAGGAAGCTGGTGTGAACCGCCCTGAATATAAGCTCCTCCTTTCCGGTAATACCCGGTCTGTGCAATGGCATAAAAAAGAAAGGAAAGTTCATAAGGATCGTCACCGTAATAGCCAATATTCGCCAGAAGAATGGTTTTCAGGCGGTTGTCACGAATAATGCGGTCCATAAAAGCACCCAGGTTGCGGAAGATGCTGAAAAAGACAGCAGGATAGCGGACCGGGGCGATGAGCAATGATAACAATCGCGAAAGTCCTTTTCTCGGCGCAAGTTTCATTGCCTGATCATGTACCCGGAAGATCGTTCCGAAGTATTTTTCTATACCCCGCTTTTCGCCGGGAAACAAATCTTTCAACCGGCGGATATTGTCCTGCATGTCATTCCCGAAGACAAAATCAAGATCCCGTGCCTTGACATAATAAAATTCCGGTACGGGCAGAAATGTCAATTTTTCCAGGAGGCCGCATTTTTTTAATAAACGGTATTGTTCGTTGTCTTCATCCATCATGGCGGTCATGTGCAAGCCGGCTTCAAAGGTAAAATCACCACGTTTGAAAGCAGTCGCACACCCTCCGATGCGGAAATGCTGTTCCAGTACAAGGACCCGCTTGCCGGCGGACGCCAGTTCCGCACCGGCAGTAAGACCGCCGAGTCCGGAACCGATCACGATAACATCATAAATATTTTTCATATTATAGTATAAGCCTTTTACTGCGGAATTATAATAAAAAATATTTTCAGCACGGAATGCTGTTGTCACCATGTAAGTGAAATGCCGGCGGATAAGGACAAGCCTCCGTAATGACGAATATCGGATGGCGGTTGCGGAGGCAGTTCGGGATAAACAGTCTTGATATGCGGAATAAGCTGTTCGGCATTCAACGTAAAAACAAGTTCGGAATTAAGAGGCAGCTCTGCTTTCAGTCCGGGTGAAACAATATAAAGTGCATGGATGTATTTTTCATTCTCATGAACGTCTTCAAGTCCGAATTCCAGTTGCAGGTCCAGAAGATAATTACTGTATATTCGTGCGGCAAAGAGCTCAATGCGGGGAGTAAAGGAAAAAGGCCCCGCATGCAGGGAATGTTCGGCGTAAATGTGAGCCAGTATATACTGTAAACGCCCAAGTATCTCGCCCTGATGAGAAATTGGCAATATGCCGAAAATATACCCCAGAACCGGCGTACTTGCGGATAAGTTCCCTCTCAGGGAAGCGCCGGAAACATTAAGCAGCAGTTCGGAATTTCCCTTCCGGAAATGGTATCCGGACTGTAATGCATGGGAGAACAGACTTCCCGATGCCAGTTCGATTATTTCCAGTGTGTCCGGATCATCGGGGAAAAGCGTATGTTTCCAGTTCAAAGGAAAATTCCTGTATTGATAACTGAATCGCAGCTGATTATTTGCATCAAATTTCCATGCGGAGGTATATTTCAGGGAAAAAGGGTTTTGAAACAGCAGACTTTCCCGCGGTCCGCGGATCTTTTCATGAGGGCCCGTATTTACGTGAGATTCCGTAAAAGATATCAGATTATGGACATATTCCAGGGAAAGGAACAAATGTCCTGTTTTGAATTTTTTGTTCAATTGTATCGCTGCCGCGGCCTGATGCAGAGAACCGCCGCAGCTGATGGTATCGCCAAAAGTCGGGCGCAGTAAATTAAAAAAATAATTGTTGTATGCGGAACTTTCGCTCCGGGGATATTCTCTGATAAAAAGTGTATCCTTTTCTGCAGAATACGTATATCCCAGTCGCGGTTTAATTTCCCAGCGGGAAAAGGATTTCTGAAAAGCAAGTGTAAAAGTTTGCGATACGGGCCGGGGATCCGCATATATATACTTATTTTGAAATACATCGGCGATCTGATAAACTCCGCGTTCCCAGCTGCCGGACAGAATTCCGCTTTTTAACGGGTGCCGGAATTGAATTCCCTGCGAACGTATGGTATAGCGCGACAACAGGGTGTCATTCCGGGATTCACGGAGAATTTCCTGATGTGAAACGGTATAATCAATAAAGGGAAAAGTATCGGCAGCGGTATCCGGGAAGTCAAGTGAAAGTTCATTTCTCAGAAGATCCATACTGCCCGAAGCCGCACAAAAACAAACGGAAAACATAATAAAACAGAAGGGGAAGGTGAATTTTCTCATAAATAAAAAGATCAGCCGCCGGCGAACAGCGGCTGATCCGGTATGCATTTTATAGAACTATTTCAAAAGTGTCATTTTATGGAAAGCGAAGGTACTTCCGAACTGCAGGCGGAGAACATATACCCCTGAAGGATAATTTCCCGCATCCCAGAGCAATTCGTATTGACCGCGCTGCATGAAACGATCCTGTATCAGCGTTGCCACCTTTCGCCCGCTGATATCGAAAATCGATGCATTGACAATATCCTTTTTCGGAAGGTCAAAGACAATATTCGTTGCCGGGTTGAAGGGGTTCGGATAATTCCCCTTGAGCGCAAAGCTTTCCGGAAGTGAAGCGGGATCCGTACTTCCCTGTATCATCCGGTCCGGGAACATGCCTGCCATTGAGGAATCCGTTCCTTCGTAATAATTTTTCATCACGGTAAGCATGTTGTCCGGCACATTGTCAAACCATGCGGAAAGATTGACATTTTCATCACCCATAAAGGTATAAGCGTCCGGTACGGCGAAATCCGTGGCCATGGTATGAACCATGTTGTTCATATTATACATTTCCAGCATCATGGTATCATAATCCGTTTCATTCATGCCGAATTCATACATCAGAAGTTCCATGTTCTCATACTCCATGGTAGCAACGAGAGAATCCGCAATGTCGGACATATACTGCATACCCAGGGCAATACTGTCGCCGATAGCCGCAAATTTCACCTTGCCTTCCGGAGTAAAGGCAAGGAAATTCGGATTGGAAGTTTCCAGGGCGTAGATCAGATCCAGCGGTTCATGAATATCCGAGAGATCCAGCGTGTTCGGGTCCAGCGTGATATCGATCATGGAATCCACCTGGGTATAGATATATTCGGCGCCGTTCTTCATGGCGATCACCGCGTCTTCCGCATAATAGGTGATGTCTACGATACCGTTGGTCACATGGGGGATAATGTAGACGGGATAAAGGAAATCTCCCTCAACGATATCATGCCCGCGTGAGGAACGGTTCGGGTCCTTGATAAGCACGGTAAAGATCACGGTGTCTCCGGCGATCATGCCATTATAGTGGTGGTCCAGCCGGTTCCGGATGGAATTGATCTCATCGGTATAATCAAGATTGGTCCAGTCATAGTTCTGGAAGAGACTGTCGATACGGCCTCCGTCCACAAGCGCCGCGATCTGCCGGCCCTGGTCCGTCACATCCCGCAGCATGCCGAACAGTTCGATATAACCGAGTCCCGTATGCGCGTCGATATTGGTCGGATCCGAAAAAAGCGTGGCGGCATATTGACCCGCAAGTGTTGTCATGTAACTCTCCATCTCCGCACGTGTATCCCGCGGATCAATGACCATGTCGGGAAGGATCTGGTCGACAAAGGGTCCGGGAAGTCCGAAGGGGAAGATATTCCGGAAGGAGTAGTTGTAGGGGTCCGCCTGCCAGTAGATATCGATATAGGTGCGGTAAAGCCCGTAATGCAGGTTCTCAAGGATGCCTACCGGCCGGAAATCCACATTTTCGATACTGTAGATCTTTCCGGCT
The DNA here is from genome assembly GCA_046482575.1 of Fidelibacterota bacterium. Taxonomy (GTDB): domain Bacteria; phylum Fidelibacterota; class Fidelibacteria; order Fidelibacterales; family Fidelibacteraceae; genus M50B103. The sequence goes on from JAWOEU010000052.1 coordinate 7,169, forward strand.
AACAGGGCCTCTGCCTCTGTAAAGCCGCCCTTAATGTCCTCCAGCATGGTCGAATCCAAAAAAGAACGCATGGAAAAATTGTTCAGGGTATCGCAAGCGGACTGCAGATACTGTGCGGAAGCAATGAGAGAATCGATCCCGTAGAGTGCGAGGGAATCGGATGTCAGGATATGACCGATGCCGGCGCCAAGTTTATCAACGGCATTCTCAAGATCCCCGATGGCCGCATTGACCGACAGGAAGGATTCGTCATAGATCATTGCGATCTCAGAGGTATCGCGATACGGTACACCCGATGTATCGTACAGCATCTGTACATACCCGACAGAGAAGATAAAATTTTCTCCGGAAGTAACGATCGTATCAAATTTGGCACCCATGGTGTCCCCGATCACGGACAGTTTTGACATTGTAGTATCGATATTATCCAGGGTTTGGTAGTAACGTTGCTCCAGATGCATCTGAATATCGTTGACCATCATGATCAGTGAGTCGTCTTTTCCTTCGGACATGTACTCATACATATTATCGATAAGATCATACTGATCGTAAACGCTGTCCGTGATGGAATATACCGATTGCTCGATATAGTACATCGTATAGAAGATCTCATCCATCATGTCAAAGACGATCTGCATCTGGTGCTCCGCAGCATTTTCCACGGTATCCCGCATGGCAAACAGGTCCAGAATGAATAATCCTGTCTGACCCTTGCTGTACCCCCCGGGTATTGTCAGCCAGCTTTCATACACAGCCCTCTGGCTGTCTATGGAAGCGCTGATCTCCTGCGGGGAAAAATCGTATCTGTCCAGGACCAGCATATCGTATGGGGGCGAAGTCATAAAAGGTGATGTTGCAGCAAATAGGCCCGATACGCATAACAGTCCCAGAACTAGGACAAATAAACGTTTCATGGTTTTTTCCTCCTCAACTTCTAATTAATATAAAGTAAAGTAATCCTTAATGAAATTAATTACAAGATAAAATTTCATCAGGAGAAAAAAACTTATACTGATTCTTTGATGATCCACTGAAAGATCCCGGCGCCGGTCAGAACCGCGACGAGCACCAACAGCGCGGCGATGAGAACGCCGATAATCGTTGCCACCATGAATTTCCGTGGCTTGATACCCAGGACAAAGGCGGCCAGTGCGCCGGTATAAACACCGGAACCGGGCAGGGGAATACCGATAAAAAGCGCAAGACCAAGTTCGCCGTATCTCTCCACCTTTGGGCGTATTTTGGTTTGAACGCGGTGCAGGGAGTGTTCATATAAACGGTTGAAAAAGGGGATCTTTATGAAGAGATGCAGGAAAGCGCGCAGAAGAAAGTACACGACAGGTCCCAGGATAATATTCACAAGGACAACAAAGAGAAATGCGGAGAACCAGGGCATGCCCAGGACCAGAATGGCGTAGGGGAGACTTGCCCGGAGCTCAAGAGTGGGGATCAGTGTGATCAGTAATATTTGCAGCAGTTCATTGAAGGTCATATCGCTTCTTTCGGTAGTCTTTGAAAAACGATGTAATATACATTGAAATAAATCCGAAAGTCGAGCGAAAATATGTCATTTTACTTTTACTGTCTT
>JAWOEU010000062.1:0-4245 GCA_046482575.1 Fidelibacterota bacterium
CACCGTTCATATCGGTGCCGTTCCACATAACATTATGTGTACCGGCCTGCATGTATTCATTATCAACCAATGTATTGACAAGCTCTCCGCGGAGATTATATACAGCGAGAGAGATTCTCTTGTTCATCGGCAGATAATACTGAATGGATGTTACCGGGTTAAACGGATTCGGATATGCCGCTTCGAGAACATACGCATCCGGGGAAATAACGGTCGGATTGATCGAGACCACTTCTCCGAGCTCGGAATCGCCGAACTCAATGACGCGTACCGGAGAATAAAACGGGTTTGCGATATAAGAAGTATCCGAACCGACTATTTGCCGTACAGAGTCCACTTCACCCTGATAGGCAGCAATAATTTCGGGGTACCCGTCGTTATCAATATCCGTCAATTTATCGACGAACTTATGGTTCGTTCCGGCTACATTGTCAGGATATACGTTCGTATCCGGTTCAACGGATTTATAGGTTGCCCAACCGGTTCCGTCCCAGACATTGATATCACCCACGGAAACGCTGTTACCAAAGATAACAACTTCGCTTCCGTCGCCGTAGAGGTCGCCGGAAACACCGCCGGCGATCGATTTGGGATCGTTTTCGCCGTCATTGATGACTGTGTATTCCGTTTCAAGGAAATTCGTGGCATCGTCATCCGTGTCAAAGATCTGGAAGCATTCCATGCCGGAATAGGACATATAGTATACCTCATCTTTCCCGTCGCCGTCAACATCGGCCACGACGGGCTGCAGAAGGCAAACACCGTCCGGTTCCGTCAGGTATTGATGGGTTGTGTCGCCGAAGGTATAGGTATCGGGACCGGTGGCTTCGACAAAGAAAACGTTGTTGTAGTTCCATACAAAGCAGGCGATCTCTTTGAGGCCGTCGCCGTCAATGTCCGTAACTTCAACAGCGATCGCGGATCCGCCGCCCAGCTTATTGTCCCATCCGAAAAGAGGATCGTCCTTGTCAATACCGAGTACGCCCATGTCGATATCACGCCCGGACGTAATGAACTCGCTTTCGAGGCGGCCGAAACCCTGAAGATCATCCGTTGCGGAAAGCACGGCAAAGAAATCTTCGGAGTGACCGTATTCTGTGGTGTCGGTATCGGTGGTATCAATATAATCCACAACGTAGGAAGGTCCGTTCCATGCAAAAATTATCTCATCGTGACCGTCCTGATCCACATCATCAACTTTAAAATGTTCTACGGTACCATAGGATAATGTGCCGGAACCATTAAAATTGAACAGGCTTCCTAAATCTTCAATACTGTAAAATTTAGCTTCTTTAAAGGTATTGTCGCTTTCGATCTCGTAGATGTAAAGACCGGCACCTTCTACACCGGCATAGCGACCGCGGAAGAAAATGACTTCTCCTTCGCCGTCACCGTCGATATCCCCGGTCTGTACAAAACGCGTACCGGAAGCATACAGTTCATCTGCATTGGTTGTATCGGAAGTCCAGAAATGCTCCAGCGTATCACCGCCGATTGCCTCGAGTCCCACAACATGATTTCCATGCGCGTAGTTGGTTACATAAAATTCCAGGTAACCATCTCCGTCAAGGTCCACACCGCCGCATATTCCACGTGCTGCACCGCTGTGGTCCGGCCATAGTTTTGCAGCTTCATTTACCACTGAGACGGTATAAGCGTCATCTTCGGCAAATGCAAAGACGCAAAGCATAACAGCCATTAGCAAAATTAATGCTTTTTTCATTCTTCTTCTCCTTTTTAACTTTCTGGGTTTAGTGACATATCAAATACTTGCTGGTAATATATTAACTGTTAATATTAACTGCAACCGCTTTTTAGAATTTCATTTTGCGTTTGTTTTCGGAGAGGTACCTTATTCTGACAGGGGCATCAGAAAAGAACGTTTCGTTTTGAGGGACAATAATTTTTTACATTCCCTGCTTATTCTTCGCAGGGCGGAAAAGAAAAAAATAACCATCAGGTATCACACTGTATATTCATCCCAGCTTTTCACCGGAAAATCCTCAACGGAATTATTTCCAAGCGATTCAAAAAGCCGCATGGCCACTTGCCGGTTTGTGATAAGCGGAACGGCATGATCCACCGCAGTGCGCCGTATCACATAGTCGTTCGTCAATTCATCCTCATTATAATTTTTTGGGATATTTATCACCAGGTCAAGGTCACCGTTTTTCAGATGATCCAGCACGTTCGGCTTTTCCTTATCCAGGGGCCAGTGAAGCATGCGGGCGGGTATACCGTGCTTGTTGAGAAATTCAGAAGTTCCGGCGGTCGCATAAAAACACACCCCCGTTGCAGAGATCTTTTTGATCCCTTCCAGCAGTTCCGCTTTGGATTCCGCGGGTCCGGATGAGATCAGGATGTGATGAACGGGAAAAGTAAAACCCACGGAGATCAGCGCTTTCAGAAAAGCACTGTGAAAATTCTCTCCCAGGCAGGCGACCTCACCGGTGGAGGACATCTCGACGCCGGTGGCCGGATCGGCTCCGCGCAAGCGGGTAAAAGAGAACTGAGGTGCTTTTACGGCGACATATTCATAGTCGTATAAAGGAATCCGCACTTTTTGCTGTTTTTCTCCCAGGATGACCCGGGTAGCGATCTCTATGAAATTTTTCTTCAGGGTTTTTGAGACAAAAGGGAAACTGCGGGAGGCGCGTAAATTACATTCGATCACACGCACTTCATTGTTTTTTGCGATATACTGAATATTAAACGGTCCGTTGATGTTCAGGCTCTTTGCAATATCGGCCGATGTCTTGCGGATCTGCCGCTCGGTCTCAAAATAAGTGCGCTGCGGGGGGAGTACCAGGGTTGCGTCTCCCGAATGCACACCGGCATTTTCTACATGCTCGGAAATCGCGTAACAAACAATATTCCCGTTCTGTGCAACGGCGTCAAATTCAAGTTCTTTTGCATTCTCATAGAATTTGCTGATAACGACCGGATATTCGCGGGAAACGTCCGCCGCCTTTTGCAGAAAGCGGTTAAGTTCCTTGTCACCGGTAGCGACGGCCATGGCAGCGCCGGAAAGTACGTAGGAGGGACGAACGAGTACGGGATATCCGACATCATTGGCGAATTTCAGGGCGTTTTCCGGGTCCGTCAGCGCCTTCCATTCGGGCTGCTTGATCTTCAGTTCGTCCAGCATACCGGAAAAACGGCTCCGGTTCTCCGCGCGGTCAATAGAGGCGGTATCCGTCCCGAGAATGCGCATACCGGCTTTGTGAAGCCGCACGGCAAGATTATTCGGTATCTGGCCGCCCATGGAGAGTATGAGTCCCTCCGGATCCAGCTTCCGGTAGATCTCACGGACCGTTTCAAAGGTCAGTTCCTCAAAGAACAGTGCATCAAATTCATCGTAATCGGTGCTGACCGTTTCGGGATTGCAGTTTATCATGACGGCCTTTTTCCCGGCTTCGCGCACGGTCTTACCGGCGATCACACAGCACCAGTCGAACTCTACACTTGAGCCGATGCGGTAAGGACCTCCGCCGAGGATCAGTACGGCCCGGCTGCAGTCCTCCTCAAAATCGTCCGCCGTCCCCTCATAGGTAAGATACAGGTAATTTGTCTTTGCCGGATATTCCGCTGCTACTGTATCTATTTGTTTAATAACGGGATATATGCCGGCATTCTTCCGTTTGCCGTAAATCGTTTCTTCACTCAGCCCGGTCAGAACGGCAAGTTGTTCATCGGAGAAACCGGATCGCTTTGCTTTTATAAGCAGTTGCTTATCCAATTCCTTACCTGTCTCGATCTGTACGGAAAGATCCACCACCTTTTTGATCCTGTGCAGAAACCATCTGTCGATCTTTGTCAGTTCATAGACTTTTTCAACGGAATATCCCTTGCGGAAGGCATCCGCGACGGCATATAAACGTTCATCACTGGGTTTTTTCAGTGAGTCCTTCAGCGATGAAGTAGTGAATTTCTCATTGGCAATCAGACCCCGTGCATCCGTAGCCAGCATGCGGATGGCCTTCTGCAGTGCCTCCTCAAAATTACGGCCGATCGCCATCACTTCTCCGACGGACTTCATTGCGGAACCGATCCTGCGGGAGACATTGCGGAATTTTTTCAGGTCCCACCGCGGCATTTTGACCCCGGCCTGATGTACCTGCGCTGGGTGGTGGCAGCCGCCGCCGAACGCCAGACGCGCCACAAAATTGTCTTTTCTCTGCTGGTGATCACATTGCTTGGTGTCTGGGCATATGGCATCGCCAATACATGGATCAGTCTCTCCAA
>JAWOEU010000091.1:0-8132 GCA_046482575.1 Fidelibacterota bacterium
TCGGCCTTTGAATATGAACGCGTTTATGAAGTTGCAGGTCTGCGGGCCTTTTTATCTATTCCGGGACATTTTCTTTTTTCGTCGCTCTGGGGATATGCAGCCGGCGTGGTCAAATTCCGTCTGCGTTCGGGTGCTACGCTCGGGGCGGGTCTTCTAGCCGCCATTCTTATGCATTCCGGTTTCAATTTCACGGCGATCGTTTCCGCCTGGGGCTCTTCCCTCTTTATTGTGATCTTCTCCGTTTTTGCCTGGATCCTTTTTTCCCGCCGTCTCAGGGAACTACAGGATGATAGCAAGAACCATAATCACAATGACAGCCTTTGACATTCAAAAACGCTATGGCCATCTGCGCAAAAACCGTATCACATTAATGCGAATTTTCTTACAAAATATTAAAAGTGAATTAACAGATAAGTATTATCTTATTCTTCAACGCTACCGTTTTTTTTCGATCTGAAGCACGGCAAGAAAAGCTTCCTGGGGAACCTGTACGGCACCGACCTGCTTCATGCGTTTCTTTCCTTCTTTCTGACGTTCAAGCAGTTTGCGTTTTCTGCTGATGTCGCCTCCGTAGCACTTTGCCGTTACGTTCTTCCGTAATGCTTTGACGTTTTCCCTTGCAAGGATCTTGGATCCCACAGCTGCCTGGATCGGTATCTCAAATTGATGCCGCGGTATCAGGCTGCGCAATTTCACTACCAGCTCCCTACCCTGATACGGAGCATCTTCGCGGTGGATGATCAGTGAAAGTGCATCGACGGCTTCGCCGTTGACCAGGATATCGAGTTTTACAAGCTCGGCGGCACGATAACCGATATATTCATAATCGAAGGATGCATATCCCCTGCTTACGGTTTTCAGCTTATCATAAAAATCAAATACGATCTCGGAAAGGGGTATTTCATAAAAAAGCTGCACTTTATTCATATCCAGATAATGGGTGTTCTTGTAGATTGCCCGCTTATCCTGGGTCAGCTTCATCAATCCGCCGATAAATTCGGGAGGCGTGAGTATCTCCGCTTTTACATAAGGTTCCTCTATATAATCGATATCAGCCGCTGCCGGCATTTTTGCAGGTGTGTCGACACGTACCATTTCACCGTTGCGGAGATAGGTATGATATTCGACATTGGGGACCGTGCTGATGATCTCCTGATCAAACTCCCTTTCCAGCCGCTCCTGTACGATCTCAAGATGCAGCATACCCAGAAAACCGCAGCGGAAACCAAACCCCAGGGCATCCGACGTTTCCGGTTCGAAATGCAGAGAAGCATCATTAAGTTTCAGTTTTTCAAGGGATTGTCTCAATTCATCAAAATCATCATTCAGAACGGGATAGATACCGGAAAATACCATCGGCTTCATTTCCTTGTACCCGGCAAGAGGTTTTGCCGCAGGATTTTCAACCGTGGTAACGGTATCCCCTACCCGAAGATCTTTAATGTTTTTGATCTGTGCTACAATGTATCCGACATCACCGCTGCGAAGCACGTCGCTTTTTACGCGTTTAAGATGGAAATGGCCGACTTCCGTTATCTCGTATTCGTTTTTAGTGGCAAAGGAGCGCAATTTTTCACCGGGCCGGATCTCCCCGTCCATAATTCGCACATAAGGGATAGCACCGCGATAACTGTCAAAAACACTGTCAAAAATAAGTCCCCTTGCCGGTTCACCGGTCCGGACCTCCGGGGACGGTATGCGTTTTATAATGGCCTCCAGCAGCTTATCTACGCCGAGACCGGTCTTTGCCGAGGTTAAGATGATCTCTTCTTCTTCACATCCTATCAGATCAATGATCTGTTCTTTTACCGATTCTGTTTGTGCGCCCGGAAGATCGATCTTGTTGATAACGGGAATGATCTCAAGATTATTATCAAGAGCAAGAAAAGTATTTGATACGGTTTGCGCTTCAATGCCCTGAGAAGCATCGACCAGTAAAAGTGCACCTTCGCAGGCCGCGAGACTGCGGGATACTTCATAGCTGAAATCCACATGCCCGGGTGTATCAATAAGATTTAAAATATACCGGCGGCCCTGAAAATTATAGAGCAGGCGGATAGGATGTGATTTGATCGTGATCCCGCGCTCGCGCTCAAGATCCATGTCGTCCAGCACCTGTTCTTTCATCTGAAATTTCTGCAGTGTACCGGTAATCTCAAGCAAACGGTCCGCCAGTGTCGACTTCCCGTGGTCGATGTGGGCAATTATACTGAAATTTCGTATCGTATCGCTCATAGGCAGAATATAAAATAAGACATCTGAAATACAAACAAAATCATCAAGGCTCCCCGAACTATTAAAATCTGCCCTTTTTCTTCTGTTGCAGAGCCGGCAGAATAGTAATATATTTATGATTGAACGCTTTTTAAACGGATGATCTCACTACATGGATCTAAAAAAATATATTTTGTTGCTGCTCTTCGCTTTCATGATGCCGTTATCGGCAGACACACCTTCCCATTGTCTGGCTTTTGACGGTGTGAGCAATTATGTATATATTGACAATACCCCGCTGAAGATGAATAAATACCTTACTGTGGAGTTCTGGTTCAAAGTCGACAGCTTTGTGCACGGTGCCGGCATGATCGATAACGGGACAGAACACCCCGATGGAATATTTACGGGTTACAGTGTCTATACGGCCGATTCAAACCGTATAATCATCCGTTTAGGCAACGGAGCTTCTGAAGTCTCCGTAAGTCTGGACAGTATTCCCGCCGGCCGCTGGAAGCATCTTGCTTTTACCTACGACCGGTATAAAAACGACGATAATATTGTTGTTTTTCTGAACGGAAGGGTGGTTGAAAAAGGTGACTGTCTCCTAAATCTTGAATATCCGTTCTCTTATGATCCCTATGGCTTTCATATCGGAAAATACCGCAGCGGAGCAAACGATATTTTCTTTAAAGGCAGTATCGATGAATTGCGCTTATGGGGTTATGTGCGCAGTAACCGGGAAATACGGAATAATGCAGCGTCTGCACTGGATACCGTAGACAGCCGGCTCAAAGGTTATTATACATTTGATCAAAGCAGCGGGAATATACTGACGGACCTGAGTCCCTCGGCCAATCACGGTCAGCTTAACGATATGCAGGATTCCTGCTGGCAGCTTTCCTATGCGCAGTTAATGACGGTTCAGCCTTCTGATATCCTGTTCCGGCGTATAGTTCTTTCGTGGGATTGCAGTCCGGCTTATCATTCTTTTTTTGTGGACCTTTCTGAAAATGCGGATTTTTCTTCTTCTCTGCCGGGCTTTCCGGCAGGAGACGTGAATACTGCTTATTATATACTTGACGATATTGATCCCGGAACATATTACTACCGGGTGAAGGGACACTACGATGGTGAAACCCCGGATTCGGAACCGTGGACCGAATCCCGTTCCGTTTCTACCGTCACGGATGTTGCGACCCCCGTTGATCTTTCCTTTTTTTCCGCTGAATGGAATGATAATAACGTAGAGATCTCCTGGCAGACTGAAAGTCAGACGGAACATGCCTGGTTTATTCTTCAGCGCAGGGAAAATTCAGAGGACTGGACGGATATTTACCGCTGCAAAGGTGCAGGGACAACTACTGAGACGTTCTCTTACGGATATTCTGATCACAGTGTCATTCCCGGGAAAAAATACCGGTATCGTCTCCGGAATATCTCCTATTCGGGAGAGGCCGGCAGCTCAGATGTATACTCCGTTTCCATCCCCGAAAGTCAAAATCCGTCCGCCGCGTCACCGCGTTTCTTTCTGAAGTCCGTTTATCCCAATCCCTTCAATCCGCGAATTTCTATTGATTTTTCTGTTCTCCGGACCGGCAGGATCCGTGTCGCCGTACATTCACTCCGGGGAAAGTGCACGGATGTTATCAGTGACAAAATTTTCGCTCCCGGCGAGCATCGCATCCACTGGGAACCCGGCGATCTCCCTGCAGGTATTTATATTCTCCGCATAGCGGACGGCAAACACCATGAAACGCACAAACTGCTGTATATGAAGTAATTGCTCCTTATCCGAAAAAAAGACAGTGTGAACACACAATGATATACGTTTAGCTACTGTTCGCTCCTCACGGAAATCTACCCGGATTTCTTCTTCCGGATGTATAAGAAATACGCTATATTTGGCAAATGAAATATTTACACCAGCATAAAACCGTCCGTAAAGCACGGGAATTCTGTGAGTACCTGAATAACAGAGAATACAGGGCACTACTGGATATTGACGGCACCCGCGATTACCTGGCAAAAATCGACGTTTATACCGCCGGTCTCTACATCGGGAAAGCAAATATCTACTACAGTCCCAAAAAAAACAGCTATAAGCTCACTTGTCAATCCATAACATATCCCTCTTACCGTGAGGTCCTGCAGGATCACTGGCGGCATTTTACCGGAACTGATAACCATTCTGCGGCCGGTGACGGATTATGTGCATATGTTGACGGCTCTTTTCAAAATGACAGTATCGGATACGGCGCGGTTATCGTCCAAAACAATAAGATCCTGCATGAGATAAGCGGATGTCTCAATACCGGTTTCAATTCTCACCGGCAGATCGCCGGGGAGCTTAAGGCCGTACTTGAAACCGCAAAATGGTGTAATAAAAATAATATCAGCGAGATACATGTTTTTTATGACTATACGGGAATTGAAATGTGGGCTGCAGGAAAATGGAAAGCCAAAAATACCCTGACAAAGGCCTATCAGGAGTATATGATCAGACAGAGCACTGTTTTTCATTTCCATAAGGTTGCCGCGCACAGCGGAGACCGCTGGAACGATTACGCAGACAAACTGGCAAAAAACGGAACAAAATTAAATAAGAACAATGATCAATAATGAACTCAAAGTCCGCTCTGTTTACCGGCCTGCAGGCGATCAGCCACAGGCGATCAATTCGCTTGTCGACGGGATAAGAAAGAATAACCGTTTTCAGACACTCCTCGGCATTACGGGGAGCGGAAAGACCTATACCATGGCAAAGGTTATTGAATCGGTACAGAGACCGACGCTCATCATATCCCATAACAAAACCCTTGCGGCACAGCTTTACGGGGAATTTAAAGCTTTTTTTCCGGACAATGCCGTTGAATACTTCATATCCTATTATGATTATTATCAGCCGGAAGCCTATATTGCAACCACGGATACCTATATTGAAAAGGACTCCGATATCAATGATGAGATCGAAAAACTGCGGCTGAAGGCAACCTCTTCCCTGCTCGGCCGCAGTGACGTCATCGTTATTGCCTCGGTATCCTGTATTTACGGCCTGGGTTCTCCGGAGGATTATGAAAAACAGATCATCGTTCTGCGCCGGGGCGACACGATTTCGCGCAAAGAACTTTTTTCGCGGCTGGTTTTCATTCATTACATCCGTAATGATATCAGTTTTTCACGTTCCACATTCCGTGTACGCGGCGATAATGTAGAGATCTATCTCGCTTATGCCGATGAAGCCATACGCCTGGAATTCTGGGGCGATGAGATAGAGACCATAAGCGTAGTAGAGCCGTTGACGGGAAAGATCATAAAAAATCTTGAATTTGCTGTTATTTACCCTGCCCGCCACTTTGTGACGGACGAAGAAAAAGTAAAGATCGCCATCAAAAATATCCGGCTGGAATTGAAAGAACGGCTTAAGGAACTGCGCCAGAACGGAAAGTTGCTGGAGGCACAGCGTCTTGAACAGCGTACGAATTATGATATTGAAATGATACAGGAACTGGGCTACTGTTCCGGTATTGAGAATTACAGCCGGCATCTGACTTTGCGTCAGCCCGGTGACCGCCCTTTTACGCTGATGGATTTCTTTCCGGAAGATTTTCTGACCATTATTGATGAGTCCCATGCTACGATCCCCCAGGTACGCGCCATGTATAACGGTGACCGTTCGAGAAAAGAGCAACTGGTAGAATACGGCTTCCGGCTTCCCAGTGCTTTTGATAACCGCCCCCTTAAATTCCATGAGTTCGAAAAAATGCTCGGTCAAACCATATTTGTATCTGCAACTCCGGCGGATTATGAGATCGAAAGATCGAACGGCGTTGTTGTGGAGCAGATCATTCGTCCGACAGGACTCCTGGATCCGCACATCGAGGTGCGTCCTACCGAGGGTCAGATTGATGACCTTATCCATGAGATCCGGACCCGCGTTAAGAAAAACGAACGCGTGCTCGTTACCACGCTCACCAAACGTGAATCGGAAGATCTTTCCAGTTACCTTAAAAACCTCAATATACGCGTACGCTATCTGCATTCGGAGATCGACGCACTGGAGCGTGTGGTGATCCTCCGTGATCTTCGGACCGCTGCTTTCGATGTGCTGGTAGGCGTAAATCTTCTCCGGGAAGGCCTCGATCTGCCCGAAGTATCGCTGGTAGCTATTCTGGGAGCCGATAAACAGGGTTTTCTCCGTTCTGAACGCTCACTTTTTCAGATCGCCGGACGCGCATCACGAAACGTTGAAGGTATGGTGATCTTCTATGCCGACAAAACCAGCGAAGCAATGCGACGCGTTATCGAAGAGACCAACCGACGCAGGGAAATACAGATAGAACACAATAAAAAGCATAATATTGTACCGGCAACTATCTATAAAAGCGCTGAGGAGATCAGAAGCGTTACATCGATCGCTGATATGAAAAGTGATTATCGCTATGCGGATAAATTTACCCGGAAAAAGGAAAAACTTTCAAAATTTGAAGCTGCCGACATGATCGATAAACTTACCATACAAATGCAAAAAGCGGCTGAAGCCCTTGAATTTGAGAAAGCAGCAGCCTTACGTGACGAAATTCTTGAGATACGAAAAAATAAATCATGATTTATAAACCATTTTATTGCATTTGAAAAAACTTTTTTATAGCTTTCTGTATGTAATTGAAATTACTAGTTAATTTTTGAAATTTGGAGTCAGTAATGTTAAAAAAATTTTTTATTTCACTTTTGTGGGTTTTGCTTTTTGCAGGACTTGGTGCAATGTATTATTATCAAACCACATTTGATGGTCGTCTGAAGGATATGAATGCACGTGCAAATTCAATTGAAGATAAATACCAAACCTATTCGGACGATCTGCATGATTTTGACGTAAAACTTATTGGCCACAGAAAACATATTAATAAGAACAGCCAGCGCTTTTTGGACCTGAACGATGAACTGGACGACTTTAAAGATCAACATTCCAGTGACATATTCTATGTTAACACAAGAATTGATTCTATGTCAAGAGTAATGGAAGCAAATATCGTTACCCTGCGCAACCGTATCGATGATGTTGACCGGAAGGTCAGTAATCTCCGCCGTTCCGTTACACAGAATAATGTCCGGACGACACAGCAGATTCAGGATATTTCACGGGAGCTCGAAAAACTTGAAATGCAGGTTACTGGACTTGATACCATTAAACAAAACAAGCGGCAGTATCGCTAGATCGTAATAAAAACACAAACCGTCCTTAATTAAGGGCGGTTTTTTTATGCAATTGATTTTTCCCACACCTCTGGACGCAAAACTGATTGCATTTTTTAACGCATAAGCGTATTTTCATAAAAGCGCTTAACATACAATAAAGAGGATATAACATGGCAGGTCACAGTAAATGGGCAAATATAAAGCACCGTAAAGCGGCGCAGGATTCAAAACGCGCCAAGATATGGACCAAGATACTCAAAGAGATCACTGTCGCGGCACGGGCCGGTGGTGGTGATCCCGATACCAACCCGCGGCTTCGTACTGCGGTAATAGCGGCCAAAAGTGCGAATATTCCAAATGATACCGTTACCCGTGCTATAAAAAAAGGTACGGGTGAACTGGAAGGCATTAACTATGAAGAAGTCATTTATGAAGCCTACGGTCCTTTTGGCGTTGCGCTGATACTTGAAGTACTGACCGATAACAAACAGCGGACAGTAGCGGAGATACGCCATCTTTTAACCAAACACGGAGGAAATCTGGGGGAAAACGGTTCGGTTTCATGGAATTTTACACGTAAAGGCAATATTATTGTTTCTGCGGAAGGAACAGATGAAGATGAGCTCATGATGACCGCTCTTGATGCGGGTGCCGAACATGTCATCAGTGAAGATGATGCATTCAGTGTTCTGACGGATCCGCATAATTTTAATGATGTC
>JAWOEU010000118.1:0-24097 GCA_046482575.1 Fidelibacterota bacterium
TGAGCATGATGAACAGGGTATATGAACTTTATGCTTTATTTGATCTGTTCAATTATTATCATAAGGATCTTGATAAACCCGAATTGGCTGCAGAGTATTTAGCTCAACTTAAAGATAAATATCCGGATAATAATCTTACTCTGATCGCCCGTTCGGATATGGGTGAGGATATCGGCAATATAAAACTGGCAAAACGCGTGCTTCCGGAAGAACCCCTTATTGAACAGGAAACGATCCTGCCGGAGGCATTTACGCTGCTTCACGCATATCCCAACCCTTTCAATCCTTCGACCTGCATACGTGTTGAGCTTCCCGGATCCGGCGAGCTTATCCTGGATATTCTGGATATCCGCGGCAGAGTCGTGGATCGTATGCTGTTAAATAAACCGGCCGGCACGCATGAGATCCCTTATGCTCCGAAACAATTATCCACCGGTATCTATTTCATCCGCGCCCGTTTCAAAGATCAGATACAGATGCAGAAGATCATGTATTTGAAGTAATCTCTAAAATAAAACCAATCAAAGGCTCCCTCTGCGGGAGCTTTTTGTTTGTCCGGATATGATGGCCGGGGGGTAAAGATGTTCCACAAAATGTTCCACTTTTTCGAGTATGTACAAGTATATCCCGGTAACTCCTGGTAAACATCAACACCAATAATACCGCATAATATAAAGCTATAACACCTTTTAATGAGTGTTTAAGGGGCCTTCATAAAAGAGGGGAAATCGAATCCCGGTCTTTCCGCTTCATTTCCGCACAGATCGATACGTGTTCCCGCGAACCGGAATATCTTTATTTTAGCAGCAATAATTTATTCACCCGCCGTTGCCGTCCGGCCTGTAATTGCATGAAATATATGCCTGCGGGCAAGGTCCCGGCGTTCCATCCGAGGGTATGGTTTCCCGCTTTCAACGAACGGTCGATCAGCACGGCGGTTTTCCGGCCCGACAGATCGTAGACACAAAGCCTTACCTGCGCCGCTTCCCGCAGACGAAAACTGACGGCGGTTTGCTTGTTAAAAGGATTGGGATGGCAACGCAGCTGCAAAGGTGCGCTGTTCCCTGCGCTTCCGCTTACGCTTGTCTTGTAGTGCACATCAAAGGTATAAACGCTGTCCGGTATCACGTTTTGGGGATAAACGAAGGGAATGCTGATCGTCTCCGGACGGCTTTCCCGGTCTGCGGCAGAAAACAGAAGTCCCAGCTGAAGGCTATCACCCAGCGTGGCGGGAAAATGATATGAACCTTGCCGGATATTGTCACAAAAGGTGGTGTCTCCTCTTACGGACAGAACAATGGATGTGTCGGGGCTTCCCGTGATGTTCACCGTAAGCGAAACCGCACTGTCGACCGGTTGCCCGATCAGGTCCAGGTAACTCGTTGCCAGCTTATACCCGATACGGTTTAGCGCATCGCCATTGTAATGAAGATTGTCCTCACTGATGCGATAGGGATCGCAATCGTCAATGTCGACCCAGGCGCAATATGCCCTGTTCTGCGTGATTTGCATCTGGGCCCGTCTGACGGGCTCTTCATAGATCGATGCCGGGTTCCAGAGGATCCTCACACAAACGAAGGGCAGTGAATCCACTTCCGAGCTGTTCGGCAGAAGCTCTCTGACGCGGTCGACAAAATGATACAGGCTGTCCCCGTAAACGGGTGCACGGTCCGGGGTTCTGTCGCTTTCCCCCTGGTACCAGAAAAAACCGATGTATTCCGGCTCATAACCTTCGGCAAGCATGGAATCCACCGCGTGCCGGTGCATTTCTTTGAACCAGTGCCACACATCTCCCCCTTCTTTCCATTGATCCACCAGGCTGGTTCCGCCCCACGCGATCTTCATAACGGCAAGTGAATCCTCATGGCGCTGATAAATGGTCCTCCCCAGCATCGTTTCGATCCCGAAGTTATCCCGGTCCCAAACCCCGAACTTCGAAATAAGTCCCAGGGAAGCCAGTCCGTGCTCAACGCCATTGCTTGCCAGAAAATACGGGATCTTTTCATCAACGCTGTCCGGCAAGAAGTATTCATAGGTCCCGTTTGAATTTGCATTGGACTGTCCCGCGACCACCAGTACCTTTTTCTTTTGCCGTGCCGCCCTAAAGTTGACACTGCCGGGAGTGCTGTCACCGGCGCTTATCCGTACATCCGCCGGTTCAAAACGAAAGCTGTTCAAAGCAGGCGAAAGCGTGGTGTCGACGCTCCGGGGAAACGCAAACCTGTAGTATCCTTCCGCGTCAGTCCGGGTATCCGCGATCCGCACACCGGATAATCCATTCCCTTGAAGCGTTACGCGCCCGGAAATACGAAGCGTATCGTCACAAAATAACCCTGATACGATCAGCAAATACAGAATAATGGTTTTTTTGTTTGACATTCCGACTTTTTTGCTTTATTCTTTTTGTGCAAGTGATTATAGTCACAATTAAAAGTTAATTACCAATTCAGAATAAAGTTTTTCGTCCCCCTCTTGGGTAACTCCTCACGGAGTTGCCCTATGCGGGCGTTTTTTTGCCTTCACGTATCACATGCCCTGCCCATTGTCGCCAGCATCACCGCCTTGATGGTGTGCATGCGGTTCTCGGCCTCGTCCCAGACCTTGCTGGCCGGGGATTCAAATACTTCATTGCTGACTTCCATAGATTCTAATCCGTACTGGCGATGTATCTTTGCTCCGGTAGCAGTATTTATGTCGTGAAAAGCCGGGAGGCAATGCATAAAAATTGTATCTTCCTTTCCGGTCTTTTTCATCATATCGCTGTTCACCTGATAAGATCTGAGCAGTTCTATGCGTTTCCCAAAAAGCTCTTCTCCGCCCATAGAGACCCATACATCCGTATAAATAACGTCTGCATTTTTTACACCTTCCTCAATATTTTCTGTCAATAATATGCGGCCACCGTTCTCTCCGGCAATTTTCTGCGCCTTCCCGACCAGATCTGCTTTCGGGAAAAGCGAGGCAGGTGCTGCGATCCGGAAATCCATACCCATTTTAGCTGCACCGATCATCAATGAATTTGCCATATTGTTCTGACCGTCGCCCACATAAGTGAAAATAATACCTTTTAAATAACCCTTGCTTTCTTTAATAGTAAGAAGGTCCGCCAATATTTGTGTGGGATGAAAGCGATCCGTGAGCCCGTTCCATACCGGTACACCGGCATATTCAGCCAGCAGTTCAACGGTTTGATGCTGAAATCCCCGAAACTGTATCCCATCGAACATTCTGCCAAGCACTCTTGCGGTATCGGCCACGCTTTCTTTCGTCCCGAACTGAATATCGTTCTTCCCCAAAAATTCCGGGTGTGCGCCCTCGTCCGCGGCCGCTACGGTAAAGGCGCAGCGTGTGCGTGTGGAATTCTTCTCGAACAGAAGTGCTATATTTTTATGCTTCAGGCGCTCCGGAAATATGCCGGCTTTTTTCTCTTTTTTTAATTTTTCCGCCAGATCTGTCAGATAACGGATCTCTTCAGAACTAAAATCCAGAAGCGTTAAAAAAGACTTTCCTGCTAAATTGATTTGCATCGGTGATTCTCCTTTGTTTATTACTTAAATATAAGAAAAGTTCGGGCTACAGTGAAACAGAGAAATTATTTCCTGTTTTTTATTAACGCACGAAACAAAGCATTGTTTTATTGAAAAATTCCTGTAACTTCCGCCCATGACTGAACTGAGACTTTTACTGAAACGTTATCTTTCCGTTCCCCGCTCTATTAAATATCTTGTCCTTGGTTCATTTTTTCTGCAGCTTCTCAATGCGTCGTTTAATCTCATTTTAAACATTTATCTCCGGAAAAACGGTTATACGGATGCGGTGATCGCCAATTTCACTTCTTATCGTTTTATCAGTATATTATTATTCAGTATTCCTTTCGGTCTTGCCATAAAAGGAAAGCGACTTAAGCCCTTTTTTATTTCCGGAGCACTTATTATTCCTCTCGCCGGGGGGGCGATGCTGCTGGCAACCCAGGCACATATATCTGTTCTCATCAAGACCTGTTTTTTTATCGGCAGCATTGGCTTTATGCTGATACACGTCACCGCTCTCCCGTTTATCCTTCGCCACAGCAATGATGAAACGCTGAGTGAAAGTATTGCCATGAATTTTGCGGTCTGGAGTTTTGCTTCTATTATTTCGGGTATATTGATCAATGTATTTTTCCGGGTTTCCGGTTTTTTCCCTGCTTTTCATATTACGGAATACGAAGTGCTTTTGCTTTTTGTTTTTCTCAGTTTTCTGGGCGTTTTTGCCTTTTCACGCATTTCCGAAAAAGCACCACCGCCGGCTCCGCGCACAAGTGTTTTTTCACATCTTAAAAGCTATCAGTGGGGAAAAATATTTCGCGGTCTTCTGCCAATGTTCATTATCTCGGTGGGGGCGGGACTGACGATCCCTTTTATGAATCTCTTCTTTAATTCGGTGTTCAATGTGGACTCTGATTCTTTTGCCATCATGGGAAGCATCGCAGCGGCACTGGTGTTTCTCGGCGGCATTCTCACGCCTATTTTGCGCCGTAAGCTCGGTTACGGTTTTTCAATTGCCGTTACACAGTTCACTGCGATTATTTTCCTTGTTTTCCTTGCTTCCACGGAATTATTCAGTTATTTCGGTTTTGCGCTTTGGTTTGCAGTCGGTGCCTTCATTATACGTCAACCTCTGATGAACATGGCTTCCCCCATTACCAGCGAACTGGTAATGAAATATGTCGGACCGCAAAACCGTGAATTGATCTCCGCAATTCAAAGCGGTATCTGGAATGCTTCATGGTTTATCAGTGCAAAGATCTTTCAATTTCTCCGGCAAATTGACCTGGCTTATTATAAGATTTTTATAGTAACGGCATTGCTTTACAGTCTTGGTACGGTCAGTTATCTGCTTCTGGTTAAAAAATATAACCGGCAAAAGAATGAGAATGGCGAGGAATATTAAGGCGTGTACTTCCCGGGGTCTTCTCCACTGACTTCTTGTGCGCGTTTGTATGCTTCCTCGTAGCGTATCGTACTTTTTTCCCAGGAATAATCCTTCTCCATTGCCCTGATCTGCATGGCCTTATAATGACCCGGCCGATCATAATATGTTGAAACAGCCCATCCCACCGTATTATATACTGCTCTCGGCGTCGCATCATAGAACTTAAATCCTGTTCCTTCTCCGCTTGATTCATCATATTGTTCAACGGTATCATCAAGACCGCCGGTTGCACGTACGACAGGAAGCGTGCCGTAGCGCAGAGAGTATATTTGGTTCAGACCGCAGGGCTCATACAATGAAGGCATAATAAAAAAATCCGACCCGGCTTCAATACCGTGCGCAAGCTCATTGTCATACCCGATACGGGCGCTGATAAGCCCGGGATATTTTTCCTGCAGGGAAGCGAAATAATTCTCCAGTTCTTTGTCGCCCGATCCCAAAATGGCGAATTGTACCTGCATGTTGTTTGCGATCGCTTCAATGCTGTCTGCAAGTAAATGCAGGCCTTTTTGTTCTGCCATGCGGCTTATGATCCCCATGACGGGAATGCTTTGCTGGACATAAAGTCCCAGGCGCTGCTGAAGAACGTGTTTGCATTTGATCTTTCCGCTCATATTGCGGACATTAAATTTATGTGCAATGTATTTGTCCGTTGCAGGATCCCATTCCGAATAATCAACACCGTTTAATATGCCGATATAGTGATCGCCTTTTTTTCGCAAGAAAGGATCAAGTCCGTGTGAATATTCCGGACTAAGGGTCTCATTTGCATAAGCAGGACTGACGGTATTGACAATATCCGCAAAATGGATCCCACCCTTTAAAAGATTCATACCGCCGTAATCCTCAAATATTTCCGGTATGAAATCCTGCTCTCGCAAGCCGAGATATTCGTAAGCCTCCCGGGAATATTTACCCTGGTAGCCGATATTGTGTATCGTCAGGACTCCGGCGGCTCCGCCGAGCCACGGACAATCCCGGTGATGCGTTTTGAGGTAAGCAAGCGCAGCTGCCGTTTGCCAGTCGTGTGCATGAACAATATCAACTTTAATATTTTTTGTTTTACAGAGATAGAGGGCTGCCTGCGATAAAAAACCGAAACGTTTCGGATTGTCTTCATAATCCTGCATGGCATTATTGTGATATAGTCCCTCACGGAAAAAATATTTTTGAAAATCAATAAAATAGTAACAAAGGCCTTTCTGCATTTTTTTGGAATGAACAAGGCACCATTCTTCGCGTTCGCCCATCCACACATTCATGGAGAACGGCGGTTCCTTCGATTTTGTCAGTTCCTGGGGAATTGTCGCATAATAAGGCATTACAACGGTAACATTGTGGCCCTTTTCTGCAAGTTTCTTCGACAAGGCGCCTGCTACATCTGCAAGGCCGCCGCTTTTTGCAAAAGGCACGCTTTCCGATACAATAAAAAGTATATTCTGCGGACCTTCCATGCCCTCCCTTTCTTTTGTTATGCAAAATGGGTTATTTGCTGCAAATAGAAAACCTGCGTCCACATAAGCCGGTTTATTGTTTCGGCAGGTTTAATTTAAATAATCGTTTAATTTGAGTTCAGTCTGAAGGTAACCGGTATGGATATCCAAACACCCACATCCCGGTCCCGTTGTTTCGCGGGCTTAAAGCGCGTTCTTTTTATCGCATCAATTGCCGCTTCATCCAGACCCGTTCCGGGCATGCCTTTCAGGATCAGCGCGTGTTCCACCACCCCTTCTTTATTTATAAAGGCCTGAACAACCACCTGTCCTTCTATACCCGCTTCTTTTGCAATTTCGGGATAAATAACATTCCGGGAAATAGCCGCTTGTCCGCCGATGGGGGTAGGGGGCTCGTCAAAGGCGACAAATTCAACAACTACACCGTTTTCGTCACCGTCAGATGGCTGAGGCGGTGCGTCAACAGCTTCATAATCTTCAAAATCCATATCTTCAATCGTAAATTCCTCGGAAATATCCTCATCTTCGCTCATTACGGGAATAGAGGGACGTTGCTGTGGTGTTTCCATTTGCTGAAGCTCAACCTGCGGTATCTCTTCGGATTGAATAAATTCGATCGTTTGCTCTTTTTGTTGCCGGGGTCCGCTTTCGAATTTCGGAAATAAATAAGCGGACAAGACTATGATCGCCAAAACAAGCACTAATGAAATTTCTGTAATGAAGCCGGAGCGGCCTTTAAAACTTTTGTATTTTTTTGCTGCCATATAATAACTCCTGTTATTCCTACTTGCGTTTCGCGGAGTAATTAACCTTTAGTGCACTTGCATCACGCAATTCGTTCTGCACATCAGAAACAACTCCCATTTGTGTTTCCTGATCAGCGCGCATTGATATGGTCAGCCGGTTATCTCTTTGACGCAACGGATAAATCACTTCTGATACATCTTCAGCATTCATCAATTTGTCCTGAATGCTGATGCGTCCGGTCCGGTCAATAAATACATACAGAACCGATGGCTTGGGGGTATCAAGTTTTGCAATGGAACGGGCACGCGGCAGTCTCACTTTAAGTCCTTCCACCGTTTTGAGGGAAGTAGCTGCCATAAAAAAGATCAGCAGCATAAAAATAATATCGGACATGGATGCTGTCGGGATGCCGCTTCTGGCTTTAGATTTTTTTTTAATTGCCATATGTTTCTCCTACTGCTCAGTTCCTATCAGTGCCAGTTTTCTCACATCTGCAGCAGTCAGTTGATCAACCACATCGATATAATCCTGATATCTTGTTTTCCTGTCCGTTTGAACGGAAAAAACCATTTTGGGGTTTCTTGCCTCAAGTTCGCGGGCCTGGTTCTCTATTTCATTCACGGGGACAACTTCATTGCCGAAAAGCACTTCACCTTTTGCGTTGACAAGAACCATCGTGATGTTTTTCGGATTCAGCTTGATCTCTGCCTCGCCGGGCGGCGGCAGAATAACTCCGATACCTTTATCCACATCCACGTTGGAAACGAGAAGAAAAAATATCAGCAACAGAAAAGCAATATCTGACATGGACGAACTGGGAACTTCCGCGGGTGGACGGCTTTTCTTCTTTATCATGTCATTTTCCCTGTCTGTTAATTCTTCTTAATATTCTTGTTTTCCAGATCATCCAGGAGATCTAAAGAATTTTTCTCCATTTCCACAACCAGATTGTCGATCTGGAACAGGAAGAAGTTTTGAAAAATTTGAATGATCATGGCAACGATCAAACCAAACAGTGTCGTTAACAGTGCCTGTGAAATACCTGTTGCCACAACGGCCGGGGACATATCGTCTGCTGCGGCGATATCCTGAAAGGCCCTTACCATTCCGGCAACCGTACCGGTAAATCCCATCATCGGAGCGATGACGATAACCGTGGACAGCCAGATCTGGTTCTTTTCAAGATATGTCATTTCCAAAGCACCGATGGTATCAAGGGTTTTTTCTATTTTTTCAAAACCTTTGTCAAAATGGCGCAATGCTTCTGAAAACATTGCCGCTACAGGACTTGTGGATTCATCGCATGCCTTTAGCGCACCTTCAACACCTTCTTCCTCTAAAATATCTCTGATGTTCTTTGTAAATGCTTTCGTTTTAGCAGTAATTGTCACAAGAGCATAGAAACGCTCGAAAACAAAAACCAATCCAATGATAAATAGTCCCAAGATCGGCCACATAAAGGGACCACCGTCTAAGAAGAGCTCTACCATAAATTCGACCTCCAAATTATCAATTTAACTCAAATACAACATTTCATTTTAAGAAAATACAGCTATAAAGTCAATACATTAATGCAGCGCCAGGATTTTTTGTAAATTCTTGATGGATCCCATTGCTTTTTGAAATTGATTATCGCGAAGGAGACGCGCTTCGTAATAAGCATTGTTGTCCCACCAGATCTTCGCCATCTCCGCTTTTACCTGCATTTCCAGATACTCTTTGTCTTTCCGGAGTTCTCCGATATCAATTTCATCTAAATCCGCGGAAATAAAATCATGAAGATCTGCAATAAAACCTTCACCCAGATCCGTTTTATAAATAAAGGTGTCCGGATCCGTTTTATATTCGGGGTGCTCCTGCACAAGTTTTTGTGCATATTTGAAAAACAAACGGACATTTTTGCTGAAGATCTTCATCGTGCTTTCACTCAGGTCATAATTGCGCTTTACAACAATATCCGGTGTAATTCCTCCTCCGCCATAAACCGTCCTTCCGTTGCGCGTGGAATATTTCGGCCGTTCATCCAGATGCTTGTCCAGAGAATCGCTGAATACGCTGTCGGGCAGTGTATAAAGTTCTTCGTAATATTGCGCGGTCCCATTATCATAGGGTCGCTGGATCAGACGGCCGGAGGGTGTGTAGTACCGGGCTATCGTGACCCGGATTGCAGATCCGTCCCGCATGCTCCATTGGCGCTGGACAAGTCCTTTTCCGAAAGATGTTTCCCCAATAACCAAACCACGGTCCAGGTCCTGAAGGGCTCCGGAAATGATCTCGGATGCGGAGGCAGAGCCGCGATTGATCAAAACGGCAAGGGGAATATCTTCGTATTTCCCGCGCTTTGAAGAAAGATGCACCCCGTTTGCAGAGCGGATGCGTCCTTTCGTGTAAACCAGCGTATCTCCGCCTTCAATGAATTCATCCAGGATCTCTATTGCCTGATTCATATAGCCGCCACTATTGTAACGGAGGTCAATGATAAGCCGTTCCATTCCCTCTTCTTGCAGATGTTTCATGGCGTCGGTAAATTCATCGTGGGTTTTTTCGGCAAAACGGTTTATCAGAATATATCCGGTTTCATCCTTAAGCATGAACCGCGCCGAAATGGAATAAAGCGGAATGTCATCACGTATGATCGTTACATCAAACGGTTCTTTCACTCCCCGCCGCTTGACATTTACAACCACTTCGGTTCCCTTTTTCCCGCGAAGCCGGTTTTTCGTTTCTTCGCGTGTGATCTTATACGCGGATTCATTATCGATCTTTAAAAATTTGTCGCCGGACTGCAGACCGACTTCATCTGCCGGTGTGCCGATTATCGGAGATATAACGGTTATATAGCCGTCAATAATATCATATTCGATTCCAATGCCCTGAAATTCCCCTTCAAATTCTTCTTTTACGGTCTCAAACCGTTTGGCGGGAATATACGTTGAATGGGGATCCAGCTCTTCCAAAAGCCCGCGATAGGCTCCTTCCATGGTTTCTTCCCATTCCACCTCCTCAACGTAATTCTCGTTGACGACCCCGATAATATCCGTTAATACCTGTAGTTTTTCATATATGTCCCGGGCCTCGGCCCGCACTTTTGTTATATGTAAAGCACTTAGCGCAAGCGCCAGTACGATCATTGAAAGCACTATTGCTTTTTTATTCTTTTTAATGAAAACCATAATATTTCTTATCTCCATCTTTTCTTACCCGTTTCTCCGGCAATACAATAATATAAATTTTATCGTTTAACTCCTATGTTTTGTTTCCCGTTTCTTTATTTTCTTAATAAATATCATCTTAATAAATATCATCCAAAAAAAAGCACCCGCGCCTTCCGGGTGCTTTTTCGTGAATGTTAACGTATTTCAGATACTTGTCTTAAAATCATAAGCCTGAACAAGACTGTCAAGCACGGGTGGGAAAGCAGCTTCTCTTTTCTGCTCACGCACTGCTTCTTCGATCTCGTCGCGTACATCAGCGAGTTTTTTTCCGTATTTATGGTCTTCTTTCTTGATAATGTGATATCCGTAAGGGGTTTCAACCAGGTTGCTAATCTCGCCGACTTCCATATTGAAACTTACATCTTCAAAAGCCTGAACCATACGACCGCGGGGGAAATC
Organism: Fidelibacterota bacterium; assembly: GCA_046482575.1. GTDB lineage: Bacteria > Fidelibacterota > Fidelibacteria > Fidelibacterales > Fidelibacteraceae > M50B103. The sequence continues at coordinate 10,790 of JAWOEU010000118.1, forward strand.
CTCATAGAGACCGCCGTTGGCCTGGGAGCCGGGATCTTCGCTGTATTCTTTAACAAGCTCCGCAAAATCTTCGCCCTGCTTTGCAAGCATAAGTACGGTTTCTGCCGTATCTTTGATCTTGGCTTTTTCTTCTTCTGACTTACCTTGCGTCATGAAGAGTATGTGGCGCGCGGATACCGTTTCCTGTGAATAGCGTTCCTGGTTCTCTTCATAGTATTTCTGAATATCTTCTTCACTTACATTGACCTCGACATCCGCCAGGGCAATTTCATCAACATATTTCATGATCAGCAAATTATTCCTGGTGTCCTCCCGGACATAGTCCATATCGATCTGCTGAAGTTCGATCTGTTCAAGAAACGCTTCTTTTCCGCCGTTCGGTTCATACAGATTTTTTTCAATAAAGGCGTCAACACTGTCTTTCGGAATACGGAGACCTGCTTTCTTTGCTTCGGCAAGTAAAATATCCTGCTGTGCCTTCAATGTAACAACCTGGCGAATAAAGGCTTTTATGCGGGCGGGTTCAACATTTGAAATGATACTTGTATCGCCGCGCATTCCCTGATAAACATTATCCATAACATCTGTGTTCATGATCTTAAATTCATTCGTTGTGGCAAGCACTACACTGCTGTCCGGATGCATATAGGGAATTTTCTCTGACATTATCTCAAAGAATTCCGTCTGGGCCGGGGTCAAGTCGTCAGATTTTTCAGAACATGCTACGAACATCATTGCTGCTGCAAGCATAAAAAATAAAATCCTTTTCATTAAAATTTCCTTTCTTTTGGGTTTACATATTCAATTTCGAGGTGATAATCCCATTGATCAAAATAGAGGTTTCCACCCCGCCATTCTACTTCACCGCGCTGAAAATCGTTTGTTTCACTGCGCATATAATTTTTTGCGGGAAAAAGCGTTCTGGCATAGTCGTCGTTCACGATCAAGCGGTATGCATCCATACCGCCCAGGAAAAACCAGTGAACATCTTCATCGTCAGATTCGACAAGCCCGAAGGACTGGTCAACGGGAACCCATCCGATCCCCTCAAAGTATATTTCACTCCAATCATGAAGGTTTTTACTTCCCGGGTGCAACATCCATCCGCTCTGCCAGCGGGCGGGAATGCCATTGTAACGGGCAAGCACCATAAAAAGCAGCGTTACCTGCCCACAATCACCGTGCTTATTTTCTATCACATATTCGGGAATATTTTCGATGGTCGAATATTCGCGTGCACTTGCCCAGGGATAATTATCATTAATATATTTAAAAATTTTCCTGGCGATCCGATAAGGGTCTTTTTCATCACCGACGATCTTTTCTGATATTTCCTTTATCTTTTGGGTGAACAGCAGATGCGGAGTGCGTTCTGCAGTAAAATGCTGATAACGTTCGGTGCTCTTGTCATAGGGTTTAATATCGGCATTCTTCAGATCGAACCATTGTGCTTTTGTTGTGGTGCTGAAAGCGATCTCAAAAACAGTAGGTTCGCCTGCGGTCGCAGATTTTTGCATATAAAGAGTGCGCTGTAAAAAATCATTTGATGCAAGAACATAATTGTCGCAATTGGCAGACAGAAATTTTATGTCTTCCTGCCGGATATTTCCCTCCCGGGGAAAGGGCAGCCAGCATCGTATTACCTCACCGCCGGGAGCGGCATCTGCGTCTACTGTTAATGTGAAAGTAAATTTCATTTCATGTTCTTTTCCGGTAGGCTTTTCTGCATCTTTCAGATCCCCGATAAGCGGGGGAATATAAGATTCAAGAAAGCGGTTAAGCTTGCTTTTTTGATAGCCTTCTATTTTTCTCTTCCGCGCCTTTGCTTCCTCATTAATTCGGAAAAGGTTTGGGGCTGCACGCGCAAAATATCGTTTTTTTCCGTTTATAAACATATATTCCAGAGCCTTTTCTTCTTCCCATGAACGGATCTGTTCATTACTGACATCCGGATAATACTGTTCTATATAAGGGATAATATCTTTGCGGGTTTTATTGAAATCCATCTCTATACGGCGCATTATTTCCTTTTTATTCTCCAATTCGATACGCCTTGACGGATCTAATGTTCCGGATACAATTCTTTTATTGATCTTTTTCTTTGCCATATCAAATTGTCCCTTATCAATTTGTTCATTGATGCTTTGACATCCGGCGGTCAAAATAATGAGAAATATCGCGGGAACAAGCCGTTGTGTTTTTTTCATAACGGACTCCTATTTTTTTTCGATCATTTCCAGATTTGCCCGCGGAAGAAGTACTTCTTTTTCAGTATCATAAAGCTTTATTTTGGCTACTCTGGCCAGGGATCCCGATTCAAGACGCTGCAGCTCGTGAGGCATATCAACCACTTTACCCAGCATGCCGAAATAGGGAGCGCGGATAACACGGACTTCGGTTCCTTTATCAAGTCCGAAGAGTTCGGCTTTTTTCTCCTGGAGTTTTTCGTCTCCCTCCAGCGGAATGATAATCTCCGGCCGTATAACGCCGGCACGTATCTGTGTGGCACCGTTAATGGATGCATTTTTTCCTTCCTGGGATTTCAAGAGGTCAAAAGTGTGTTTTGCCATATTCACTTCACCAAAACCTTCGGTAATGATCAATGTGGTATTGGTCTCTTCCTGTCCCGTAATTGCAACACCAATATCGTATCCGACGATCTCCTTAATATCGCTGTAATTGAAACCGCCAACAACTACGCCGACGGCTTCTACTTCCTGTGCTTTTTGAAAAGCTTTATAGGTAAGAAATGACCCGCAGATCAGCACTTTCCCCTTGCATTCGGCGTTGATCATTTCTTCTGTTATTTTGGTCTCTGTGTCGGGCGCCAGAATCTTGATCTCTCCTCTGCGCTCTCCGCCTATGCCGAAAATACCCTGTATAAATGAGGCGGTGGTGCTGACTTCGACTCCTTCATCCGGAATAATACCGGTAACTTTCCCGTTAACATAGGCCTGTACGGAAACCGGAATGGGGGCTTCGCGAATGATCGTCTGACCGGTGATCTTCGAGACAGTTTCAATCGTTCCGCTTGTGGGTGAATAAGCCTTGCTTTTAAATAAACCGAAAATACCCGGTGTTTCTGCAAGGAGATCTCCCTTTTTTATCTTGTCTCCGGGTTTTTTTACCAGCATTTCCATGATCTCGCCCGCCTCAACATTCAGCATATTTGCCAGGTTCAGCGGAACGACATTCCCGGGAAGGTCGGTCGTTGCTACCGTATCTTCAGCAGAAACCTTCTGTCCCTTTTTTACAACGACATCCCCTTTCAGCGGAAGCTGCCGGGTTTTATGTACAACGGTTTTGGGAATGACCTTTAGTCCGGGTGTATATGCGTGTGCCATAACTTCTCCTTTTTATTATAAATATTGAAGTCTGCGCTTCAACTATTTATCACCAAATTCATTGATCGCTTTACTCCATTCCTGCAGCTTATTCACGCGCTCGCCGGAGTTTTCCGGAAGAACAAAGGGCCGTCGTCCCCTGGCATCAATAATAATACCGACCAGACCGCCGTATATGGTTGTTTTTATTTCCTGTCCCACACCTGCGCCCACATCAACGCCACGTCCGGGTGTGATCTCTGCCTTGATGGGTTCATAAGGTGCTTCAAATAATTCCATTTCACCGAGTTTGTAGGACTTATCAATTTTTTTCCCGCCGGGCAGGGTGAATGAAATATGCATATATTCCTTTTTGGGCTTTATTGCACCGACAGGGGCGATGCAGGTCCCAAGACGCAGAAGACAGTCTTTGTCGAACACTTCCGTTGCGGCTTTTTCGTGAACATCTGCAAGCACACCCAGCTGCGGCATCATAAAGATGGAATCCACCGCGATCTGCGTAATTCCTTCCGGTAAAAAGGAATCGATCATCATGCGGGCGGACTGGTGCCGGCGGGGCGCATGTGAAAGAATACCCCCGGAACCAACGATAATGTCCAGATCCATCATATTGACGAGTGTCTCACCTGAAGCGGACTGGTCAAAGGCGTCGGATATGGTACGTTCCCTCTGTACGCCTTTCAGACCCACCGCAAATTCTTTATGCTGTATAAAGGAAAGGCGCAGCGCTTCACGTGCGATCGCCTGTTCGATCTTTAATTCTTCCAGAGATTGCGGAATCGTTGTCGGCCGGATCATCTTATTGCCGATGCGGTTTCTCAAATCCACCTCATCGATCTCGAACGGCACCCAGCGCAGGATGTTCGGCAGGGTGGCTGAAGCAAGTACATTGGAAATGGAATAACTCATCCCGAGATTTGCACTAACGGTGCGGTTGAATACCGGTTCTCCGTCTTCAAGATCCCGGAATACGGAAAAAACATCGGTTGTTGCACCGCCGATATCCACACCCAGAACGGTAATGTTCTCTTTTTTGGCGATAACCTGCATGATTTCCCCTACAGCTCCGGGTGTTGGCATAATGGGGGCGTCACACATGGACATAAGTTTTTTGTATCCCGGGGCCTGGGCCATGACATGTTCCATGAAAAGATCGTGGATCTTATCGCGTGCGGGGCCAAGATTCTCGCGCTCAAGAACCGGGCGAAGGTTTGGTACGATGCTCAGGTCCGTTTCCTCGGAAAGATTTTTTTCGATTTCCTTATTTGCTTTTTTATTGCCGGCATAAATTACCGGTAATTTATAATTGATGCCCAGTCGGGGTTTGGGATTTGCCGCTTTGAGCAATTCGGAAAGTTCAACTACATTTTTAATGTTTCCCGAGTCCGTCCCTCCGGACAGTAATATCATATCGGGACGCAGGTGGCGTATCCGCTGAATTTTTTCATGCGGGAGTCGGCCGTCGTTGGAGGCGATCACGTCCATAACGATAGCACCCGCCCCGAGAGCGGCGCGTTCGGCGGATTCTGCGCTCATTGCTTTCACAATGCCGGATACGACCATTTGCAGTCCCCCGCCTGCAGAACTGGTCGATATATAAATATCCACGCCTTTGTCCTTTTTTTGCGGGGTCATTATCTGGTCGTTATCAAGGATCTGGCGGCCGCGAAGTTCCTCAACTTCTTTCACTGCATTAAGAACTCCCTTCGTCACATCCTCAAATGGGGCCTCAACGGTTGTCGGCGCTTCACCACGCACAATCAGGCGATATTCATCTCCCTGTTTTTCTATCAGGATCGCTTTTGTTGTTGTGCTTCCGCAGTCCGTTGCTAGAATGGATTTTATGGTTTCCGGTTTCATAAGGTCCTCGTTTTTACTTTATCCTCTGATAAATATATTCAATTTTTTTAAATTTCTGATCAAGCTTGTAATGTAAAATATTTTCTGGAAAAAACCACCTTAAACAAAAAATTTAAGATAAATATAGATCCAGTAGAGGGGCGCTACAACGGAAAGAGAGTCGAAGCGATCTAAAAAACCTCCGTGTTCCATCAGAATATTTGATGAATCTTTAATACCTATCTCTCTTTTTATTTTCGATTCCACAAGGTCTCCCATTTGTCCGAAAACACCCGCAAAAATTGCGATGGACAGATAATCGAAAGGTTTAAAAAGCGGTACAAAATCAACATACCATAACACCATCATTGTTAAACTGCAAAAAATAATGCCCCCAATGGACCCTTCGAAAGTTTTCTTTGGACTGACGGACGGAAAAAGTGCGTGCTTTCCCAGATATTTCCCAACGTAATAGGCGGCGGTATCTGTAGAAAAAACACCCATTATAAGCGTTAAAACAATATTTCTCCCCACAAGTCCCGTGTTGTAACCGTCCAGCTGGATATTTCTGAGCAGAATCATCGTCCCCAGACAAAGTCCGGGATAAACAATGGATCCTATACCGACAAAGGACATTTTAAGATATTCGCTTTTTTTATAAAAGAGCATGCTGATATTCGTGAATATTGCCGTAAAAAGCAGAATAATAATAACCAATTCCAGCTTTTTGTAATACATGGCAATAAGGCTTAAGGGTGTCATAAATAATGCCAAAACCGTTAATACGCGCGGCGGATAGTGCACCATTTTTAACAGTTCATATACCGAAAAAGCGGCAATAAGACTGACAACGACCAAAAAAACCACCCCGCCGAACCATGCAGCCAGCAAAATAAGCGGCGCGCCGATAATACCGATGATCAATCTTTGTTTATGTGATCTGTCCATTACGATTTTCCATTTAGGAAATATAGATAATATATATGCGTTATTAAATAACTTTTTTATGAATTCTCCGGTTGGCGGATCTCAATGACATGAATATATTTTTCGTTCGTATCTATACCGTGCCGGCGCACATCATTCAGGTCTGTGGTCGTGATCAGTGCCTGTTCCTTCTTCATGATGTTTTCCACTATGCGTTTGCTGTTGTTAACATCAAGTTCTGCAAAAAGATCGTCAAACAAAAAGATCGGTTCCTTTTTTTCAAGGGCGCTGATAATCTCTCCCTCCGCCAGTTTAAGCAATGTCATCCAAATTTTATGCTCTCCCTGCGATGCATAATTTATAAGTGGAATACCGTTGAGACAAAAAATATATTTATCATAATTGGGGCCCCATAAGGTTCTTCTCAGCGAAATTTCCTTTCCGATGTTTTTCTTTGCCTGCTCTTTAATTATTTGCTCATTGTTTGAGTTTTCCTTTTTTTCCACGGAAGGCCGGTAGTGTATTTTACCGCCCGAACCGCTTTCAAAAATCGTTTCATAAAGAAAATTGAGATGGCGGTTAAATAAACGGATGAATTGTGTCCGGGTATCTACAATACGGCATACCAGGGGAATAAGCTGAAGATCATATATTTCCAATTGTTCGGTGTACTGATAATTTTTTGATTCATAAAGTTGTTTTAAGTATGCGTTGCGGTTTTTTATCACGGTGCGGTACTGCATCATATCGTGAAGATATTTTCCGGAAACCTGGGAAATAATACGATCGAAATAAATACGGCGTTCTGCACCGGGTCCCCCGGTTACTTTAAAATCTTCCGGCGACTGAAACACCATGGGAAAACTGCCCACAACCCGGGATACCCTGGTTAGTTTTTCTCCATCAAAAATGAAGCGTTTACCTTTCTTTCTGAGGAAATTTCCGCTGGCACAGTGATATTTTTCTCCTTCCCATTCCGTATATATCTGAAAAAAATCTTTTCCGATCTGTATCATATCATCGTCGCGCGGCGCTTTAAAGGATTTGCTGAAATTCATGAAATACACAGCTTCCAGAAGCGAAGTTTTTCCCGTGCCGTTCTTTCCTAAAATAATATTGATGCCGCGATGCAGATGAATTTTTTTTTCATTAAAGACACGAAACTGTTTTACATGAAGCGTTTTAATCATCTCTATTATCGTTTTTCCGGCTTAATATAAAAAAGATCCTGCAAAATCATGCATTTTTCTTCTATTTCGGTAATTATGCAATGATCCTGATGGCTTTTTTCCTATCGGTTAAAAAGTCGGGATTCAAGGCCGACAGAAAAAATAAAAGGAGCATACATATCGATCCGGTTAAACTGCGAATAAGACAGGCCCGCCTGGGCGTTGATCTTGAACTTTTCAAATCCCACCGCCAGGAACATCAGGGGCTCGATAAACATATCCATTGCTCTCTCTTCCTGGTCAACCCCGTTAATACGGGTCTCCCATGCATCGACAAACGCTTCGCGGAGGGCAAAACCAAAGTCGATGTAACGTGTGCGCAGGCCGATATCCTGTTGAAGATAGAGTTTGTTGTAATTTGTGGTCCGCAGGGAATTCATATCGAGATTTTTTGAATAGCTTATCCCGGAACCGGTCCCGAGATAGCCCTCGATCACCAGCCGGGGGCGGGGTGAGGTAAATATGCCGATCGCTGCCTCACCATAGTAGTTGCCGTTCCGGTATCTTGTACCGAGTTCCGTATTCGTAATATTGATGGTGTTTGCGTTAAGTTGAAGCCCTATGTGGTTGGAAAGTGCAAAGGCACTGCGCAGGTCTACACCAAAGCCCTTGACAGCTGCGGAAAGCTGTATTTCCTTTTTTTCACTCAGCAATGGAGCATTAACCCCGTTCGGGTAATAAATAAAGGATGAACAAGAAAAAAGGAAGAATACAGAAATAAAGAGAAATATAAACTTTTTCATGATATTATTTCTTTCTTCTTTACAAAAGGATCTACATTAAGCGTATGGGCATAAGGAGAAAAAGGATCTCTTCGTCCGGCTGCTGCTCTACGGGAAAAAAGAGTCCTGCCATTAGGTGATTTTTCAGGTTTATCTCTACCGTATCACCATCAATATGGCGGATCATTTCCCGCAGATAATCAGAATTATATCCAATCGTAAATTCTTCACCTTCATATGTTAAGGAAAGATCTTCTTTTGCCCGGGATGAGGTCTCAATATCTTCTGCTTTTACCACTGCTTTGTTATTTGAAAAAGTCAGTGAAATCTGCCGGGTATTCTTACTTGCAAAAATTCCCACCCTTTTTACCACAGAAAGTAATTCATCAATATCAACAAATATTTTTTTATCATTCTCTGCCGGAATAACGCTTTCATAATCCGGGAATCTTTCTTCAATTATCCGGGAATATATCGTCGTATCTTCAAGTTCAAGCATCACATGATTGCTTCCGATCCGGAGTGTAACGTAGTCGACATTTTTTATACTGCTCACACATAAATTCAAAAACTTCGGCGGAATAATAATGTCTTTGATATCGTCGGCGCCTTCAAATTCTTTCAGCGTGTATTTTACCAAACGGTGGCCGTCGGTTGAAACCGCCCGCAGTTCTTTTTCAAAAAACTGAAAAAGTACACCGTTCAGTGCAACTTTCATTTCATCCCTGCTTACGGCAAAACCGTTCTTTTCCACAATACGTTTAAATTTATCTGCCTGAAGGGTTACGATCTTACTGTCGTCAACAACCGGTTCGGTAGGGAATTCCATAGCCGGGTGTCCCATGATCTTATATTCTCCGCCTTCTTCCGTTGTGATAATAATTTGTTCATCTTCAATCCGGAAATGAAGATCCGTATCAGGAAGTTCTCCGGTAATCTCTTTAATGATCCTGCTTGGAACAGCGATCGCTCCTTCTTCTTCCATACTGATCTCACAGCTGGCCGCCATACTGATCTCAAGATCCGTGGAACGCATTTTGAGAATGTTGTTTTTCACGGTAAAAAGAACGCAACCTAATATAGGTAAGGTTGAACGCACGGGAGTGACATTGGAAACTTTCTGCAGTACCTGAAAAAAATTTTGCTTTGAAACGGTAAATTTCATATAGACACCTCTAACAATTACATAATTACGCTTACTAATTTAATATCTTTTTCCTTAAAATACATAATAAAATTATTAATCGTGTGAATTTCGTGAACACTTCTCAAATAGGGCTTTAAATGAGAAAGTTATGAAAGGTTTTATGAAGTGGATAAGTGTAAGTGGATTGTGGATAAATTCACAGGTATAATCCAACCAGGACAAAGGGCGGAAAATTAACAGAATTGTTCATATTTCAAAGCTTTATTTCCACATAGTATTTTGCATAAAGCTTATCCATCCAGGAATTCCAGAAACGCATTTGTTTATCCTTTAAGGCCATATTTTCCAAAACGGGGTAATGCTTGTCGATCGTGATCTTTTCCGATTCTAAGTGCTTGTTAAGACGTAAGATGTGATAACCGTATTCAGAGGAAAAGGGCGTCGATATCTCACCGGGTTCAAGAGTGTCGGCAACATCGGCGAATTCCGGTATTTGCATGGTTTGAACAGCGATTTCACCGAGATGACCGCCGTTTGCCTGAACGTCGGGATCTTCACTGTATTTACGGGCAAAATATTCAAAATCACCCTGTTCAAGAATGCTGTCGCGAATGGTGGATAACATGTTGATAACATCTTTTTTGTCATCTTCGCTGGATTCGAGCGAAAAGAGAATATGTCGGGCATGGATCAGATCCCCACGTTTTTCAACCACATTTATCAGGTGATAACCAAACTGTGTTTCAACGGGCATGGAAATTTCGCCCGGCTCAAGCTCAAACGCCGCTTTTTCAAATTCCGGAACAAATGTACCCTTTGGAACAAAGCCGAGATCTCCGCCTTCGCCGGCAGAACCGGGATCTTTGGAATATTCGCGCGCAGCTTTTTCAAAACTTATTTTATCGCGCAGTAGATCATTGCGCACAGACATTGCCAGTTCATAGCTTTTTTCTTTAGAACTTTCAGAGGGCTTTTCCGTCATCAGTATATGATGAATGTCGACGCGCTCGGGAAGATCGGGAATGGAATCCTTTTTTTCACGGTAATATTCCATGACCTCAGGACGCGTAATGCTGATCTTTTCAAATTTTTCGGTCTGTAGCTGTTGGGAGATCATTGAGCTTTTGATTCTCTCATAAAGCAATTCCCGTATTTTTTTCATAGGTGTATCAAAATACATTTCAAGCATTTCTTCAGAACCGGCCATTTGTACGTATTGCTGGATCTGCTGTTCAAGAGTGTTCTGAATGTTGCGTTCGTTCACCTCAACGGAATCTGTTTCCGCCTGGAGAAGAAGTATTTTAGCGTTCACCATATCTTTCAGGGCTTGTTTTTGCAGCGACTCGAACACCTGGGGGTTTTTTGAAGGATCGATACCGTTTTCCTGGGCAAGCTCAAAAGCATACTGATTCATTTCAGAATAAAGGATAATATTTTCACCAACTATGGCAGCGATACCATCAACAAGTTGCTGACCCGGAAGAACACTGCCGGCGATGATGAAAAAAAAGCTAATCAGATATTTTAAAAATTTTGACATTCGATCGTTCCTTCAATTCTTTTTGTTTTTGTTGATAAGCATCAAGATATTCCTGGATTTTCAATTTTTGTATGATCTCGTCCCGAACATGTTCCACCCGAATTTGCGAATTGGCGCTGTAGCGCTCCAATACTGAAATAATATAATAATGTTCTCTGACCTGCAGGGGTCCGAGAAGATCACTGCCTGTTTTTCCAAAAAGCGCTCTTTCCAGTTTTTCTGTGCACTCACCGGATATAAGCAATTGCCGCTGAGACTGTACGGGAGGTGTTTTTTGATCTCTGAGCATTTGCAATACTTCTGCCGCCGCATCTGCATTTTTACAAACGTATAAATCTGCAAAAACGGACTTTTCGTGAGAAATGAAATCTTTTTCGTTTTCACGGTAATATTCCAGAACATCATTTTCGCTGACATAAATATTTTCCCGCAAATACCGGTCACAGTATTCACTCACAAGCAGTTTCCGGCGGTATTCTCGCAGTTGCTGACGCATGCGTGAATTTATGCGTATCTGCTTTTTTGCCTCTTTTTCCCAGAGCCGCCGGTTTATCCATGAATCAATGAATTGTTCTTTTTCCTGAGGTGTGCTGTTTTTTCCGATTTCATTGTGCATGTCGGATAAACGAAGGACTTTCCAATTTACCCTTGCAAGGCGGGGATCGTCGCGATAGAATAGCATATCACAGGATCCGGCAAACAGCAGGATAAGAAAAAAGATTAAAACATGTTTCATTTTATATAGGATGGATTCACCTTAACATTGTACATTTTTCTCAGCATTGCACGCTGCTCTTCCCGTTTCTCTTTCATATGGGCAGAACGGTAATCCGTGAGAAGTCGATAGCTGACATCCTGGAGGCTTTTATAATTTGCGGGTATTTCCTCTATACGCTGAATGACGGAATAATGTTTGCCGATTTGAAAAGGTCCGGCTATCTCGTTGTCCGGAATGTTGAAGGCGGCAATACCCATTTCTCCATACTGTGAGCGTTTCACGGGCGGCAAAAGTCCCTTATTCTTTTTCCCGATATTGCGGACGGAATATTCTGTGGCAAGATCAGCCATGCTTTCACCGCTTTTCGCTTTCTCAAGGATGGAAACCGCTAAAGAAGAATCTTCTACCAGAACTTCGCGAACCCGCACGGTTTTTTCATTATAATATAAACTGTCCTTATAGTCTTCGTAAAAAGCATGTAATTGCTCTTTATCGGGATTTATCTTTTCAAAAACATAACGCTTGTCAAAAAGATCCGCAGATTTTTTTGCAAGATAAACATTCAACCTATGCCGGTATGCCGGACTTTCATCAAGTCCCGACCGCAAAGCGCTCTTATAAAGAAGGGCACCGGTAAGATTCCGTTTTACAAAATCCTTAAAGGCAGACACATTTTCAAAACGCGAGGGAAGCTGCAGCGAAAGGATCTTAAGATATTGGTAGATCCACTCCTTATCAATGGGATCGTCGCCGATCGCTCCCACCTGGAGAGTGTCGGGAAAAACATCAAGAATATCATAAGCGGTATAATGTTCAGAATAAAAAACGTTTTCCGAAAGGCGGGTAAAACGGTCGATAAAATCCGCAAGCAGGGAGTCATCATAAACAACCGGATTTTCCCGGAAAAGGGAATCAAAGACCGCATTTTCCCGCTCCATAAAACGGTTCCGCCATTTATTGAAAGCGAGCTCCCGAATATCTTGCTTCATTTCATCAAATGGAGCAAGAGGGACTTCCCGGCGTTCGTTAAATTTGATAATATGAAAACCAAAGGCTGTTTCTACGGGATCGCTGATCTCGCCGGGTTCAAGCTTAAAAGCACGGTCTTCGAATTCCGGAACCCAGTGGCCGCTGCGGCCCCAGCCCAGATTTCCCGCATTTTCTTCTTTGGAGGCATCATCGGAATATTTCTCAACAAATTCCCGGAAATTCTCATCGTTCACATTCCGGCTGATCTCTTCTGCGAGTTCAAGGGCTTCTTTGCGGCTGCGCTCATTCATTTTTCTTGTACCGTCATAGCCGATCAGAATATGGCTTACGTTGATCTCATATTTGAGCTGATCATATAGATCACGCATAGCTTCCGGGGTAAGAATATGATCGATAACAAGATCCTGATAAGCATGATTGGCAAGTTCACGGATCTTCCAGGCGCCAACCTCCCACTTAACCTCCCCGGAGGAAAGAGCGCCGCGTTCTTCAAGATAAAATCTGGCAAGATAATCATCACAGAGTTTTTCGAGTTGTTGTTCCTTTACCTCTTCCGGTAAGCTCTGGAAATCAGTTTCCGGGTAATACATGGCAAGTTCATTCTCGTGGATCTTCTGCCCGTTTACTCTGGCCACCTCATTCTCGTCGAATTTAGAACAGGATGAAAGCATAAAAATAAAAGAAAGCAGTAAATACAATAAGCGCATCATAGAAACTCCATTTTTTAACTCTGTAAATTTACTATACACGATGACAAAATAAAATCTTTTAATTACAGGGCTTGGAATCCGGAGAATGACGAAAAGTTCCCGGGTAAAACACATCAAGAAAATTTTTATTGACTTCTGCAAG
>JAWOEU010000017.1:0-19410 GCA_046482575.1 Fidelibacterota bacterium
AAAGTGCCGCCAGTGGATTTCAGCTTCGGATAATTCCGCACTGATTCCCAGTATCTCACGGCAGCCTGTTCGTTGATTGACACCGATAGCAACTAAAACAGCCATGCCGATCACCGAGCCACTGTAACGGACTTTCTCATAGGTCGCATCTAAATACACATACTCATAAGGATCGATCAAAGGACGCTCTCTGAAAGCGTTTAAATGTTCATCAAGTTCCGTGCTTAAGCGACTGACTTGGGTTGAGCTGATATTCAGTCCGCATAATTTCTCGGTTATCGCCGTCACTTTACGTGTGGAGACACCTTGTATATACATCTCGGCCAGGGCAAGCTTCAGGGCCTTCTCACTGCGCGTGCCGCGCTCCAGGCTTGAGGGATAAAAGTCTATATCTCCTCTTACTTGCGGGATTTGAAGATCCAACGTTCCAATATTGGTATTAAACTTTTTGGGCTTAAATCCGTTTGCATAACCTTGGCGTGAATCCGTTCTCTCATAAGGATCTGCCTGTAATGCCACTGAGCGTTCTATTTGCATCGCATGGTTATACATTAATTCCATCGATTCTTTAAACTTTTCCGGTCCGTAAGCAATTAACAGTTCCATTACTTCTTCAATTACATTATCTTTTCTCAGGCTCATCGTTTTTCCTTTCTTTGTTTAACCTTAATTTTTCAAATATCGGAAAACCTTGAGCCTTTTTACAGAAGAAAATTTACACTACCATTGTCCCGAGAGCGCACATTTTTATCAATGTCCCTTTTTGTTATAAACGTATAGATCACGGTTGTTTTTGAACTGTTTGTCCGAATAATTCTTGATCATATCTTAGATCAATCCCATGCTCCAATAAATGTGTAGCAAAGCTGTGTCCTGGTGTATGGATTGTCGCAGATCTTATGAGGGAGGTGATTTTGGCTTTGTTAATTAGAGCAATGTTATTAAGAAGAAAATAATCGCGGAAATCCAAAAAATATCCAATATAGGTTTTTTGAGTATTTGGGCTATAACGTTTTTGAGTCAGTAAGTGAAAATAACTTTTCATTACCTTATCCATTTTCGCAACACTCAGAGATTAATATTCTAATAAATATTTATGATATTAAACTTATGGTATTTTAGAGTGAGTTGCAAGCGAAGAATTGAAGAGAGTTGAGGGTGTTTGCACGGGTATGTTCATTACACTGACCTTCTCCCCTAAAATCGGACAGTTTAAAATGTTAGAATAAGTCCTTATGGCCTTCCCTCCAAACCCGCATCATTACTACTCAAAACACCTTAAAACCCAAACTTTACCGCAGTGGACACATCTTGGTGTACACAAATCGTATAACCTGCATGGATAAAGGCTCTCCACTGTACTCTTATCCGCCTGTCGGCCATAGCTCAGTGGAGCGCAGGCTGACCAGCCGGCGGATCGGGACTGACGGCGTACCACCACTCCCCTCTTCCGGGGAGTTTTTTTATGGTGTAAAAAGGCTACCCGTTAAAACCCGCAAAGTCAATAATGACCCCTTGAAATATCTATTAAATTGCGTATATTGCAGAACCATATACATACAGCGAGGCAAAATGGGAAGTGGTCATCAGTATTGCCGGGGGTTGAGGTGTGGGGCTTGATTGAAAGGTCGTTTACAAAAAATATGCGCACACCAACTAATATAATATAATAAGGGAAGGGACGTTTATGTTTGATATTGGGAAAAAGATATTAATTATTAATATTATTTTACTGAGTATTGTGTTAGCAATAAATATGGATTTAGATATCCAAACTTCAGGTAATTTCTTTTTAAAATTTCAACAACCAAAATATAGACCTGCAGAGGGGACTAACGCCGGTAAACAAACAGTTGATAGCAATGGACTGTCATTTGATATCGGATTGACTTGGAATTTTATTGATTATATGTCATTCAGAACTAAATATAGATTTACAAGACACCGTACATATGATTATCAGACTGCCAGCACTTTATACATATATGGAGCAAATATGTATTCAAATATAACGAACTCATCTTCTATTACTGGTGAAATTCTCTATAAAATTTATGTTGGGAATATTAGTAGTTATATTGGACTGGGAATTGATATAAATCACATTGAATTGAAATATAAAACCTATTTTATGAATCCATCCACAGAAGAAATTATTTATTCTAACCCTCCTACTGGTTATCGGGATATGGGATATAAGAATCTTGTGGGACTTATTCTGCCAATTGGTGTTTATTTACCAATAGCTCAAAATCTTATTCTTGATCTAAATATGAATTGTACTGTGTTGGGATTTAAACAATGGGATGATAATAGTGAAAATTATACCCTAAAAAAACAAAATTTAAGTGGGATATATTTTAATGTAGGTTTGATATACAATATGAAATTTAAGGTGACTAAAAAAAGAGTAAAGTGAAATGAAAAAACTGTGTCTCTTGATTTACGATGAAACTTGTCCAATTAACTTTGGAGACGTACAGTGTTTAACGTCAAAGGAAAGTGGAAAGGGGGGTTAATGAAAAAATTATTCATTATCCGGGTATTTTTAGTTGTATCATTTTTACTCATATTATTGAACTCTCATGCTTTTGCATCAGTTGTTGTGAGAAATGGCAGCTATGGCGAAATATTTCCTGCAGAAAATGGGAATATGCATATTTTGATCAGGAGTGATAACTCATCTTACATGTATTATTCTTCGGGCAGAGTAGTTAAAAATGTTCCGCTTGGAGTCAGTGACAGTTCCATCTTATTTGAAACAGCTTTTTCCGATGGGGCAGGTGGAGTCTATGTTCTGTATAACAACACGGCAAACAAAACCTTATATGCACAGCGTTATAGTTCGGGCGGTGAAACGCTTTGGGATGCGCCGGGAAGTGTTGTTGATACCTATGCCGATTCGATAGCATTTTCCATGTCCGAATTGACACCCGACAGCGATTTTATTGTGGTCTATGATAAATATACTCCTCCCATTATGCTGCCGTGGGGTAACTATTATGGTTGCTTAAGGGCCATCTCTCCAGATGGGATTGTCAGCAGTCCGGCTGGAGACGATGAGTTTTACCATAGTCTCGATATGGAGATGCATCGTGATCAAAGCGCGCTTTATATTAGAAAATGGCCCGCTTCTTATATTACTCAAATCTTTGATGATATAGATGAACCTGCTGATACTCTTAACTCAAATATTTTAGAGTTCGATTGTGATGACCATGGCTTTTTATTTGGAATAAGGCGAATTGAGGGAACCTGCGATACACTAGAGCTTCATCGCTTTGATGATCAACTGCATGCTTTATGGGAAACGCCTATCGTGTTTGATATAGGGTTGGCTAAGACATCATCCGATCCCGTCTATCCACGTCCGGAAATTATTGCAAATAACGATGGCAGTGTAACCCTCTATCCCAGCATTTATTTAAGTAATATAGACTTTGCTCGCATAGATTCTTTGGGAGAGTATTTTTACAGAGATTTAGATTTTGGTGATGTTTTTGCAGCCTTCAGCAGCTCTGATGGCGCAAATTTATTTTTAGTCAACACAACATTGAGTGATGGAGAAACAAAAGTCGTGCGCTTAGTAAAAGTTTCAGTCAGTGGAGATATTGTTTTTTCTTCCATTCTCAGATATGGTCATATAGGGTGGAAATCGAGTATTATTGAAAATACCGATGGCAGCTATGCAACAACGATGGTCTATGGTGATACGGTAGCTATAGACAAGGTTAGTTCTAGCGGTGATGTTTTGGTTGCCGTAGAAGAAAATACTATCCCAGTTCAGTTTACACTCCAGCAAAATTACCCAAATCCCCTTAATCCAACCACAACGATAAGTTATGAACTCCCCGAAGCTCAAAACATTATCCTTCAGATCTTCGACATCACAGGCCGACTTGTTGAAACGCTCTACAGCGGTTACAAAGAAGCCGGTCATTGGGATGTTACTTGGAATGCAAGTGATCAGAGTTCCGGGATATATATTTATCGTCTGACTTATGGTCAAAGGCAGATATCCAGGAAGATGGTGTTGATGAAGTAGGTTTTTGACCTTTCCCCAAAAAATCGGACAGTTTGAAATGTTAGTATAAGGACGTAACTTAGACTAACAAAAAGAGCAAACATGAAGAGCCGGTTGACGACGGAGCAGGTCATACGGATCCTCCCAAAGCAAGAGGCGGGGATAATGAACAAATTGGTTATCAGTATTGCCGGGGTTGGAGCTATATGAGGGACGTTGGTTCAAAGGACAATAAAATGATGTACGCACCTGCCGTAATAAATGCTCAGATTATAAACGTGGTGAATTGAAATGTGTCTTTTAACTTATGATGAAGTTTGTCTAATTGACTTTGGTGACATACAATGATAAAGAAAACAATACTTTTTATTCTTCTTGTTTTGCTAATGAATTTACCATTGTCAGCTAGTAATATATTGTATTGTACTGATAATAAATTTTCAATAGAGCTGACATATAATCAGTACTATTTTTCTAGGATCTTCAGAGTACGACCAATTATGCAAATTGGAGAAAGACTAATATTTGATATCAATACAGGCATAGATTATCATAATATTTATAATGAAGACGAAATTGTAGGCTTTTATTATAATTCAGAAATTGGGGTCCTCGCTGAAATTTTAATATTTAGAGGAATAAAAAGGCAAACAAAGTTGTCTTTTTTTACACAGTATCTATTCGGTTATGATAAGAATATTAATAATTCTGAGGAGTTGATCTATAAAAGCAATTCAATCGATTTTGGTGTAAGCATATTTAGAAAATTTAAGCTTTTAAAAGATATCATGATATTACCTGGCTTTGATTTATATTATAACTATTATTATAAAGAAAGCATACCCCCCCCTATTGAAAGTTGGTCCGGCAATAATACAATTAATTACTCTTTTGGGTGTATCCTGGCATATAAGAGCTTATACATAAATGGGAGTATTGACATTATCCCCTGGATGAATCTTGCTCAACCTTTGGGTTTTGATTTCAGATCGTTTTCAATAGGATTAGGAATATTAATATAGAGCAGATATGTAAAAATGAAGGATGGAAAATGTATCTCTTAACTTACGATGAAACTTATCCAATTAACTTTGAAAACGTACAGTTTAACGACATTTAATTAAATATCGGAAAACCTTGAGCCTTTTTACAGAAGAAAATTTACACTAACAAGGCCTATAATGCCCTGCGAATGGCTATGACGCTACAAAAAGAGCATAGCGATGAAGTGAAAATCAAAATATTCCTCTTGGCAGATGCCGTATTCTGCGCACTCCCTAATCAAAATACTCCAAACGGGTATTACAATATTGAGAGGATGCTGAAATCCGTTTTATTAAAAGGCGGAGAAATTAAGAGCTGCGGGGGCTGCTCCCGGGCCCGAGGCGTCGATCAGCTCCAATTCATCGAGGGCGTTCAGTTGAGCAATATGCAGGAATTTGCTCAATGGACTGTGGATTGTGATAAAGTATTGACCTTTTAAGGAAAATTTAGGTGTATTGGGAGGCACATTTAAGTAACTCCATGTTTAAAAACTTGAGTCAAGTTTTTTTGCTTTTTTGCTTATTAGCTTATTCGCTCAATT
This sequence comes from Fidelibacterota bacterium, assembly GCA_046482575.1. Taxonomy (GTDB): domain Bacteria; phylum Fidelibacterota; class Fidelibacteria; order Fidelibacterales; family Fidelibacteraceae; genus M50B103. The sequence goes on from JAWOEU010000017.1 coordinate 5,610, forward strand.
CATAAAAAAGCCGCCCGTGAAAGGCGGCCGACGGGTATGTCAACATATTCTATGTTCAATATATGGGGACAAGGTCAAGACCCTGTCGTTTTCCGCCTATAGTGACGAAAATGAGCATTTCGGAACATTCTGCCCTCGCATACGCATAAACAGACAAAAGGAGGTTTGTAATGATGAAGAAGATTACTATTGCTTTGCTTTTCGTAACGATCATCGCCGTGTCCTTTGTCGGATGTGACGGTATCCTGGATCCCGACAGGCTGGGAGAGCCCGAGTTTTCTCCCCCGGCATGGATTATCGGGACCTGGGCGGACACGCTGGGCAAGTATGAATATGTTTTTGAAGAAAACGACATTACATTGAACGACACCTATGATCTGAAAGAAATGTTCAGCGGTGCCAGTATGGATGAGGAAATAAGTTCCGAATTATATACGCTCTCTTTTTCTTTCCTGGTAGTGGACACCACCGTTTTCCGCTTTGATAAAACCTCGTCCACGACGCTCGACCATTCGGTGCTCGGTTTGGGCGATACGACCGCGCTGGACACGGATATCCGGGGCTTTACCACCGAAGGCTCCATTGAACTGATAAAACAGTAGTATTCCGATCCTGGCAGTCCCGAGCCGTTATATCCCTTTCTCTGCGCACGGAAAAATCTGTGGAAAGATCCGCCGGTGTAGGAGCGGGATCGTAAACTGCTGTTAAAAGTTACCGGGTTGCGGTAGCGATATTTCCGTAATGATCATGGAGACAATATTCAGCGGCAGGGCGATCTTGACGTAATCCAATGCTTGAGGCAAGTTTACCTTCCGGAAAATGACATAATCCGCACAATTAAATGTTATAATGATTTTTTGATATAATAAATACCGTTTTTTGGCGAAAAAAACACCTAAAAACTTGAGTCAAGTTTTTATTAAATCAGTTCTTTTCCAAGATTCACCATCTCAATGGCACTGAGCACCGCGTTCCATCCCTTATTGCCGGATTTTGTACCGGCGCGCTCCAGCGCCTGTTCAATACTGTCCGTGGTGATCACACCAAAGATGACCGGTTTACCGGCCTGCAGGGAGACCTGGGCAACACCCTTGCTGACCTCCGCGGCGACGTAGTCGAAATGCGGCGTGGCGCCTCGGATCACGGCACCAAGGCAAACCACGGCATCATAATCTTTTTTCGCCATCATTTGAGCCGTAAAGGGGATCTCAAAAGCGCCCGGCACCCAGGCAACGTGCATATCCGTTTCCTTTCCGCTGTGGCGCAGAAAACAGTCTTCCGCTCCCGATAAAAGTTCCTTGGTCAGCAAATCGTTGAAACGCGATACTACGATCGCCACTTTCATGCCTTCCGCAAGCAGTTTTCCTTCGAATTGTTTCATTACTTATTCCTTTCCGATTTTTTTTTGCTTAATATCAAATGACCCATCTTATCCCGCTTGGTTTCAAGATAGGATTTGTTGTTTTCCGTGGGTATTGTTTCCAACGGCACGCGCTCCGTAATTTCAAGGTCGTAACCGGAGAGTCCGATGATCTTTTTGGGATTATTGGTCATAAGCCTGATCTTCCTTATCCCGAGATCCTTGATGATCTGTGCCCCGGCACCGTAATCCCGCAGATCCGGTCCGAAACCCAGTTCGATGTTCGCCTCCACAGTGTCCAGGCCCCGGTCCTGCAGTTCATAAGCCAGCATCTTATGCCTCAGTCCTATCCCCCTGCCTTCCTGGCGTAAATAGATAAGTGCTCCGCGCCCCGCTTCCGAAATCTTTTTTAATGCCGCGTCTTTCTGTTCACCGCAATCGCAGCGGGCGGAATGAAAGACGTCGCCGGTAATACATTCCGAATGCATGCGTACCAACACCGGGGTCTGCGTGTCGAATTCGCCCATACTTAAAGCCATATGTTCCTTATTCTCAAGAAGGTCCCGGTAAAGCGTCAGTTTGAATTCACCGTATTCATTCGGAAATTTTACGGTGGTCAGCTTTTCGATATACCGTTCTTTTTTTCTGCGGTAACGGATAAGGTCCGCAATGGCGATGATCTTGAGATCATGAACTTCCGCAAACGGGATCAGTTCGGGAAGGCGCATCATCGTACCGTCCTCAGCCATGATCTCACACATCAGGGCGGCCGGCCGGAGGCCCGCCAGACGGCAAAGATCGGTAGAGGCTTCTGTGTGACCCGTGCGGCGGAGCACACCGCCTTTTTTGGCAACGACAGGGAAAACATGTCCGGGTCTTCCCAGTTCCTGCGGCCGGGATCCCGGATCAGCAAGCACCTGAAAGGTTTTCGCCCGGTCATGCGCCGAGATACCGGTTGTGGTGCCTTCCAAAGCATCCACACTGACAGTAAATTTGGTCTGTTGCAACGAAGAATTATCACCGGCCATATTTTCAAGCTGCAGTTGCGCCGCAATATCCTCATCGAGCGACGCGCAGATCAGTCCGCGTCCCTTTTTCGCCGCAAAATTTACCGATGCGGGGCGAACGAATTCCGCCGCCTGGATCAGATCACCTTCGTTCTCCCGGTGCGGGTCATCCACCACGATCAGCATTTTGCCCTTTCTGATATCCTCTATGGCTTCTTCGACCGTATTGAGCTTAAAATCTTTTTTCACGTTTTTCTCCGTTTTCACTACCAACTGTACCCCCATTTATGCAACAAATTTTCCGACAGGTTCTTAGAGGCTGTCAGATGTTTTACGATGTATTTACCGATAATATCGGTCTCGACATTCACGCTGTTTCCTGCCGGCAATTTCCCGAGAGTACTGTTCTCCAGCGTATACGGGATGAGTGCCACCGTGAAGCGGTTTTTATCCACAGCCGTAACGGTCAGACTCACACCATCCAGCGCTATACTGCCTTTTTCTACTATCAGAGGCATAAGCCGTTCCCCGGTTTGAAAGGTGAACAGAGCGGTGTTTCGCTGCTGCTCCTTATGTACAAGCTCTGCAGTTCCGTCCACATGCCCCTGGACCAGGTGCCCGTCAAAGCGTCCGTCCGCCGGCATGCCGCGTTCCAGATTGACCGTTTTCCCGCTTTTCCAGCTCTTCAGTGTACTGCGTTCAGCAGTCTCCCGTACGGCATCAACTGAAAAAATGTTTCCCTGCAACGCCGTTACGGTAAGGCAAATGCCGTTTACCGCGACAGAATCATCAATATGCAGTTCCGGGGCTATTTCCGGCGCTTTGACACGGATCCTGAATGTATCCCGCATCCTATCGATCCCTGCGATATTTCCTTGTGTTTCAATAATTCCCGTGAACATTTTTATCCTCATTCATAATGTTTTATTATACCCGTAAAATGCATATCTTCCCCGCTTTGTCTCCATCTGTGAGAAAGAAACACCGCCGGATCCGGCATCCGGCGGGGCGGGATCTTCATCATCCTTACACCGTCGCCCAAAAGTTTTGCTGCAATGAATAATTCCAGGCGGTCGATAATATCCAGCTCCGCCAGCATACTATGCAGTTTTCCCCCGCCTTCGGCCAGTATGCTCTGTATCCCCAGTGCACCTAATTGTTTCAATCCGTCTTTCAGGGCGGCCCGGCCTTTCTCTTTGCTGAGGATCAGGTTTACCTTGTGTGCCCGCAACGTTTGTTTCCAGTTTTCGCCTGTTTCCGTCCCCGTTATCACATAAAGCGGTGTCTCTGCAGCGCTTTTAACCAGTTTTGTTTTTACCTGCAGACGGCCCCCCGGGTCAAAGACAACACGCAGAGGATTATCACCTGCCGCATTCCGAACCGTCAGTTCAGGGTCATCCGCGATAACGGTCCCCATTCCTACCAGCACGGCATCGGCTTCCGCGCGCATGGAATGGACGGCTTTGCGGGAAAGACCGGATGATATCCATTTGGAATTTCCCTTAATATCGGCAATATAACCGTCCAGTGTTGTGGCGGCTTTCGCAATAATATAGGGGAAACGGCGCTTCATCATTTTAATAAAGGGCTGATTTAGTTTTACACATTCTTCATTAAGGACATTTGTTGTTACCGCGATGCCTGCGGCGCGCAGCTGGCTTATGCCGCTGCCGGCGACCAGGGGATTGGGATCCTCCATCCCGATATAGACTTTTTTTATTCCCGAGCGGATGATCAGACCGGTGCAGGGAGGTGTTTTCCCGGTGTGACAGCAGGGTTCAAGGGTTACGTACATTTCAGCGTCTTTTACCCCGCTTCCTGCATCCCGGATGGCATTCACCTCCGCGTGGGGACCCCCGAATCGCTCGTGGCGGCCCTTTCCGACGATCTTTCCATTCCGGACGATCAGCGCTCCCACGCGGGGATTCGGCGACACACGTTGCTTCCCCTCAACGGCTGTCTGCACGGCCTGAGACATAAATTTTTCCGTTCCCGCCGATTTTTGATCGCTCATAAAAAAACCCCATGCTGCACGGGGAAGAAAGGTCCATTCATCTTCTCTCATCCGGACTATACCGTCGGCGACTGGATTTCACAGTCTCGGTCCGTCATCGGACGGACTCGCGGGCTTTCACCGCCGGTAGGGAAATGCTCCCTTCCCCGAAGATATGAATAGTATAAAAAAAGCATCCGACATATGCCAGTAAAATTATCGTGCTTTTCGTGTAGCGGGATGCAGGACGGATCAGAGCGCCCTGCCTGCCGTTAAACCCGCCATTCCGCTCTCTTTAGATTAGGAAAAATTACCTGTTTTCCCTATATTTCATAATTAGTTTCATTTAATACCTATACCTGACAGGCCGAAACAAAATATTGTTTTATATTTATCCTGTTCAGAAATACCAACTTTGTTTTTCGAAAGGAGATCCTGCATGAAAGTCATCACCATCGCCCTCGGAGGTAACGCGCTCGGCAATAATCCGGAAGAACAGCAGCAAAATATAGAAAAGGCGGTGCCTTCGCTGGTGGACCTGATCACGCAGGGTCATAAGATCATTTTGACACACGGTAACGGTCCCCAGGTGGGCATGATCTACAAGGCTTTCGAATACGGAGCGGCGAATACGGACCGCATATGCCACTTTGACCTGCAGGAATGCGCGGCCATGAGCCAGGGATACATCGGGTATCATCTTCAGAAAGGTATCAAAAAGGAACTGCGGCGGCTCGGCATGCCCTGGCATGTGGCGACGGTGGTATCCCAGGTGGAAGTGGATGCGGACGACCCCAGTTTCGAAGATGCTTCAAAACCTATCGGCGATTTCCATACCGGGGAAGAAGCGCGGGCGATCATGCATTCTCATCCCGGACAGGTATTCAAAGAGGATTCCGGGCGCGGCTGGCGGCGGGTGGTACCCTCACCCAGACCGCTGAAGATCGCTGAAGCGGATTCCATTCTGAACCTTCTGGACCATAAATTCATTGTGATCGCCTGCGGGGGCGGCGGCATACCCGTGGTAAAGGACGAAAACGGTGATTACGCGGGTGTCTCCGCTGTGATCGACAAAGACCACTCGGCGGCCCTGCTGGCGGACCTGGTGGAAGCGCAGTATCTTTTCATTCTGACGCCGGTGGAACGTGTGGCGCTGAATTTCGGAACTCCGGAACAAAAAGAGATCACCCATATGACGACAGATGAAGCGCTGAGCTATATCAGGGAGGGACATTTTGCCGCCGGCAGTATGCTGCCCAAGGTCGAAGCGGCGGTGAAGTTCGTCCGGGGCGGCCGGAACCGGAAGGCTGTCATCACATCACTGGGAAAGGCACACCTTGCCATGAACGGCGACACGGGAACCATGATCAGTGAAAGGGAATGAGAGTATTATATAATTGCCGGGCTGTCAATTTGTTAAATTGTTGAGCTGAAAATACCATGACGCCAACTCATAATTGTTAAGGGTTAATCATCAACCGTTAGTTGTTAATATATTGCGGCCTGCGTATTCGACGGCAGTGCAGCAGAGCGGCGCCTGTGCAAAGTACAAAAAACGAAGCCGGATCGGGCTGAGTTCTGCTTCCTTTACTACTCACTTCTCACTGATCATTACTTTTCATATCCAAACACATCAAAATAAAATTCGAGTTCTTTTCCAAGTTCTTCTTTTACTTCGTGGGGCATTTCTTTAAAAATATTCTTTTTGTAATCACCGACTTTCTGAAGATAGCGCCGCATGTTTGGTTCCGCCTCGTTATAACCGGGAAGTCCCAGTTTGGTGTAGATATTTTTCACGGCACCGAGGGGGTCGCCGGTAAGTTCCGCATAGGATACTTCCGCAAGATTGCCCTCCGGCACTTGTGAGCGGTCATGCATATATTTTTTCAGGGTCTCACGGAACATGTAGATCACCAGCTCATGGATCTCCGCATCACTGATCCGTTGAAAGAATTGCGTGCGCACTACCGTATCAAAGAGGTGCATCATGGACATATAGGTTGTATAGGGATCACGGTGCAGGAAGATGAATTTTGCATCGGGAAAAAGTTCAAGCAGTTCTTTTACCCGGCCGGTATTATGCGGATTTTTCAGAAGAAGCGGTTTATTATCGTTATATAAACTGATATTTTTCAGGAGGTAAAGATAATCTTTCTTCCAGTGTTTTTTTTCTTTCGGTGTAATACCTTTGAACAGATTGTATTTGTCAAAATAAGAACGGTTATGCGGAAAAAAGAAGGTGTGCATTCCGGACCGGGTTGAGATCGTAGTAAAGGGCTGTTCTTCTTCGGCGGGATAATACGGGGACATTTTAATACTGTCCTGAGGGCGTTCTTTCGGAAAGAACGGCCGTGAAAGTGCCCGCATCATCTTTTTGCTGAGCAGGGCAATATTGAAAATGAGGGCCTGATAATTGCAGAGATAACCGAAACGTTCATCTTTCGATAAAATATAATGCAGAAAAGTTGTTCCGCTGCGCCAGTGTCCGATAACAAAAACCGGAGCTTTACGGTAAAAGTCGATCTGTCTGATCTTTTTGCGGTTGATATTATTCTGCAGGATCTGCAGGGGCCGGAACAAATAACTGTACAATGAAATACGCCGTGCTACATAACGGTATTCTTTGTCAATTCGGTTGGCACGTTTCAGTTTCCGCCATACATCAGGGCGAACTATATAAAGCTGGTGCTGGCTGATCACGTATTTTTTTTTCCGGCGCTGCCGGTTCTCTTTTAAAATGTCCATCTTTGTAAACGGTCTTATTTCGTGTCCTGAAGAAGTTCAACAATCTTTTCGACGTTTTTGTTTCCCGCATCCAGTGTAAGGTCCGGTGTTGACGGCGCCTCGTAGGGGATATCTACACCGGCAAGATGCTGTACTTTGCCCGCTTCCGAAAGCCCGTACAGTTCGGGCTTGTTCTTTCTGCTTTCCTCAAGTCCGGTCGCCATATAAACGAGCTTGAACTGATCTTCCCCTATGATCTCCGCGATCTGACGGCGTATGGATTCCTGGGGAGAAATAAAGGTGCAGATGGTGATTATCCCCTGTTCATTCAGAAGCCGGCAGACCTCTGCAACGCGCCGCAAATGTTCCGCGCGGTCCGCAGCAGAGAAATCCAGTTCTCTGGACAGTCCGCTCCGCACCTGATGTCCATCCAGCAGCACGGTGACATACCCGAGGTCAAAAAGCCGTTTTTCCAGCATATAGGCAAGGTCTGTCTTCCCGCTTCCATGAAGGCCGGTGATCCAGACGGTCTGCCCCTTCTGCTGATATTTTTCTTCGCGCTCTTTCGGACTTACAAGACTGTGTCCGTCCGTGATCCTCTTCCTTTCGTCTTCCGTGATCCTCGTCGGAAGATCTTCGGTGCTCACACGGTCGATGATCATGCCAACTGCGGAGGTATTGTGGGTTATGGGATCGATAAGAATAAAGGAACCGGTCTCGTGATTCTTCGCGTAGGCGTCAAAATACAGCGGCTTGCTTGTCGTAATAACCACCCGCCCGATCTCGTTCAAACGGAAATGATCGGTTTCGCTGCGGTGCAGGGTATTTACATCGATCTTGTAACGGATGGTATCAACACGTGCCTTGGTGGTATTGGTCGTCTGCTTGATGATAAAATGTGCATTGGGGTCCATGGGCTTCTCGTCCATCCACACCAGCATGGCCTCAAAATGCCGCTCGACACGCGGCTGATTGTTCTTGTGCACCAGCATATCGCCCCGGCTGATATCGATCTCGTCTTTCAGTGTCACGGTCACACTCTGCGGCGGAAAAGCATAATCTCTGTCACCGTCATAGGTAACGATCTTTTTTACACGGCTGATCTTGCGCGACGGCAGTACCATTACCTCGTCGTTCTTACGGATGATCCCGCTCGCTACCTTGGCGCTGAATCCCCGGAACCCGTGCTCGGGTCTCAGTACGTACTGCACGGGATAGCGCATGTCCACGAAATTCCGGTCGGACATGACATGGATATTCTCCAGCAGTTCCAGGATCGCTTCCCCCTTGTACCAGGGCATGCGCTTGCTGCGGTTTACCACATTATCGCCGTGAAGAGCGCTCATGGGAATGAAATGGACATCCGGAATGTCCAGTCGGGTAATGAATTTCTTGTAATCAGCGCAGATCCCGTCAAAGACTTTTTCGCTGTAGTCCGCAAGGTCCATTTTGTTGACGGCAAGAATGACGTGCTGAATGCCGAGAAGATGAACAAGGAAGGTGTGACGTTTTGTCTGGGTGATAACACCTTTTTGGGCGTCCACCAAAATCACTGCGAGACTGGAGGTCGAACCGCCGGTGACCATGTTCCGGGTATACTGTTCATGCCCGGGAGTATCGGCAATGATGAACTTGCGTTTGTTGGTCGAAAAATAGCGGTAGGCGACATCAATGGTGATCCCCTGTTCGCGTTCGGCCTTGAGCCCGTCTAGAAGCAGAGCGTAATCGATGTTCTCCCCGGCATGTCCTACACGCTTGCTGTCGCGCTCCAGCGCCAGCAGCTGATCCTCGTACAACCGCTTGCTGTCAAAGAGCAGGCGTCCGATCAGCGTGGATTTTCCGTCGTCCACGGACCCGGCTGTCAGCAGCCGCAGAAGGTCCTTTTTTTCATCCTGTGCGAGAAATTCCTCGATATTCAATGCGTCTTTCTTTTTTTTCTTCATATTTCGTTTCCGATATTGTTTTTTTGGGGGACTTCCTTCTTTCTTCTGTCCTTAAAAATACCCTTCCCGCTTCTTTTGCTCCATGCTGGCATCCTGATCGAAATCGATCACGCGGGTCGTGCGTTCCGAGGCGGTGGTGACCATCATTTCCTCGACGATCTTTTCAATGGTATCGGCTTCGGACTCGACGGCACCGGTCAGCGGGTAGCACCCCAGGGTGCGGAACCGGACTTTTTTCATTTTGGCTTTTTTCCGCAATGATTCCGGCATGCGTTCATCATCGACGAGGATAAGCGCATTGCTATACGTGACCACCGGCCTTTCTTTTGCATAATACAGGGGAACAATGGGAATATTTTCCAGACGTATATACTGCCAGACATCCAGCTCGGTCCAGTTTGACAACGGAAATACGCGGATCGATTCGCCTTTCATGATCTTGGTATTGTAAATGCTCCACAGTTCGGGACGCTGGTTCTTGGGATCCCACTGATGAAAGCTGTCACGGAAAGAGAATATGCGTTCCTTGGCCCGGGATTTTTCTTCGTCGCGGCGTGCACCCCCGAATGCGGCATCAAACTGATAGTGTTCCAGTGCCTGGAGAAGCGCCTGGGTTTTCATAATATCCGTATGGACCTTGCTCCCGTGGGTAAAGGGTCCGACACCTGTTTCAAAGCCTTCCTTGTTATAATGAACAATAAGGTCCCAGTTCTTTTCTTTGGCGTAGCGGTTCCGGAATTCGATCATTTCCCGAAATTTCCATTTTGAATCAATGTGCATCAGCGGGAAAGGGACCTTGCCCGGATAGAATGCTTTTTCCGCCAGGCGCACCATGCAGGAAGAGTCCTTTCCGACGGAATACAGCATGACGGGATTTTCGAATTCCGCCGCGACCTCACGGATAATGTGGATGGCTTCCGCCTCCAGTTCTTTCAGGTGTGATAATGAATAATTTTCGTTGTTCATGATCCCTCTGTGATATGTTGTTCTTTCAAATATGTCATGATATGCTTAATGCAGGCTTCGGGAGACATTTTTTCCGTATCCACCGTGATCTCCGGAGATACCGGTGCCTCGTAGGGCGATGAAATGCCCGTAAACGCCTCTATCTCATTTTTCCGCGCTTTGGAATAAAGTCCCTTGACATCCCTTTTTTCACATTCCTTCAGCGAACACCGGACATAGACCTCAACAAAGCCGCCTTCCGGTATCAGCTGCCGCACGGTATCACGGTCTTCGCGGAAAGGCGAGATGAATGCCGTGACCGTGATCACAGCCGCGTCGACGAACAGCTTCGCCACTTCCCCGATGCGCCGGATATTCTCCTGCCGGTCTTCCGCGGAGAATCCGAGATCTCCGTTGAGACCGTGCCGTATATTATCGCCGTCCAGCACATAGCACAGCCTGCCTTTTTCGTACAGGGCTTTTTCCAACGCCCGGGCCAGTGTGGACTTCCCGGAGCCGGACAGTCCCGTGAACCAAAGGCATACGCCTTTTTGCGCGAGGAGCCTCTCGCGCTTCTTTCGGTCGATCTCCCCCTTGTGCCAGGTCACGTTTGCAGATCTCATGACACCGCCTCCAGAAAGGACTCGATGTTTTTCTTCTTTACCATAAGTCCCAGTTGAATATCTTTTTTGTTCTCCCCGTGAAAATCCGAACCGGCCGTAACGAAAAGACTGAATTTCTTTGCCAGGTACAGATACTCTGCCGTCTGTTCTTTCGAATGTTTCGAATAATAGGCCTCGATCCCCATCAGTCCCATGCCGGTGAGTTCTTTTACCAGTTCTTCAAGCCGTTCGCCTTCCATTCCCGTCTGATACGGATGCGCCATCACCGGGATACCGCCCGCTTCCCGGATCAGCCGGATCGCCTCTTCCGGTTCCAGCCGCTTCTTGTCCATATACAGCGGCATTCCCTTAGCCAGATATTTGTCAAAAGCTTCCTGATAAGACGCGACGTATCCTTTTTTCAGCATCAGGTTCGCAAAATGGGGGCGGCCGACCGTTTCGCCGCCGGCTTCTTCCAGGAGCTCTTTCATACTGATATGGAATCCCCTTTCCGCCATTTTTGCGATCATGGATCCATTGCGGCGGGCACGTGCATCCTGCAGCTCTTTCAGTGTTGTCTTCAGCTCTCCGTGACCGGGGTTGAAACCGTATCCGAGGATATGCAGCGTACCCGGAAATTCCGCGCTTATCTCCACGCCGGGTATATAGCGGACAGATCGCGGGACTTTTTTCAGTTTTTCCATGTGATCGATGTTATCATGATCCGTAATGGAAATATATTCACAGCCTTTCCGGATCGCCTGTTTGATGATCCCGTCCGGGGAAAGCGTTCCGTCGGAACAGGTCGAATGCGTGTGCAGATCGATCATAAAATGATTGCGGAGAAAATAATCCCAGATACGTTCATGAATATAGTATGCCACGGTCTTTGTCACGCTTTCGATAACGGCGGCCGCCGTGCCTGCCGATATCTCCCGCGTTATCAGTGAAACAAACAAAAGTGTGTCCAGGGAAGCCACTACTCGCCATGTCGCGGTCTTGACCAAAGCCCTGACCCGGGAACCGGGTGCGGGCCTGGAACTGAAGCCCCAGACTTTTTCATGCGCCCAGTACAGCAGCATTTTCGTAACAGCTTCAATGCCCACAATGGAAAAGGCAATTACGAGCTTTTCCGTGAGTGCATAAATGATCGCGATCGTGATCAGGGACGCAGTTAAGCGCCAGGTGACCGTTTTTGCGAGTGCGATGTTCCGGAGGATAAAATATTTCAACATATTTCACCGGCCATGATAAAACGGGATGCTTTATCATAGATGTGAAGGGCTTTCTGTGCTTGTCCTGCGTTGCAGGTTTTTTTTCTGTGCATATTGAAGAAGTATAATATTTTTTCGGATTTTTTCAAAATAAAATCAACCGGCGGGAAATGTATTTGCCCGTCCCTTCATCTCAGGCAAGAGAACCCATGGGGTCCCAGGGTTGTAGTTCAATAGGCTTGCTGTCCCATGTTTTTTTCAATTCCGCGGAAAGATATTTTTTATGGATAACGATCTGATAAACATATTCATCGAACCATTTATCGCTCATGACAAAATATCCTTTCCTGCCGTTCTTCTCGCCCCAGCTGTTCTCCACCTTCCAGCGGTTTGCTTTTTCATTGACAAGATTTACACCGGTAAGAACCATCGCATGGGTCATCATGCTCTCGCCGTAGACCAGCCGGTTTCCTTTATCCAGTGTGAAACGTGTATCCAGGGCTCGCGCATAATCATAAATATCTTCATCAAGGATACCTTTCTCCCGTTTCATCTTTTTGCCGACATCACTGCCGAACCATACGGGCGTCTTGTCCTTAAGCTGTTTGACGGCGAGGGCTTTTAAAGTGCCGATATCCACATTCAGGTATTTCACGGGATTCCCGCCTTCCACATTTCCCAGATATTTTACGGTAAACGTGCGGTTAAAGGGTTTATCCTCCGTTGGTGCATTGATCACGCTGATATAATCCTTCAGTCCGGTACCAATATATTTTTCGTAAAAACTTTTGGGCGTGCAAGCGGTATCACGGTGAAATTCTTTATGCTTATCAACATATTCAAAAGTGAATTCCTTCGGGGGAATTCCGAGAAACATTGTAAGTAATCGGTAAAACTCCTTTATCATCTGCTCTTTATCCTTGCGTAAAACTTCCTCTTTCTTGCCTTTACGGTGTGATTTCCGCAATTCTGCAGCATTACCGCGCAGCGTAAGGGTCAGGATCTCGTTCATGCGGGAAGAGTGACTGCTGGAATAGCTCTCGGACATCACGGATTTGGGGACGAGGCCGTATTTTTCCACCAGAGCAGTGAACATATCCCATTGTCCGCCGTCCTGGAGAGGATCATTCAGAAGCCACATCAGCAAACGGGAATCATTTTTCTCCTCCAGGGTTTCCAGAATATTTTCCAGTAAGTAGTTTGCCTTTTCAAGTTTATCAAAAAACATCGGATAGGACTGTGACAATTCGAAATCCTCCAGGCCAAGGTCTTTCATGATCTTGTACCGCAGGGTGTTCAATCCCGCAAAGAGCCAGCATCGCCCGCTCTTTTCCTGCGAGGTGATCTTTCCGGTCTCAAGCTCCAGCGAAAAAGTATGCTGCTGCAGGGTCTGTGCCTTATGGTCCAGGGCAGTTTCGTCCAGACCGACATTCAGTATACTGTTTCTGATTACACATTCTTTCGGGTCTTTCTCTATACCGGATTGCATTTTCCGGTAGAATTCGCTGTCAATCGCCTGTCGTTTATTCATAATATGATCTCCTTTTTACAAGCAGATAATGTACGAAATTTGTTCGCATATGTATAGCACTTTTCTGTCCCCGCTCCTGCGGAAAAACCCACAGATGGAAGAACGGGTGCCGTTCCGGACGCGTGTATTTTTTGATTGTGATTGCGGGATCTGATGGCTATAATATTATAACACGAACGTAAATCTGCCGTAATATTCTCTCCTGCCGATCCGATGGCATCCTTCACACAACAGCCACCCCTGTACCCGTTCGGCTTCCCGCAAATCAAAGGACCGTCATGAACGCGAACGCTCTCATTTACGACCCGTTGCTGCGCCGGGCGCTCAGTCCGCTCCGCCGGGCTGTTGCCCGCATTCTGCCGACGGAAAAGGACAGCAGGATACTCGATCTCTGCTGTCGAATGTCCGGGACAGGCTCTCGCCGTTTTTCTCGTAGGTGACCACGCCGTTTTTAATGGTCCGGACCGTGGCTTCGGTGATGA